>JBJECZ010000123.1:0-25046 GCA_051871555.1 Muribaculaceae bacterium | reverse complement strand
AACGATAAAAATTCGCTAATAATATTGCAAATACCGAAGCCAAATGCCTATATTTGTGAAAAATATTATTCATAAACCTAAAATCAACGAAATACTATGGCAGTGATAGCTCTCGACTTGGGTGGAACAAAAATAGCAAGCGCAATAATTGACAGAGACGGCAGTGTGAAGTATCTGCATAAGAATTTGCTTGCCGGTCGTGGTGGCGAAGAGGTGGGGCGGATGATAATTGAAACCGTCGACCGCCAACTGCATAAAGCCGATTACCATAAGATAAAAATTGATGCCATTGGCGTTTGTGTGCCGGGCAGCGTCGACCCCGACACGGGGTTGGTGTGGGCGCCGAACATACCGCAGTGGGATAGTTATCCGCTTGCACAAGAGTTGAAGCGTCACGTCGAAGGCCGTGGCATTGATGTGTACGTCGACAACGACCGCAGCTGCGCCATCTACGGAGAGCTTTGGCAGGGTGCGGGCCGAGGCTGCAAGAATTGTGTGTTTATGGTGGTTGGCACGGGCATCGGTGCCGGCATAGTGATTGACGGGCGTGTGCTTCATGGCGCTCACGACATTGTGGGGGCAACAGGCTGGATGGCGTTGCAGCCGCCGTATGTCAAGGAATATGAGCCTCAGGGATGCTTGGAATATTACGCTTCGGGCACCGGCATTTGCAATCGTGCCAAGGAGCTGATTCACGCCGACAAGAGCTATCGCGGCGAGTTGCGCCAAATGCCTATTTCGCGTCTCACCACAAAGCATATTTTCAAGGCTTATGCCACAGGCGACGTGATAGCCCGCCAGGTGATTGACAAGGCGGTGGAGATGTGGGGAATGGCATCTGCCAACATGGTGAGCCTGCTCAACCCCGAGAAGGTGATTTGGGGTGGTGGTGTGTTTTGTTCGGCGAGCCATCTGGTGCCTGCCATCTATGCCGAAGCAAAGCGCTGGGCACAACCGCTCTCGATACGCCGCACAAAGTTCGAGGCAACATTGCTCGATGGCACCGAGGTGCTGCTGGGTGCTGCTTTCTTGGCATTGCAGGGCGGAACTGTCGACTTGCAGGATAAGGATCTTTTTTGTGACTAAAGAGTTTTGCCGATTATTCAATACCTTATTAAAAGATAAGTGAAAATGATGGATGATAAATCAATAAGAAAATCGTTTATGGCAGCATGCTTCGGCATGATGTTTTTCGGCATCACCATGGTGGCTCTGGGCTCGGTGTTGCCCTCGCTGAGCGAGCGTTTGATGCTCACTGTAGCCAATAAAGCCACGTTGGCATTCACCCTCACAGCAAGCACTCTTGTGGGCTCGATGCTGTTTGGTCCGGTGTGCGACCGCTATGGCCACCGGTGGCTGTTTTTGAGCAGCTGTTGCTCGGTGCTGCTGGGCATTGCGCTCATAGCCATTGCTGCCTCGATGCCGGTGCTGATGCTGTCGTATGTGTTGATAGGCGTGGGCGGCGGTGTGCTCAATGGGCAGACCAACACCATAGTGTCCGACTTATATGCCGACGAGCAGGTACGCGGCGCGCGACTGAGCCTGCTGGGCGCATTCTACGGTCTTGGCGCAATGGCAATCACGCTGTTGGTGGGCTTGCTTGGCGACCATGTTGACTACACTTACACTTTGCTGGGCATATCGGCGGTGCTTGCATTGGGCACTGCATTGTGCTTTAGCGTGGAGTTTCCTGCTCCAAAGTTGGCACAGAGTTTCCCGTTGGGCGAGGCGGTGAAGCTGCTGCGCAACCCCGTACTGGTGACGTTGAGCTTGGTGCTGCTGTTTCAAAGCAGCATCGAGAGCGTGACCAATAACCTTGCCACCACTTATTTTTCGCACATTCCCAAGGCAGTGTTGCTGCTCACGGTGATGATGGTGGCGCTGATAGTGGCTCGGTTTGCACTAATATGGCTGTCGAAAAAGATGTCACAAACGCGCATCCTGTACACCTTTTTTGCAATCATGCTCTGCGGATTTGCTATGATGCCGTTTGTGCGCAATCTGGGCGAAGCAATGGCGGCAATGGCGCTTGCCGGCTTTGGGTTGTCGGCAACCTATCCGGTGGTGCTTGGGCAGCTGGGCGCGCGCTTCAACAAGCTGTCGGGCACAGCATTTGGCATTGCCATTTCCATAGCGCTTGCCGGCAGCTCGGTGATTAATGCCTTTGTGGGCGGCTTGCTGCTCGACTTCTACCCCTATGTGATGATTGCCGCAGTGATGATGATGGGTGTGCTTTATTCGATTGGCTCGAAACGCAATAATTGATTTGTAACTATTAACTGATAAATAAATTTAAATGTTATGTACGCAAAAGATTGGTTGAACAATGCCCATGGCATTATGAACACTATTGAGGAAACTCAAATGGAAAACATCCGTAAGGCAGCCACAATCATGGCTGACTCGATTGAAAAGGGTCGCTGGGTGCACACCTGGGGCTGCGGCCACGCCACCATCCCGTGTGAGGAGATGTATCCGCGCATTGGCGGCATCGTAGGCTTCCACCCGCTGTGCGAATTACCCCTCACTTTCTTCACACAGATTATCGGTCAGATGGGCATCCATCAGTTCCTCTATTTGGAGCGCCTTGAGGGCTACGCTCAGCAGATTATGAAGAACTATGAGTTCTCGTCGGACGACTGCCTTTGGATATTCTCGCACACCGGCATCAATGCCGTGAACATCGACATGGCACTCGAAGCCAAGAAGCGCGGCATGAAGGTGATTGCTTTCGGCTCGGCTGGTAACACCGGCGACAAAGCCGGACGTCATTCAAGCGGTAAGAACCTGTTCCAGGTGGCTGACGTGGTGGTTGACTCTTGCGTGCCTTTGCAAGATGCCTCGGTAACTACCGAGCATCAGTTCGACAAAATCGGCCCGTTGTCAACTCTCGGATTTATCACTTTGGTGTGGACCACCGTTTGCACCGTTGTTGAGATTCTCGAAAGCCGTGGCGTGAAACTCTACATCAACCCGTCGCACAATGTGCCGGGCGACACCACAGCACAGCAACGCCTCGATGCTGCCATCGACGAATACAAGCGTCGTCTGCATGTGCTGTAAGGCGTAAACGAATACACTGATGTGCCGACTGCTCTCACAAGCAATGCTTGCACACAGATGTTAGCTAAGAAAACCATTCTGAAAGGGGCGCGTCGCGACGACGTGACCCTTGTTGTCTTGTTGCCGAAGAAAGGGCTGCTCAGAGAATGGCGTTTTGCATAATAGTATCAGTTATTTTTTCAACAGTCATTGCCCTATGGTTGGTTACTCCAGAGGGGTTCGTCCAGCCAATTTTGAGGAAAACCCATTGCAGCAATGTCAGCCATGGGGTATTTTTCAAGCAACGCAATCAAATCGCCTTTGAATCCATTGTTGTTCCAAATGATGTCGACAAAATGTTTTAGAATGCAGAGAGTGAAGAATATTCTACCTTGTTTTACATTGTTGCTGACCCACGGAGTCAATGGTCTCGTCATGGTAAGCGTGCGAAGAGAAAGTGAGCGATTCCATAGTCTTGCATGGTGGCAACAAGAATTTCGTGTTAATGTTACCACTGTCATCCACGAGATAAAGACAGGAACAGTCAAACCAAAATGTCGAGCAATCTTCTTGCGAATCCTGTTGTTTGCTATGTTGTCAAAAACCCTTGTCAGCGTACCAAGAGGCATTATCTCTGCAATCATCCATGAGGGAGGATATGAATCTTCGTAATTTTGCTTGAAATGAGTGATAAAGTCCTCTCTGGTGGTTTGTAGTTCCTTATCAATAAGCAATATGGTTCGTTCAAACTTTTCAAAATCTGCAAAGTGGGTCTGATTAGTCAACCAAAACACATCATTTGTTTCGGCACAAACAATATTAATGATTGCACTCCTTACGGCTACCTCTATGCGTTCAATTTGATTAAAAACAAGTTGACGTAGTTCCCTGTCAAACTCATATAGTTTTAAGGCGCTTCCTAATGTGCTTCCAGGCTTGAATCTATGCTCAGACTTGGGACTTAATAGAAAAGGATAAAAATACCCGGACAACCTATAATAACCAATAGAACTTAAGACACCTGTAGCATTATAGGTGTCAGTACAATCCAAGCCTCTGCTTTGGAGTATAGATATTAATTCTGATGGTGATGAATATTGTTTGGTGTACCTCATAAAATAAAACGACCCGCCGATTTAAGCATCAACGAGAGGCTTGGCGGGTTCTTGTGTTGCAAATCTACGGTTTTTATTTGATTTGTGCAAGGGTTTTGTAATAAATGATAAAATGCAGGAGGTTTTTAACGGTTATTGAACGATTTGTATTCTGAAAGGGGCGCGTCGCGACGACGTGCCCCTTGTTATCTTGTTGCCGAAATGTCGGCATTATGCAGTTTTTTTCACCTCTCGGCAGAGGCTGTATCATTTGCTTGCGGGCAGGGCAGGGAACTGTTGCACCGAGGTGTTGGTGCAGTGCTCCATGAGTACGCTTTGCTTGTTCCAATGGAATGGCTCGAAGTCGGTGTTATACTTCACCTTGTTGCCTTTCACCACTAATCCGTCGACGCTCTTGGCATAGATGAGAGGATGGTCGAAGGTTTCAAACACGTTGTTCTCAATGCGAATAGCTTCAGGCGTGCCGCCGTGGAAATAGGTCTTGGCGGCTTTGAGTTGAGGTATTTCGGGGTAGATTGAAATAACAGCGTTGGTGAACTGGAACATATTGGTGAGCGAGTTCACGAAGCGATTGCGGCGAATCACCAGATTGCGCACGGCGCCGCTCTCATACCATCCGTTGCAGTCGCCGCAGAGCAGAATGGCGGTTCCCGAAGTGTGGTCGAACAAATTCTTTTCGCACACGGTGTATCGTGGCGATGAGAACAATGCTCCGCGGGCGCGATTGTTGCGCACGGTGCAGCCTCGGAACACCACTTCAGGAGTCCATGTGAGGTTCTCCAATCCGTAGCCTTCTTTTTCGGTGACTTCAGCCGGCAGGTCGCGGTCGAACGAAATCACATAGTCCTTGGTGCCGGCAATTTTGCCCGACGAGGGCCGTATTGAGCGGATTATGCCCTTCCAAGGTAGTTGGTCCATAGTGGCAGAGCGCACCACAATCACGGTGTCGCCCTCGTCGCCCCACGAATATCCCCACGACTGGTTGTGTTCGAAGCAAGCCTTCACGGTGCGGCTGTCGATGCGTTCACGTACGCGCAGATACACGCCGTGAACATTGATGGCATCGTCCATCATGCTTTCGTAGAGGCTGTTTTCCTCAACGATGCGTCCGCGGCATTGCACAAAGTGGGTGGCGTCGGCTTGTGTGGTGAAGTAGCGCCCCTTGCCTTTAGGCAGGCAGACGTCGACGTGGTTCAGGTGGATGTCGGTGCAGCGTTGTGCCACCACACCCATGCCTTCGGCGTAGTGAACCTTTATGTTTTTCAGCTGGGTGCGGGTGTTGGCTTCAAGGAAGATGCCCGGGTGTGGGCGGTGGTAGCTGCGCAAAGCCACACGGGTGCCGGGCACCATTCGCTGGTCCTTCCAATTGGGAGCAGTAACTTGTTTACCCGATTTTGTGCAGTCGCGCAGGTTGATGTTCATGTCGCTGGTTTGCGCCACAATATGGTGGGTGTTGCCATCAAATGCCATGCCTCCGTAGTACTTAGCATCCCATTTCAGTCCGAATCCGTAGAATGTGCCTTTTTCGTCAATATCCCATCGCACTTCGTCGGAAGGTTCGAAAGTGATGCCGTCGGCGGTGTTGTTCACCACGGTCACTTGGGCAATTTGTGGGTTGTCGAAGTCGATACTGAGGCGTTGCACTGTCACATCGGTGCATCGCAAGATGCTCAATGGCAGCATGCGGCCCGAGCACAGCAGCAAGCTTCCGCAGCCATCGAAGGTGAGGTTCTGCCAATCTTCAATGGCAATGCCCACAGGATGGTTCACCACTTGGTCGTGGTTGGTGATGTAGTATTCGTGCACCGGCGCTTGGGTTGAGCGCAGGTTGTAGGTACCACGAGGCAGGCGCACTTTTGCTGGAGAGCCTGCGGCGTCGCGCTTGATGATGTCGAGCGCTTGAGCAATGCGTACGGCGAGGCTGTCGGCAGTTGGGGTGACGCCATAGTCGGCAAGATTATAGGTGCGCGCTTGGGCGCAGAACGATGTGAGCAACAAGCTGATTGCTATGCAAATGAATGATTTTTTCATGTCGAGAAAAAATGAAAGTTTGGTTATAGTTTTATTATTATGTGGGCAATTTGGTGTTGTTGCAAATGCGTAATGCAAAGTAAAATAAAATTGCGCACTTCGCAAAAACTTTTGACGGCTTTATGCTTCCGGGCAAATAAATATAGTGATAAATGAGGCACAACATTGTTCGGCATCTCCATCTCCGACAGCATCATCACCATGGAATATCCTATTAATCTGCTTAATCTGAGTGAGTCAAACACCCTTTCTGCGGCATCTGCGAGGGAATGCGCAGCCAGTTGCTGCCGGGGCTGCAGCCATGCTACGGTGAGATTATTCCGTTTTTCCTCAAAAGTGGTCAAAATGTTCACCACTTCGGTTTTGATATAATTTCAAAGAAAAATTGAACACTTTTGCTTTCGAAAATGATGATAAATTTGCTTATAAATTTTGTTTTAAAGTAATAGAAGACAGTATAAATCACTATTGTGTTATTACAAAAACAATGAGAGCATCACGAGTAATTATAATATTAGCAATTATCGTTTTTGGCGGGGTTGAAGGTGGGGCAAAGTGCAGCGAATGTTTGGCGTCGGCTATCGACAGCACGGCGGTGATTGAGGTGGGCTTTAATGGCGTGGGTGGCGGCTTCGTTGCTGATTCGCTGGCTGCTGATTCGCTTTATGCCGACAGGAGACTGAAGGTGATGCCTGAAGGCACCGATTTATTGCCGCAGTTCCCGAAAAACCACGAACTGAAACCGTCGATTTACGAGTTGCCGTATTCGCTGTGGACACATCGTCCTAACTATCGCAAGGTGGTGTATAACAGCATTGCCCTTTATGCAGCAGGTGTGGCAATGCTGGGCATTCTTGAGTTGTTGCCCGAAGATGCCACTGCGTGGAACAAGGAGGAGATACGTTCAACGCCGCTTTTCAAGCGATGGTGGAACCATGTGAAGGAGGGTCCTGTTTGGGACCACGATAAATGGTATTTCAATTATGTGCTTCATCCCTACGGCGGTGCGGCTTACTATATGAGTGCCCGTTCGCAGGGCTTCAACGCACCATATTCCATGCTTTATAGCTTTGGGGTGTCGACGCTGTTTTGGGAGTATGGCATAGAGGCGTTCAACGAGATTCCATCGATTCAAGACCTCATTATCACACCGCTGGCAGGCGCCGTGATAGGCGAGGCGTTTTATGTGCTCAAGCGCAGCATTGTTGCCGGTGGCTACACGCTGTTTGGCAGCAAGTTTCTGGGTAATCTTGTGGCTTATCTCATCGACCCGGTGAACGAAGTGATGGGTTTGATTTACGGTAACGATGCGCGCCGCATCAGCACGAGTTTCGCAGTGATGCCGGGCATGACGCCAGGCATGAAGCTGCAAGCGTCGCTAAGCATAGTGTTTTGATAAACAGGTTCTTAATGAGCGTCGAGCCAATTCGATGCCACGGCGTGTGATGCGGTGAGCGGCACGTTGCCGTGATAGGCGTTTTGCATACATTCCACCACAATTTGTTGCAAACGTTCGGCTTCGGTGGGCACCACGTCGAAGTTTAATTCGTCGTGTACCTGCAGAATCATTTTCGAGCGCAAACCCTCATGCTTCATCTTGTTGAAGATGCGCACCATGGCAATCTTTATAATGTCGGCAGCAGTGCCCTGAATTGGGGCATTCACGGCGTTTCGTTCCGAGAAGCTGCGCACCACAGCGTTGCGTGAATTGATGTCGGGCAACATGCGACGTCGACCAAACAGTGTGGTGACGTAGCCTTTCTCTTTGGCTTGGGTGACGCTGCGTTCAATGTAGTCGCGCACGCCGGGAAAGGTGGCAAAATAGCCGTCGATGAGCATTTTGCTTTCGGCACGCGGAATTTGCAGCCGCTCCGACAGCCCGAATGCCGAGATTCCGTAAAGGATGCCAAAGTTGGCAGTCTTGGCTTTGCGTCGTTGGTCGGGGGTGACTTTTTCCAGCGGCTCGTGATAGATTTTTGCTGCTGTGATGGCGTGTATGTCGAGGTTGTTTCGGAAAGCATCCACCATGGTAGGGTCGCCGCTAAGGTCAGCCACCAGGCGCAGCTCGATTTGCGAATAGTCGGCTGAGAAGAACAGGTTACCGTCGGCAGGAATGAATGCCCGGCGAATTTCGCGACCGTCGTCGGTACGCACCGGAATGTTTTGCAGGTTCGGGTTGGTCGACGACAAACGGCCGGTGGCAGTGACGGTTTGGTTGTAGGTGGTGTGTATTCTGCCGGTCTCGGGGTTGATGAGCTCAGGCAAGGCGTTCACATAGGTCGACAGCAGTTTGCGTATTCCGCGCAGTTCAAGAATTTTGTCGACAAGCGGATGGCGGTCGCGAAGGTGCATCAGCACCTCCTCGGTGGTGGAGTATTGCCCGCTTTTGGTTTTCTTGGCTTTATCGTCGATTTTGAGTTTGTCGAAAAGAATTTCGCCCACCTTCATAGGCGAGGCGGTGTTGAACGGCTCGCCGGCGAGTTCGAAGCACTCCTGCTCGAGGCGGTTCATACGTTCGGTGAGCACCACCGAATAGTCGGTGAGCGCACGCACGTCGACGCGAGCGCCGGTTAGCTCCATGTCGGCAAGCACTTCAATCAGTGGCAGTTCGATGTCGGTAAGCAACGAGGTCAATCGGTCGGCTTCGATGCTGGCTATAAGCGGCTTGCGCAGCGCAAGCGCCATGTCGGCGAGTTGGCATGCGTAGGAGGTGATTGCTTCGCCCGACACCTCGACAAAGCGCCTGCGGTTACGTCCTTTGGCGCCGAGCAGGGCGTCGTCGGTTGTGCATGCCACACCCAGAATCTCGTCGGCGAGGCGGGCAGTGGCGTGTGGTCGCTCGGGTTGCAGCAGATAGTGAGCCACGGCGGTGTCGAAATATGGAGCGGCGAGGCTGATGCCACGACGACGCAAAATCACCATAGCGCGCTTAACGTCGCCCGACACCAGCGTCACGGAGCTGCTTTCAAACAGCGGCTTCAGCAGTTCAACGAGCGAAGCATCGGCGTAGAACGCCGAGCCGCGCTTCACAGCCACAGCGATACCCACCAGCGAGGCAGTCATGGCATCGTCGCCGTCGGCAACGAGTTCAAAGCCAACGGCATCGAGCGTCATGGCATCGGCAACGCGGCGCTTCAGTTCGCCGGCATCGGTGATGTGGGTGTAGACAATCTCGGTGGGTTGCTCAATGACGGGTGTTTCGGTAGGGTTATTCTCGACGGTTTCCTCCTCTTCCTCGTCGTCATCGCCGAACAGCGACATCTGAGCCGATTGCTTCTTTTTTGCCGGAGCGGCTTTTGCGGCAGCAGGAGTGGGGGATGCAGCCGATGCGGGCGAGGCTTTTACCTCAGGTGCAGGAGCGCCGTCGAGCCCGATGTTGCCTTCGTTTTGGTCGATTATGCGAGTGGCGAAATTGCGGAATTCCAATTCCTTGAACAGCTGGCGCAGCGCCTCGGCATTGATGGGTTGTCGCTTTAGTTCCTGCTCGTTCAGCTTGATGGGCACATCGAGGCAGATTGTGGCAAGCAGTTTGGAGAATTTGATTTTCTCGACGTTCTCTTCCACCTTTTTCTTGAGTGCGCCTTTCAGTTCCGAGGTGTTGCCGATTAGGTTCTCAACGCTGCCAAACTGACGAATGAGTTTGGCGGCAGTGACTTCGCCCACGCCCGGACAGCCGGGAATGTTGTCCACCTTGTCGCCCATAAGCGCAAGCATATCAATCACTTGGTCGGCACGTTCGATGCCGAATTTGTCGCACACCTCTTTCTCGCCCATAATTTCGTAGCCGCCACCCGAATGCGGACGGTAGATTTTCACCGCGTCGTTAACGAGTTGTCCGAAATCCTTGTCGCCGGTTACCATATACGTGAGGAATCCCTGCCCGGCGGCTTGGTGTGCCAGTGTGCCAATCACGTCGTCGGCCTCGTAGCCCGGCACCTCGAGCACAGCAATGTTATAAGCCTCGGCAATGCGTTTGATGTAGGGCACCGCTTTGCGTATGTCTTCGGGCGTTTCTTCGCGTCCAGCCTTGTATTCGGCGTACATCTCGTGGCGGAACGTGCCACCTTTTGGGTCGAAGCAGATGGCTATGTGGCTTGGGTTCTCGCGCTTGAGCAGGTCTTGCAGCGTGTTCACAAAACCAAAAATTGCCGAAGTGTTCAATCCTTGCGAAGTGTATCGCGGGTTGCGTATGAGTGCATAGTAGGCACGGAATATGAGTGCGTAGGCGTCGAGTAGAACCAGTTTCTTTTCTTCCATATTGGTGAGTTGTTTTAGCGGGAAATATCAAAATAATCACCGCCAATGTATTCATAAATTCTGAAAAAACATTTAAAATTACTCCTTTTTGTCGGTATTTTGAAATATTACAAAAAAAAGTTTCATAACAAAGAAGATTTATTGCTACTTTTGCAATACAA
This sequence comes from Muribaculaceae bacterium, assembly GCA_051871555.1. Classification (GTDB taxonomy): domain Bacteria; phylum Bacteroidota; class Bacteroidia; order Bacteroidales; family Muribaculaceae; genus SFTJ01. The sequence goes on along the minus strand of JBJECZ010000123.1, from coordinate 14,440 downwards.
AACAAAATGATGACTGAATTTGAACAAATACGGGCAGACCTGTCTTGCGAACTTGAGCAATTAAATGCAATAATTGCCGAGTCGTTGCATAGCGACAACGCACTTATGCAGCACATCGTTTCGGAATTTCTCAAGGCAAAAGGCAAACAGATACGCCCAATGCTATCGATACTCACTGGCAAGCTGTTTGGCGGAGAATTGCGCACCATACTCATGGCTGCGGCATCGGTCGAGCTGCTGCACAATGCATCGCTCATTCACGACGACGTTATCGACGAGTCGGCGGTGCGTCGCGGCCGTCCTACCATCAATCGTGTGTGGGACAATCACATTGCGGTGCTTGTAGGCGACTTCTTCGTGAGCTCGGCTTTGAGCTGCGGTGTGGCGTCGGGTGAGCCCAATGTGGTGAAAGTGCTTGCCAACCGCGGCCGTGAACTTTCGTTGGGCGAAATCAACCAGATTGAAGCCACTCGCAAACCGTCAATCAGCGAGGAACAATATTACGACACCATACGTCGCAAAACGGCTGCCTTGTTTTGCAGTTGCGTGGAGGTGGGCGGCTATGCTGCCGGTGCTCCTGCCGACATGCAAGCAAAGGTGGTGAAGTATGCCGAACTTTTTGGACTTTGCTTCCAGATAAAAGACGATATTTTCGACTATTTCAACGACTCGGCGATTGGAAAGCCTACGGGCAACGACCTTCGCGAAGGCAAGCGCACCTTGCCGCTCATTCATGTGCTGTCGCGCACCGATTTGCCTGACCATGATGCCATGATGGCGCTGAGCGAGAAGCATCAGCTCACTGCCGACGAAATTGACACGCTCATTGCCTACGCTCGAAACAATGGTGGCATTGAATATGCCGAGCAGCAGATGCTCAAGCTGCGCGACGAGGCGTTTGCCATTCTCAACGAGCTGCCGCAATGCCCCGAAGTGCAGGCGTTCAAATCTCTGTTCTCGTTTGTCATTGAGCGCAAAATGTAATTGATTTTTCCCAGAAACAAGGATAGATAGGAGGTGAAACACAAACTATGCTGCAACCGTTTCTAAAAGAAGGACGCATTGAAGCCGGATGCGACGAAGCCGGGCGAGGATGCCTTGCCGGTCCGGTCACTGCGGCTGCTGTGATTTTGCCGCCGGGTTTCAGCAACGAGTTGCTCAACGACTCAAAGCAGCTCACCGAGCGCCAGCGCAATCTGCTGCGCCCCATAATTGAACGTGAGGCTCTGGCGTGGGCTGTGGCGTTTGTCTCGCCTGAAGAAATCGACCACATTAACATACTGCGTGCATCAATCACTGCCATGCATCGCGCCATCGACCAGCTGACCGTTCGCCCCGAGCATCTGCTCATCGACGGCAACCGCTTCACATCATATCGCGACATTCCGCACACCACCATCGTGAAGGGTGATGCTAAGATGATGAGCATTGCAGCAGCGTCGGTGCTTGCTAAGACTCACCGCGACGAATATATGTGCCGAATTGCCGAGGAATATCCCGGCTATCACTGGTTGGAAAACAAAGGCTATCCCACTCGCGCACACCGCGATGCCATTGCCACTTTAGGTCCGTCGCCTTATCACAGAATGTCGTTTCAGTTGCTCGACCGTCAGCTGAGCTTGTTCTGAACCATGTTTTCAAAATAATTTTTCTGCAACCTCTAAAAAAACAGCTAACTATGCAACCCGTCGAATTGCTGTCGCTTAGCGACACCGAAACATACAGCAACCTGCTAATACGCTATGCCAAGGTGCGTAATTCCTACAAGATTCGCAGCCGCCACTATCAGCTCGACACCGAGCGCGGCTTCAAGCGAATGGCAGCTTCGCGCGTCGACAAACTGAATGCCGCTGCTGCCGAGGTCGAGCAGCTCACGCCGCAGGTTAAGGAGATTGTAGAAAAGGTGGAAGCCAATTTGGCACTCGACCCGAAGAACAAATGTGCACGCCTGCTGCGCCTCTATCTTGATGTGATTGCTGCCGACATCTTCGATGTGGCTGACATCAACCGTCGAATCACCTCGCTGCGAGGTCAGATTTTCAAGTCGTCGAAAGCTGTAAAAAAGCCCGCTAAGACTGCCAAGTCAGCAGCGCCGCAGCCGGCAACCGATGCTGCACAGCCATCTCAGCCCACCGAGCTATCGCTGTTTTGATTATCCCCAATATTCCTCTTGCAGAAACCGCAGAATACATCACCACCCACAAAGCACCTTCGCCTTAACAGGTTTCGAAAGCTGCTTTGTGGGTGGGGCAGGGTGATTTAGCGGCGTTCGTTGTAAACGCCGAGCTCGGCGATGCCGCAATATTCAGTCTTATAGCTCTTTATGGTGATGCGCACGGCGTCGGCCCACACGCTGCCGAAGCGGTGCATCTTCACGCGTTTGGCGGTGGTGGCTTTGCCTGCAAACACCGTTTTCCACTCGTTGTTCACACGGCATTCAAGCGTGTATTCGTCGAGGCAATCGTCTTCAGCCTCGGTGATGACGATGGCATTGAACTGCTGCTCCGAGCCAAGCGAAATAGTCACTTGTGGCTCTTTCACCGACGGATGGGCATACCATTCGGTCTTGAAATTGTCGTCGTTGATGAAGTCGAACAGTTGGCAGTCGTAGCACCAGGTGCCTTCGGCAGGCTTGCCGAGCGCCAGGTTCGGCACCAATATAGCGTCGTCGTAGTGACCCAGCTTAGCCACCGGTCCGCGCTTGGTGTAGAGTTTGCCTATCTCTTTGAGTCGCTTCAGGGCGTTGTCGTCCATCAAGCCGTCGCGGTTAGGTGCCACGTTGAGCATAAAGTTGCAGAACACCTTGCCCATCGGGTCGACGTTTTCGTGCACGATGGTTTCAGCCGATTTCAGTTCGGGCGTAGTGGGGAAGTAGTCCTTCCAGAACCACCATTTTGGCTGCAGCGGCAGGCACGACATGGCAGGCAGGTTGTTTGCGTCCTTCGAAATCTTTTGTCCTGCGCCTTGCTCATACGCCTTGATGTCGGAATAGAAAAGCCCGTCAGCCGGATATTTAGCCGAATTGAGGTCCATAACCAAGCAATTGGGTTGCAGGCTCTTGATGAAGCTGTAAATCTCGGCAAACGGAATCTCGGTGTAAGAAATACGGCTCCAAGGGGCGTCCCAGCCGTCGATGATTAGTGCGTCGATGTCGCCGTAGCCGGTGAGCAGTTCGGCGAGCTGAGCCTTAATCATAGCCACGTGTTCGGGAGTGATGCGGTGCGGGCGCAAGCGGTGATGTGTGTCGAGAATTGAGTAGTAGAGCATCACGCGCAAGCCCTCGCGGCGGAATGCATCGGCAAACTCGCGCACCACGTCGCGCTTCAGCGGCGAGCTCATCACGCTGTAAGGGGTGGTGGCTGTGTTCCAGATGCAAAAACCGCTGTGGTGCTTGGTGGTGAGGCAGCCGTAGGTCATTCCGGCGCTTTTGGCTGCCTTTGCCCATTGCGAGCAGTCGAGTTTCACGGGGTTGAACAATGCCGGTGAGGCATCGGGGTCGGGCCAATCCTCGGGGCAGAATGTGGGCATATTAAAGTGGATGAACATGCCGAAACGCAGGTCGACAAACGCTTGTTGCAGCTCCTTGAGCGGCTTCACCGGCGCTGATTGCTGAGCATAGCCGCACACGGTTGCCACGATAGCCAAGAGCAATGTGATGATTGTTTTTTTCATAATATTGTGTTATTTTGCTTTGATGTTGAAACTGAAAGCCGAGCATTTCGAGTCGACTGTGTAGCCTTCGCCGTTGTCGTTGCCGTAGTCGAAGTCTATGCGAATGACATATCTACCGTCGCCTGATGTAAATTCCAGTTCAGCTGAGAGGGTGTTGCGGTTCTGGTATTGTTTCACTTGAGGAGATTCCTTCACGGTATAGGTGTAGCCTTTTGAGGTGAAGAAACGGATATACTCGTTATAGCTCATCTTTGTGTTGAAGCCCTGCGATTCCCATTCCGACGGGATTCTGTCGTAGTAGGTGAAATACATAGTTTCAAAGCGGCCGTCGTGGCTGAAATCCCAGCACTGAATGCCTCGAATGTTGGCGTATTTATCGCCGTCGCTGCGGTTCTCAACCTTGTAGCCTTGTGCCTTGAGGTCTTTGGCAGTTGATTTACCCAAATCAACACCCCACACCGGGTACAGCTTCAGCGAACCGCTACTTGACGAGCTGCTGTAGCTGCTGCCGCCGTAGTTCGACGAGCCGCCCGAACTTTGGCTGAACGAAGCGCCATTGGCGTCGTGAGCCAAGCGGATGCCGAAGATACTTGAGCTTTCCTCTTGTGCCGAGCGTCGTGCCACACGTTGAGCCCAGTCGAGAGAGTGCCAATAGCCACCGCCGCGCACCACGCGCTTGCCGCTGCGGCCGCCATTCGGGTTGGTTTGCGAGCTGCTGGTGTAGCTGCTCCAGTAGTCGGCTGTCCATTCTTCGAGGTTACCGCTCATATCGTAGATGCCCAGTTCGTTAGGCTTCTTGGTGCCTACAGGACGGCTGTGGTGGTCGCTGACGTTATACCAAGCCACTTCCGATGCATCGTTGCTGCCGCTGAACTTATAACCGCGACTTTGGTTGCCGCCTCGGGCTGCAAATTCCCATTCAGCCTCGGTGGGCAGACGGAAGTGCTTGCCGGTGGCGCTGTTGAGGCGGCGTATAAATTCCTGAATCTGAGCATAGTTGATATTTGCCACCGGCTTGTTGTCGCCCACGCCGGCATAGCTCTGGCTTGGTATCGAGCCGCCCATAACAGCTTTCCAAAGAGCCTGAGTGACTTCGTATTTGCTAATATAATAGCTGCTTACGGTCACGTTGTGTTCAGGCTTTTCGTCGTCAACCGAACCGTCTTTACCCATAATAAATGTGCCTCCTTGCACATACACCATGTCGAGGTTCACGCCGTTGACGTTCACTGTGCCCGACGAGCCGCTGCTGCTGCGTGGCGAGCTTGAACCGCTCGACGAACCGCTTGCTGCGGCTACGCTTTTCAGGGCTTTCACTCTGAAGCTGTATGCCGTGTTCTTCGAGTCGACTGAGTAGCCTTCGCCGTTGTCGTTGCCATAGTCGAAATCAATTTCAAACGAGTAGTTGCCGTCGTTTGAATAGAACATCAGGTTCGCCGAAAGGGTGTTTCGGTTCTGCCACTTTTTCACTTGAGGTTCTTTAGTCACTTTGTAAGTGAATCCGCGCGAGGTGAAGAAGCGAATATATTCGTTGTAGCTCAGGCTTCCATTCAGTCCTTGCGATGTCCACAGGTCGGGTGCAGTGGTCGATACTGGGAAATAGATGGTTTCGTAAACGCCGTCTTTGCTGTGGTCCCAGAATTGTATGCTGTGCACGCGTGAATAGTTTGCCCCGCTGCTTTGCGGTTCAACGGTGAATCCTAATCGCTTCATGTCGCCCACGGTGGTGTTGCCAAGGGTGATGCCCCAAACCGGGAACAGCTGCAAAGAGCCGTTGCTGCTGCGTGGCGAGCTTGAACCGCTCGACGAACCGCTGCCTGAGCCGCTCGACGAGCCGCCCGAACCACTGCCGCTTGGCGCTGGTGCAGGAGCAGCTGCCTGTTCTTTTTCAAGAGTGCCGTCGATGGTGTTTTTCTCGCCCTCGGCAAGCTCGAATGTCTTGCGCAGGGTCTGGTGGCCAGCTTTTTTCACCTCGATGGTGTGCTTGGTGGCAAGCACGTTGCTGAATACGCCCGGCGACGTGCCCAACTTGGCGCCATCCATCCACACCTCCGAGCCAATAGGCTTCACGCTCACCACAATCGAGCCGTATTTAGCCGTAAGAGCCGGTATGGTGAGGGCTTTTTCTTCCTGTTTAGCAAGGGTGATTGATGTCTGATAGCTGTGATAGCCGGGCTTTTGACATTCAATCAGATACATTCCTGCGGTGAGCGAACCGCTCCAGCTGCCGGTGCCGCGCTTCTGGTTGTTAACAATGATGTCGGCGCCGGGTGTTGTGCTGTTAATCTTGAGCGTGGCGAGCGCCGACTTCAGCCGTATCACCTTTGTCACCGTTTCCTTGCCCACGGCAATCACGCCGGCTTCGTTCATATATCCGTTGGCTTCGATGCGATATTGATGCTCGCCGTAGGGAAGCATCACCATCAGTTCGCCGTTGTCGTCAACCGGTTGCAGTTCGCCGTTGATATACACGCTGGCGTTTTTCGGTTCAACCGTCAGAGCCAAGAACGAGCCGCCGGCATCCTGAGTGACCACCGTGCGCACTTCGCCAGAAGTGAGAATCATCTCGTAGGTGCGAGCCTCATCGATAGCGCACGGGAAGAAATAGTCGCGCAGCACACCAAGTTGCGGATGCTTGATAGTGATTTTCTTAATGCCGTGAGGCACATACACCCATATTTCGCCCACCTCCTGTTTGGTTTTGACGATGCCAGCCACGCCGCCCTCAAAGCTGAAGCCGGTTTGGGTGGTCACCACCTTGATGAGCGCAGCCACCTCGCCGTTTTGGTCCTTTACCATCGTTCCTGCCAAGTTTGCCGTAAGGTCGTTGGGCAATGGCTTGAACGACGTTACCGAAATTCCTTGTGCCGACAAGCCCATCCAGCCCATCAGCATCATCATCAATATTACTATTTTCGTTTTCATAATCAGTTAGTTTCAAGTGTTTTATTCGCTGTAACCGAGATTTACTAAAATTTCAAGAGCAAATGTATTGCCATTCTCGGCAGACTTACGGTACCATTTAACTGCTTCGTTGATGTTTTTATTTACACCATTCCCTTTTTCATAACATTTTCCAAGTTCGTATTGTGCCCAGGCATTACCTTGCTCAGCGGCTTTGCGATACCATTTTACTGCCTCGGAAGAATCTTTAGTTACTCCTCCTTCTCCTTCTTCATAGCAAACACCAAGCTTATTTTGTGCTGTGGCTTTGCCCAGAATAGCATGTTCGTAGTAGCCGTAGGCTTCGGTGCCTTTCGGTGGGATTTTGTCATTGGAACTACTGTTTTTGCCTCTACTGCTTGCTTGCAAACCAGTGGAATCGCTGGAACTTAAGCGTTTCAGATTATCTTTTGCATTTGCATTGCCTTGAGCTGCAGCTTTGCGATACCATTTCTCAGCTTCGGAGATGCTCTTGGTTACGCCTTGTCCGTTTTCATAGCAAACACCAAGATTGTTCTGAGCTTTGGCATAACCTTGCTCGGCAGCTTTACGGAACCATTTTACTGCTTCGTAGTAATCTTTGGTCACGTCCTGCCCGTTGTAATAGCAAACGCCAAGGTTGTATTGAGCTTTGGCATGGCCTTGCTCGGCAGCTTTTCGATACCATTTTACTGCCTCGTAATAATTCTTAGTTACGCCTTTTTCAAAATCATAGCATAAGCCAAGATTGTATTGCGCTTTGGCATGGCCTTGTTCTGCCGCTTTTCGATACCATTTTACTGCCTCGTAATAATTCTTAGTTACGCCTTCTTCAAATTCATAGCATAAGCCAAGATTGTATTGCGCAGAGGTATTGCCTTGCTCAGCCGCTTTGCGATACCAATAAACAGCGCTCGCATAGTCTTTTTCTTTATCATACTCAAAAGCTAATGAATTTTGCGCAGGGGCATCGCCGGTGATGGCTTTTTCGTAGTAGCCGTAGGCTTTGGTGCCTTTTTGTGGAACCTGTGCCCAGGCGCTGAAGGTGGCGAGCAGGGTGAGACACATTATTATATAAAACCGTTTCATGACTATTATTTTTGGGTGGTTAATACGTTTATTTGAGCGGTTAATTAAAATTCTTCGATTTCGGGCGCGGTGCTTTGGAAGTCGGGCATACACATGCCGGTGGAAGCACCGATGTAGGTGGGGTCGGAGATGTAATATACCTTACCTTTGTAGCGATATGCGGTGCCGTTGATTTGGCTCGGCAGCACCACCACGGCAGCTTCGTGGCCCGGGAAGTGCACCAATTGGCAATCGATGCCGAGCACGTTGCGCAGCAGGTAGGTGTAGAACACCGAGCGGTCCTCGCAGTCGCAATAGGGGTAGTAGAGCATCTCGTCGAAGAAGAACGGTTTTTCGTAGCCGAACTGCTGGTCGTCGGTGGCATATTCAAACGCCTTTTGCACAAAATCGAGGATGGTGTTGATGGCGGTGAGCGTGCTCATGCCAGCCACTTGGCTCTTCACCTGCGACACCACGCTGCTGCGGGCGGCGTTTGAGAACTTCGACTTGGCGTAGCCCGGCACCGGCATCTGCGGATAGCCGTCCATCAGCGCCACAAGGTTGCTGTTTACGGTGCCTGAAATCTTGATTTTCGACGATTGGAACGAGAACGACTTTGGTTTGTTGGGCAGTAACGGTTCTTGCTTAAGCACGAGGTCCATTGCGTGCAGGTTCAGCGCGCTGTTGTCGGCGTCGTAGGTGTAGATGCTCTTTGCCTCGCCAAAACGCTCGTGATTGAAGATGTAATATTTCCTGCCGTTGTTTTCGAGGTAGGGGCGGGCATACACCATGTGGTCGAACGGCATGAGAATCACCAGTTCGTTGCCGTTGGCAGTGCCCAGACGGGCATCGTAGCCCAACGCCACCAGCAGGAGGTCGGTGATGAGCGTTTGTGTGTTAGGGTCGCCGGTGAGCTTGGCAGCGTAGCGCTTGAGGTAGTTGTAGGTCTGCCAGTCGCCCATGCGATATTTGCTGATGTCGTTTTTGATGGTTTGCAGAACGCCCTCGGGCAGGTCGGTGTCGCACAGCTCGTTCCATGCGCGCGACAGGGTGCTGCCGTTGGTGCCGCTGAGCGTGCTCACTTCCACCTTAGGCAGCCTCAGGTTTAGGCCGTAAAGCTCGATGTTCACCATAGGCACGGCGGGTTGCACCAGCTGCGGAGTTGGAGTTGGGGTAGGATCGGGTGTTGGTTGCGGCTTGGGTTCGGGCTTAGGCTGCGGAGCCGGTTCGGGCTTAGGCTGCGGAGTCGGGTCGGGCTTAGGCTGCGGCTTCGGCTCGGTGATGTTGGGCTGTGGTTGCGGCTTAGGTGGCTGACGCTTTATGTCAGGTATGTCCTTAGGCTTCGGAATAGGGTCAGCCTTGGCGCCGCGGAACACGTTGTATTCTTGCCACACCCCGTCGAGGAAGCTGGCGTAGCTCGAAAGCACCGATTGGCGGAAACCTTCGTAGTTATTGAGAATCGACTTGCGGAAGCTGTCGAAATCGCTGTTCATGTCCTGGGCATTCGCAGCCATTGTTGCCATTGCGGCAAACAACACTATGGAGAATCGTTTTTTCATAATCGTGAAAATTATCAGAAGTTGTAAGGACCAATTAAGCCAAAGTTCGGGTCGCGCTCGGGTTGCCAGGTACGCACCTTGATGATAGGTTTCTCGGGGTCGTTGAGGTCGACCATCAAGAAGAGGTAGCCGGTGTCGCCGTAGCTCGACGAGTAGTAGTCTTGCTTGATTTGTATGCCGTAGATTTCGCCGCCGCTGCCCAGCTTAATCACGTCGTTGTTGGCAAAGCGGATGTTGATAAACTCCTGGCTGCGAAAGCTATAGCGAAGGTTTTTGAGATATTGTTCCTTGGTGTAGGTGGCGTATTTATAGGTTTTTTCGTTGAGCTGCACGTTGTTGTCCTTGTTGTTGAGGCGGCGCACTTCCTTGCCTATCACAATCACGGCGTTGTCGTCGAACACGCTTTCGAGGTATTTGATGTCCTTAAGCGCAAAAGCGGTTTTGTAGTCCTCAAGGAAGTTCATCAGCGCCACGCGAGCCAGTTCCGACCAGTCGCCTTTCATGAGGATGTCTTTTTCGGCTTGCTCGCCGAGGCCGAACGACACGTTGTCAATCTTGCGGTTGGCGTCGAACATGAATGTCACCTCCTCCATGAAACGGCGTCGGTTGGATTTGAACGAGAAGTTCATAGGCAGACCACGGCAAATCACCTTGTTGCCGTAGCCAACGTAGGTGTATTTCGGTGTGCCGTAGAGGCGTGCTGTGCCGTAGTCGATGAGCTTTTTGAAGGTGTCCCAACCGGCTGGGGTGAACAGGCTCTGCACCGAAGCATAGTTGCGGGTGCGGATGGCTTCGGTGATTTTGTTCATAACCTTGTCGTAATCGCCCACGTTGTCCACAGCCTTCAAGCCCGAGGCCTTGAAAGCCGTCGGGTTGCTCAACGCCGAGGTTGAAGCGCCCACGCTGGCAACTGCCGCTGCAAATGCGCTTTGCGAGCCGCCCGCTGCCGAGCCAGCCGTTTTCGAAACCGTTGCGCCCGCCGTCGAAGCGTTTGCCGAAGCTGCAGCACCGTCACCGGCATTCAGCGTCAGATATGACTTGCGGAAACTGGTGCCTTTCATCACGCCCATCACGGTTTCAATCTCCTTGTCGATGTGCGATTGTCCCTCGTAGGCATATTCGCACTTGATGTTGAGTTTGTCAGGAATCTGACCGGGACGCATCTCAGCCATGCCGCGACCGTCGCGCACGCTGCATATCGAGCTCCAGTCAACGCCGTCGAAGTAGGTGAAGTCGAGACTTTGCACCGGTTTGCCGTTGTAGGTGAAGTAGAGCAGCAGGTCGGTGCCGTCAATGCCTGCTTTTTCCACCGCCATGCCCCCGAGAATCGAATTGATTTGCTGCGGAATCCACGAGCTGAGGATGTGCTCGGCGCCTTCGCCGTCGGTCCATTTCACTTCGTTTTCATATTGCAGACTCTTGAGCATGCACAGCGCCCAATAGTAGTTGCGCAGGGCATCATCGATTTTTGCCACTTTCTCAGCCTTATAAGCCAAGCCAACAAGGTCGAGCACCTTGTTTTTGCGTCCGGCAAAGATGCGGTCAATTTCGCTTTTCTTCACATAGCGCACCACATGGGCATCGGGCTCGTTCGACACCACGATGCGGTTGGTGTTGGTGAGGGTGGCTTGCGAATAGGTGTTCACCACCATTTGAGTTGCTGTTGAGGCATCAACCTTTCCATTCGACACAACCTCGCTCTCCACCGTTGAGAACGAACCTTTCACGTTCACCGAAATCTTGCTCAGCAGGTCGTTCAGGGCAGCATTGTCGGCTGCCTTGAGCGTTTCGCCGGTGCCCTCGCCGCTAAGATATTCCTTACTGTTCTTAATCTCGTCGGCACTTTGTGCCCAAGCGCCTGCCCAAGCGGCAAGCATCGCTGTCAATATAATAATTTTCGTCTTCATAATCAGTTAGTTGTAATTCTAAAGGTGACAGGAAGTGTGAAGTAGCAGTTCACGGGTTTGCCTTGCATCTTTGCAGGGGTGAAGCGTGGCATCGACCGCACTAAGCGCAAAGCTTCTTTGTCGAGCGCCGGGTTAACTGACTTTGCAACTTTAGCGTCGGCAATCTCGCCTGTTTTTGTGACAACAAAGTGAATTAGTACGCGTCCTTGTATGCCCTCTTCCAGCGCAATAGGCGGATATTTTAGGTTTTCGCCAAGCCATCTGAACATAGCGCCTTGTCCTCCAGGGAATTCTGGCATAATATCAGCCCTCTGATACACTTCGCCGCTAACGGTGCTTTTATTGCCCGACTGTCCGCTACCGCTCGCTTGCGAGGCGGCTGATTCGCCGGAATTTTCGCTGTAGCCTAAGCGTTTAAGGCATGATTTGGCATTAGAATGCCCTTGAGCTGCCGCTTTGCGATACCAATAAACAGCGCTCGCATAGTCTTTTTCTTTATCATACTCAAAAGCTAATGAATTTTGCGCAGGGGCATCGCCGGTGATGGCTTTTTCGTAGTAGCCGTAGGCTTTGGTGCCTTTTGCTGGGATTCTACCTGTGAAATCACTGTATTTATTTCTCGGTTGGCTGCTACTGCTTGCTTGCAAACCATTGGAACTGCTGGAATTTTCGTTGTAACCTAATCGCTTGAGCATGCTTTTTGATGCGATGTTCCCTTGCGCAGCCGCTTTGCGATACCATTTCACAGCTTCATAGATGTCTTTTGTTACACCTTCTCCATCTTCATAGCAAATACCGAGATTATTTTGTGCTGTGGCGTTACCTTGTTCAGCGGCTTTTCGATACCAATAAACCGCATTTTCGAAATCTTTTGAGTGATAAAATTCATTCCCTAATCTGGTTTGCGCTTCGGCATCGCCGGTGATGGCTTTTTGGTAGTAGCCGTAGGCTTCGGTGCCTTTTGCAGGGATTTTGCCAGAGAAATCAGTGCTGGTTGTGGAATTCGCCGTCAGAGCGCCGGTAACCACTTTTTTCTCGCCTTCGGCGAGGGTGATGGTTTCGGTGTGGTCGGTGTAGCCGGCTTTTTTGATGGTGAGTTTATGTGTGCCGGCGAACACGTTCTTGTAGATGTCGGGCGACGCGCCAAGCTGCTTGCCGTCGAGCCAAACCTCGGCGCCGATAGGCTTATAGCTTACATCAAGCATGCCGTACATCGGCTCAAGCGCCGGTATGGTGATTGCTTTCTGCTCTTGTTTGCCGAGCGTAACCGACATTTTTTGGCTGCGGTGGCTGTCGAGACGTCCCTCGATGATATACATGCCCGGTGTGAGGTTGCCGCTCCAGTTTCCCGAACCTTTCACTTGCTCGTTCACAACTATCTGGGTGCCTGATGTGGTGCTGTTCACCGTGAGCGTTGCGAGTGCCGACTGCAGCTTGATGTTGAGCACCTTTTTCTCCTTGCCGATGGTTACGATGCCGGCTTCGGGCATATAGCCGTTTGCCTCGACGCGATATTGATGCTCGCCGTAGGTCAACGCTTTCATCATCTCGCCGCTGCCGTCGTTTTCCTGCAGTTGGTCGTCGATATACACCACCGCCGTTTTAGGCTGCAGCGAAATCACCAAATACGAGCCGCCGGCGTCTTGCGTGACCACTGTGCGCACCTCGCCTGAGGCAAGCACCATCTCGTAGGTGCGCGCCGCATCGATGGCGCACGGGAAATAATAGTTGCGCAGCACTCCGAGCTGTGGGTGCTTGATGGTGATTTTTTGTATTCCGTGGGGCACATACACCCATATTTCGCCGGCTTCTTGCTTTGTCTTGACGATGCCAGCCATACCACCCTCGAAGGTGAAGCCGGTTTGCGTGGTCACCACCTTGATGAGCGCAGCCACCTCGCCGTTCTGGTCTTTCTCCATCGAGCCGGCAATGTTTGCCGTGAGGTCGTCGGGCAATGGCTTGAACGACGTCACCGAAATACCTTGTGCCCAAGCGCCTGCCCAGGCAGCAAGTGCAGCAATCAAAGCTAAAAGAAATCGTCTGTACATAACCAATTTAAGCATTTTTCATTATATCACAACAAACTCTAAAATCCTCTATTAAAAGCATATCAAAACAGGCGGATAGCCGCGTAGCCTACGTGTATATGCGTGCATATATACGCGCGCACGCGATAAAAAGCCAAAGCAGGGGAACTATGTCGTAATTATATAGTCTTAAAAAAATATCATACGCTTTGTCGCCTGAAAGGCGAGAAGCCGAGCCTTGGCGAGGCACTTAGCCCGGGGTAAGCGAAGCGCAACCCCAGGTCAACGACATCCAAATCTGTGGCGTCCGTATAGGACGCGAATTAATGGTAATGTGTTGACAATAAGCTGTTTTAGTGGTAATTCGCGTCTTTCAGACGCATTTTACGAGGCACCGCTTTCCGTGGGTTACGCTTCGCTCACCCACGGCTAAGTCCCGTCGGCTAAAGCCTCTGGGGTCGCGCCTTTCAGGCGCCTATAGCCAAAAGCTCAAATTATTTTTAATATTACGACACAGCCCCTCCGCTTCGATTGCTTTGGCTGTGAAATTATTCGCCGGCAGTGTCGAAGCCTTCTTTGATGAAGTCCGACACTTCCTTGGCATACTTCTGAGCCACTTCCGATTCGCGTGCGGCGTTTTCCCAAGCGCGGATGCGAGCCTTGGTGGCAGCGTCTTCGTTAATCACGAAGAAAGTTTGCAATTCGTTCGAGCCGTTGGCGTTTTTCTTCAGCAGCGAGAAGCTTGCTTGAATTTCGCCCTTGATTTCCTTCTCAACAAGGCGCTCGTAAGCAGCATAAAACTTGTCGAACTCGGCAGACAGGTCGCCCGAAGCATTAGCAGCGAGGTCCGAAACGATGCGGCCTTTCAGCTTCGAGCCAGCCAGCGATGCGTAGTAAGCGCAAGCGTTCTGCAAAGCCATCTGGCGGCATACGTTCATCGACACGCAGTTCGAAGCGGTGCCGAGGAGCTCTTGTGCGCCGTCGTCGTTGAGCTTCTGATAGTGAAGCAGCAGCGACACCTCAAGGCTGCGCGATGTGCCGTAGATTTGCCATCCTTCTTTCTTGAGTTGTTTAAGCTTTTGCTTGTATTCCTTTTTGAGTTGCTTTTCAAGTTCCTTGCTTTGAGCTTGAACCATTACAGGCATGGCAAACAAAATTGCCAAGATGAAAACTAAAAACTTTTTCATATCCGAGGATTTTTTAAGTAGATGGATTTGTGATATAAATAATTAACCTTAATTCCGCAACACTATTACCAATATAACTTTTTAAGAACCTGAGCAAC
>JBJECZ010000122.1:0-25246 GCA_051871555.1 Muribaculaceae bacterium | reverse complement strand
GCAGCAAAGTAGGCGTTCAAGCGTGCCTTGGCAAGCACAAACACTCCCGGAGCACCGCTGTATGGATTGTAACTTTCAACTGCCACATAGTCGATTTTCTCGCCCACACACAGCGCGGTGTTAGAAGGCAGAGTCCAAGGCGTAGTGGTCCAAGCCAAAATGCTGAGATTATCGGCAAAAGGCGCATGGGCAGCTTCAACAATGCTGCGGGCAAGCGGATGCTCGGTGTCGGTTACAGCAAAAGCAGCGGTAACCGTGGTATCCTTCACGTCGCGGTAGCAACCCGGCTGATTCAGCTCGTGCGAACTCAAACCTGTACCGGCTGCCGGCGAATACGGCTGAATAGTGTAGCCCTTATACAGCAAACCTTTCTTATAAAGTTGCTGCAAAAGCCACCATAAAGTTTCGATATAGCTGTTTTCGTAGGTGATATACGGGTGGTCGAGGTCAACCCAGTAACCCATCTTGTGGGTAAGGTCGGTCCACTCGCGAGTGTACTTCATCACCTCGCGGCGACAAGCAGCATTATATTCGTCCACCGAAATCTTCTTGCCAATGTCTTCTTTGGTGATGCCAAGGCTCTTTTCTACGCCGAGTTCCACTGGCAAGCCGTGGGTGTCCCAACCGGCTTTGCGCATCACACGATAGCCCTGCATGGTCTTGTAGCGGCACACCACGTCCTTGATGGTGCGCGCCATCACATGGTGAATGCCCGGCATACCGTTGGCTGATGGTGGCCCTTCGAAAAACACAAACGACGGCTGTCCTTCACGCTCGTCGATGCTGCGGGCAAACACATTCTCGGCGTCCCACTTCTCCAACACGGTCTTGTTTATCTCCGATAGACTTAATCTCGCATATTCTCTATATCGATTGTTCATGCCAAATTATACTTTATTTTTGTTTCCTTCAATATTCTATTTTTGTGACACACATTATTTAATGTCTGCAAAGATAATGAAAAATTATGATATTCAGCCAAATTTATGCAATTAACCGATTTAACCAATAATCGAGCAAAAAGCACGCTTCACACTCAGCCCCAACATCAAATTTCATTGAAAGGCTACTTTTAGCCGGCTTCTGAATACGCGATGCGGCTGCCAAATATCGTAATATGGCAGCCGCAAACAAACAGATATTTTTGTATGAGAGTCGAATTCGCAAAAATTTCGCTATTCTTTCATTTATTCACATAGTTTTGTGAACGACAACAGAGCCGCTGCCCCTTGATGGTTGATGTCGGTAGCCCGCACCTCGTCAAGGTAGCGTTGAGCATGTTCGATGTCGCCAAGACCATAATAACCCAATGCAAGCATATATTTACAGTGAACCTGATTGCGCACATCAAGCGACTGCTCCCAAACGAGCAAATCGGGCAACGACACGGCAAAATAGTCGAGCGTCTGCTTCTCGAAGATATGCTGTTTACCATACACCACAAGGCTATTGAACTTTGAGCGCGCTTCTTTTTCCAATCCAAGGTGGCGTAGTGCCATGCCTTGATAGAAAATCTTGTCGGGGTTGGCATCGTTATAATATAGCGCAGCCACTGGCTTCAGGTTGCCCTCGGCAGCCTTATGCCACATCTGCCTTGCCTGCTCGGCGTCACCCATGCCATTGAAGGCACTGCCCAAAAGATAATAGAAATCATTTTCGGGAGCACCATGCAGCTTACCTTCGCCAAGATGGTGTGGGAACACTAAACATTCGTTAAGAAGCTGCACTGCATCTTGCCAACGATGCTGTGCCAATGCCTGCTTGGCAAGCTCAACGCGACAAATTTGATATTGAGCAGTCACCTTTCCTTCGCCTCCTTCCCATGGATGGAACACATGTGCGTCAATCAGCTGCATTGCCTCTTCATAGCGGTGGCACAAATTCAGCAGGGTGGCAAGTTCGATAGTTAAGTCGTAGCGTTGCAGGCAAAGCGCGCTATGCTCGCTCAGTTGACGCAATCGCTCCTCATGGCTGAACTGCATGCTGCGCATCAGCTGGTCATATTCCATAAGCACGCGAGCATCGGTTTCGTCGAGCTCAAATGCTCGTTTCATGCAGTTGAGCGCATGGTTGGCATCACTTCGCTTGTTATGGTATACAAGCGCCAGATTGCGCCATACGGTAGCAAATTTCGGATTGAGACGCACCGAAAGTTCCCAACACTGCTGAGCCAAATCGTATTGACGCTTGTCGTAGTATAGGCAGCCAAGATAATATGGGGCAAACGAGTCGGTGACATTGCATTGCATTGCGTGGCGCAACGCTGCTATGGCTTCGAGCCTGTTTGGGAAGCAATAGTCGGGCGAAGCGTTTTGTGCCAATGCCAATGCATTGTCGTCGCCGGCAAGTGCCATATAATAATAAGTCATGGGAGTGTGGGCATTATGCTCAACTGCCAAGGCAAGCACTTGCAACGCCTCGTTGCGCAAGCCTACTTGCAGATAGTCTAAGGCAAGTTCGTCGTAGTTATTGGCGTCGCCATGCATCAAAGCCACCATCTGAGCATGCTTGTGGTCGGCGTTGAGCATATCTTGTTCGAATAAGCAGCCATAGTTGAAGTGGTCGATGGCAAGCGACTCGCCACACAGCGCCTGAGCCTCGTCGTTTTTACCCATCATGCGCAGCACTACAGTTTTAAGAGCGCGTGCTTTATGGTTATGCCAATTGTTGATGAGCGCACGGTTCAATTCGTCGAGAGCGTCGGCAAGCCTGTTTTGCGCCACCGATATCTTTGCCGCCTCAAAGTATCCGGCATCAGCCCAGCCCTTATTCCAAGTCGATTTCCAGAACATGGCGTAAGCCTCGGCAAGTTTCCCCTGATACTTCAACGCCAAACCAAGGTTATACACTGGCTCGCCGTCGCGTGGATTGGGATTGCGACGCATAAGCACCTTCACTGCCGTACGCAAATAGCGTTCAGCCAAATCGAAGCGACCCTTGCGAACATACCACAAACCCAATGCATTGTTGCATCGATAGTCAAGCGGGTCGCGGCGCAAGGCTTCTTCATAATAGTCCACAGGGCTGAAAGTGGCATGGCGATATTGCTCAAGATGTACGCCGGTGAGATAGAGCTGCTCGCACGTTTTCACCTCCTGCGGCGGAAGGGCTGCAACGGCAGCATCGGGGATAGGACGTATTTCGTCGGGCTCGGCATGCCAACTTAGCTCGTCGCCCACACATAGCGTGAGCGAACCAAAAGCAACGCCATTGGTTGGAACAGTTTTCTCAAACACATTCTCGGGCGAAAGTGCCAAATCTTGTTCAAACAGCACATTGCCGTCGTCGCTAACAAGTTTAACGGTGGTTTGCTTTGCCGAAGTGGCAAACACGCCAATCTTCACAGCATCGTTGCCTTCGGCTGTGAGATTGATAATGAAGTCGCGCGAAGCATTCTTCACTACGCCAAGTTCGCGATACGGCATAAAATATTGCGTGAAATGCTTTTCTTCGTATGGCATCAACCAAGTGAAATCGGGTTGATTCTCGGTGTAAACACCTGCCATGAGTTCGATGTACGGACCGTCGTTGTCGGTGAGATTACGGTCCCAGGCACGGCCGAAGTCGCCGTTGCCCCACGTCCACTGCTTCTTGCCCGGAGCAAGATGGTGATTAGCCACATGCAACATACCGGCACGAGTGTCGTTTTCATAACCGCCCTCGAAATTATATTTTGAGTTTACTGCCATATACGATGTGGGCACCTTGATGTTCTTGTAGTTCGAGATGTCAACACCCGACGAATAGTCCATCTTATAATATGTGCCTGTGGCAATCGGGAAACTCTCCACAGCGCGTTTGCCGTGGTCGAAAACGGCATTTATGTCCGACGGGAACACACTCTGATAATGGTCGTTGACGGCAACGGCAGGGTTAGCCCACCACAGGAACGTCTGTGGCAAATCGGTGCGATTATACACCACGCCATTTATTTCAAGGAAAGCGCAACCTGGGCGCAGTGTAAATCCTGCCATGCCTTTTTGTTGAGTCATTCGCTCCATCTCGTTCACCCATACGGTCACCGAGCCATCGGCATTCTCCACTATTTTGCAATCTACCGGCATATACGTGCTGGGACGATGATGCTGCGGCCAGTTGAACTCTATGCCGCCGCTAATCCAAGGCCCTGCAAGCCCCACGAGCGCCGGTTTTATCACGCTGTTGTAGTAAACGAAATGGCGTTTTTTGATTTTATCGTATGCCATCTGCACTCTGCCGCCAAGCTCTGGCAGAATCATCACTTTGATGTATTCGTTTTCGATATATACAGCATCGTAGTTGTGCAGCGTCTTTTCGTCGCTTATGCTTTCAATCACTGGATAGGGGTAAACTGCCCCACTCGACCCCTGATAAACCCGTTTTTCAAGGAATACAGGGTTCTTTTCCGGCTTGCCTACCTCGTATGTGGGTATGGTAACCGTTTCTTTCCATGCTTTAACCATGTCAGTACTGTTTATTATATGAGTTTTGTTTATTTAGGCCTTACTCACCTATTGTCATTTTTTCAATCTCACCAAGGCTTTTGCCTTTAGTTTCGGGCAAACGGAACACAAAGAACACCAAACCAATCATGCAGATGGCTGAATATATCCAAAACGTACCGCTGCTGCCAAATGCCGCGTTGAGCGACGGAAAGGTGAACGTGAGCACAGTACAAGCAGCCCACAGGAAGAAGGTGCACACAGCTACCGCCAAACCACGCACCCGGTTGGGGAACAACTCTGAGATAAGCACCCAAGTGACCGGACCAAGCGACATGGCATAACACCCAATGGCAAGCACAACAAGCGCCACCATGGCTATGCCCTGAACTTGCAAATAATAACCTAAGCCTAAAAGCAGATAGATGCCGGCAAGACTGCCTGCGCCAAACAGCATAAGCGTGCGGCGGCCCCAACGGTCAACCGTGGCAAGCGCAACTATTGTGAACACAACATTCGCAATGCCCGTTATCACGATGTTAAACAGCACATCGCCAACACTATAGCCGGCTGCAGTGAATATTTCTTGCGCATAATTGAATATCACGTTGGTTCCGCACCACTGTTGGAACACCGCAATAAATACGCCCAACACCAACACTTTGCGCATCTTCAGCAACGCGCCGAATCCGGCTTTATGCTCGGTTTCTGTTCCGCGGTCGGCAATGTCTTGCAACTGTTCGTTTGAGTATTCCTTTCCGCCAATCTTTGTCCATGTTTCAATAGCTTGCGCTGTCTTTCCTTTTATTGTTTGCCAACGAGGGCTCTCGGGAATGACAAACGCCAGCACCAGAAAGGCAAATGCCGGCAATGCCTCTGCCCAGAACATCCATCGCCACCCCATCTGCCCGTTCCACGAACGCAGAATGTCGTCTGATGTAAAACCGGCAGGAATATCTTCTGCTAACAGCCAATTCACCACTTGAGCGCCCAATATGCCAAGCACGATGGTCATTTGGTTCAGCGACACCAGTTTGCCGCGAACAGCCGCCGGCGATATCTCGGCAATATACAGCGGCGACAATGCCGATGCCACACCAATGCCAACACCGCCAAGCAAACGCGCCACATTGAACGTCACAAAATCGTTTGCCAAACCTGTAGCTACCGCCGACAAAGTAAACAAAAATGCAGCAACAATTAGCAAAGGCTTGCGTCCATATCGGTCGGCAAGCGCGCCTGCAACCATTGCGCCAAACAAGCAGCCAACAAGCGCTGTGCTCATGGCAAGCCCTTGCATCAACGGCGAATCGCTTATCGAAAAATACAATTCGTAGAACGGCTTTGCTCCACCTATAACAACCCAGTCATATCCAAAAAGCAAGCCGCCAAGAGCCGACACAAGACAAATGAAATAAAGGAATAGTCTGTTCATATTCAATCTTTTAAGAGGAAAAGCGTTATTACAAATAAAATTTTATGAGTTTTTAGTTCGGCTTATTATTTAAGTGTAATTCTTTAATGGTATCTTCACATTTCACTGATGCAAAATTAGCTCAACTACAAAAACAAACAAATGGATAAATTAGCAAAAAGGATGGACAATTATTAGATAATTTTTGCAATGCCAACAATCAGTCCAAAAATATCATACAAAACAATAGCATATTCACATAAATCTTTAATATCTTTGCAAAAACCTATTTTGAGATATTATGAAACGAGTATCAATAGGACAAAAAGACGGATTCCCGGGCGAGCGCTCGGTGGTGCTGCCGCCTATGGCTGTAAATTTAGCAAAGAACGACCCTTTGGTTAAAAGCCTATACATCACCGATATTGGCTATTACCCTCGAGCTACTAATCATTTCAGACAGCGCAACGAACCAATCCCACAATTTGTGCTAATATACTGCGTGAATGGCACCGGTTTCTACGAGGTGAACGGCATGAGATATGAAGTGTCGGGCAGCCAATACTTCATATTGCCTGCCAACGAGCCTCACTGCTATGGCTCAAACAGCGAAACCCCGTGGACAATCTATTGGGTGCATTTTGCGGGCGAACACGCCGAAATCTATGCCCGTGGAGCAACAACTCCGCAAACAGTAAAGGCTGGCGCAAAATCGCGTATTGGTGAGCGCAACAACATCTTCGAGGAAATTCTCACCACTTTGCAACAAGGCATTGAATGCGAACGGTTGCGCTACGCCTCATCGCTTCTGCATCACTATTTGGCTTCGATGCGCTATCTTGCTCTTTACCGCAATGCCGTAAACAACGTATCTTCAG
This sequence comes from Muribaculaceae bacterium, assembly GCA_051871555.1. GTDB lineage: Bacteria > Bacteroidota > Bacteroidia > Bacteroidales > Muribaculaceae > SFTJ01. The sequence goes on along the minus strand of JBJECZ010000122.1, from coordinate 18,533 downwards.
CAAGTTCTAATGGCAAGATGGTGACCGACGCGGTGATTCGTTTCCTCAGCGAGAACATCGAACGGCATGTGAATATGGAAGAACTGACTGATTACACCGGCTATTCTCACGGCCATCTTTCGCAAATTTTCAAGAAACACACCTCGCAGAGCATTACTTCCTATTTCAACCAAATGAAAATGCAACTGGCTGCGGAACTAATTGCAAACACATCAATGAAAATGAATCAGATTTGCCATAAAGTGGGCATCGACGATTCTTACTATTTCACTCGCCTGTTCAAAAAGGTGATTGGCGTTTCGCCAACCGCCTATCGTGCCAACCGCAACGCCAACTCGCAACCGTTGAAATGACACCTAAGCAATTTCTCATACACTCTGTCAAATTAATAAAGGGGAACTGCCGCATAGCAGTTCCCCTCATTATCGTGGTGAAATAATTACAGTTTAATTTCAAACAAACAGCGCTTGCGTCAAGCGTTATTTATTCACCTGGAAGCGGTTCCATCCGTCCTTCAAGTTTGCAACAACTTGCTTGGCGGCGGCAATACCAGCGTTGATGTTTGCCTCGGCAGTCTGCGCGCCCATCTTCTTAGGTGTGAAGAACACGCGGTCGCCAAATTTCTCAGCGAGTGCTTCAGCATTGTCGGGCTTAACGTCGGCAATATATCTGATGTCCTCACGTTCGGCAAGTGCCTCGGCAAGACTATCTTCGTCAATCACCTCTTTGCGTGCAGTGTTGATGAGCACACCGCCCTTTGGCATAAGTTCAATCAAAGCCTTGTTTACCGACTTTTTGGTTTCGGCGGTGGCAGGAATGTGCAACGACACAAAGTTGTTGTTTTTATACAGTTCTTCGATGCTATGCACTGGAGTGACACCTGCTGCAACCATATCCTCATCCTTAACCCAAGGGTCGAGTGCCGACACCTGCATACCAAAGCCTTGAGCTATGCGAGCCACATTGCGACCCACCTGTCCAAAGGCGTGTATGCCCAGCGTCTTGCCTTTGAGCTCGCTGCCTGCCTTGCCGTTGTAATGGTTACGTATCATCAGCACTGCCATACCAAACACCAGTTCGGCAACAGCATTTGAGTTCTGTCCTGGGGTGTTCATAACGCACACGCCATGTGCTGTGGCTTCGGCAAGGTCGATGTTGTCGTATCCGGCACCGGCACGAACTACAACCTTCAGCTCCTTGGCAGCATCAAGCACCTCTTTGTCAACAATATCGCTGCGAACAATCAAACCGGCTGCATCGGCAACCTTTTCAATCAAGTCGGCTTTTGTGCCTTTTTCAAGCAGCACCAATTCGTGACCAGCCTCTTCAACCACTTCTCTGATGCCAGTAACAGCGGCGGCAGCAAAGGGTTTTTCGGTAGCAACTAATATTTTCATAATCGCAAAAATTGATTGTTTTACAATTTATTTTCAAATTCTCTCATTGCAGCAATCAGCACATCCACACTCGATTCGGGCAATGCATTGTAGAGCGAAGCACGGAAGCCACCAACACTGCGGTGACCCTTAATGCCCACAATACCCTTTGTTGAGGCAAAGTCTACAAACTCTTTCTCAAGTTCTTTGTAATCATCTTTCATCACAAAGCATACGTTCATTATCGAGCGGTCCTCCGGATTAACCGTTCCGCGGAAAATGCGGCTCGAGTCGATGGCATCGTAAAGCTTGGCAGCCTTAGCCTCATCAATCTTTTGCAATGCTTCCACACCACCCATTTGCTTATACCACTTGAGTGTTTGCAATGCCGAGTAGATTGGCAGCACCGGCGGAGTGTTGAACATCGAGCCCTTGCTCACGTGGGTGCGATAGTCGAGCATAGTTGGGATTGCTCGCTCAACCTTGCCAAGAGCTTCTTCCTTTACAATCACAAAAGTGACACCTGCAGGAGCAAGATTCTTTTGTGCACCACCATAGATGATGTCGTATTTCTTCACGTCGATTGGGCGTGAGAAAATGTCGCTCGACATATCGGCAATTAGCGGAACATTCACATCGAGGTCCTTGCGGATTTCGGTTCCATAGATTGTGTTATTGGTTGTGATATGCAAATAATCTGAATCGGGTGCAACTGTATATTCTTTTGGAATGTAAGTGTAATTCTTGTCCTTCGACGAAGCCACTACATCAACCTCGCCAAAGAGCTTGGCTTCCTTGATGGCTTTGCTCGACCATGTGCCTGTGTCGAGATACGAAGCTTTTTTATTGAGCATATTAAACGGAACCATGCAGAATTGCATGCTTGCGCCTCCACCCAAGAACAAAACACGATAACCTTCAGGTATATCCAACAGTTCCTTAAACATAGCTTCAGCTTCCTCGATTACAGCAGTGAATTCTTTGCTGCGATGCGATATCTCCAAAATCGACAAGCCTGTGCCTGCAAAATTCTCTATAGCTTCGGCTGTATTCTTGAGGGTGTATTCGCTCAAGATTGACGGTCCGGCATAAAAATTGTGTTTCTTCATATTGGAATCAATTTATTGATTGTTGTTTTGATTTAGTCACTACAAATATAAAAGGAAATAATTCAAAAACAAAAATATTTCGATGAAAATAATGCATATTGCACAAAAATGGCACAAGAGTGCAATGGTATTCTTGCAAAATTCCACCATTTAAAGCAACATCAAAGATAAAAGGAGCGAAAAGCGCCAAAACACTGGCAAATTTCGCTCCTTATATTATTATTTGTGACAATAGGCTTTCTCAAACAACGAAGCCAATGATTATGTCACGCAAGCATTATAAACATTATGCTTTGATATTTGGTTCTTCAAGACCCAAACCTTTCTTCTTGTCGACAACCTTCAGCACAAAGCCAAGCGCAAGCGCTGCAATGCCCAAGCATGCAAGCATCACAAGCGGAGCGGTGTAGTCGTAGCTAACAGCGGCTTCTTGTGCCGAAATAGTGCCCGATTCAAGACCGGCAACAATATCCGGGTTAGTGTTGTCGAGCACCTTGCCAATAAGCATCGGGAACAACCACAAGCCAATGTTCTGAATCCAGAAAATCAACGCATAAGCGCTACCAATGATTTTGGCATCAACAAGCTTCGGAACGCTTGGCCACAATGCTGCCGGAACAAGCGAGAACGAAGCACCAAGCACCAAGATGGTGGCATAAGCCATGACGAATCCGCCCACTGCACTGCCCTTGAACATAGGCAAGATGAAGGCAAATGTGAGGTGGCATGCAATCAAAAGCAGCGAACCAAACACAAGCATCGATGCAGCCTTGCCTTTGTAGTCAACATATTTGCCGAGCTTCGGAGTGATGGCTACAGCCAAAAGCGGGAACACGGCAAACACTGCACTCGCGCTCTGACGCTCATAACCCATATAGCAATAAACCACAAGCGACACAACTGCCACTGCAGTCCAGATATATTCTTTTTGCTTAGTCTTCATGAAGTTGCTTGCAAACGAAGCTGCAGCTACCACCAGCATAATTGCATACTGGATATATGCAACCATGTCGCTTGCCCAGAATGAGTCGGGCGAGATTTCGTTGAACGTGAGGTTGCATTGAAGCATATTCACAGCATACTTTTGGAATGGGAAGATTGCCGAATAATAGAGCACACACAGCAATGCCACCAACCAGAAGCCGCTGCTTGTGAGAATCTGACCCAGGTCCTTGAGTTGGAATGGGTCGTCCTTCTCTTCGGCTTCGCCGGTTTGTGCATCAAGTTTGCGGTCCATGAAGAAATAAACGATGAACATAATCAGGGCAATGAGCAACAACAGCACACCAAATGCCACCGAGCGCGACACGTCAACTTTGCCGCCCATGTTGGCAATCACCGGCGAGAAAATCATGCAGGTGGCTACACCCAAGCGTGCAAGCGCCATCTCCGAGCCCATAGCAAGTGCCATTTCCTGACCCTTGAACCACTTGACGATGCCGCGGCTCACTGTGATGCCTGCCATCTCAACGCCACAACCAAAAATCATGAAACCAACAGCGGAGAACTTTGCCGATGCAGGCATGCCTTCGTAGAATGGCGAGATGCCAAGTTCATCAAAGCCCGGAATGTAGTTGAGGTGGTTGTTGAACCATGCTTCCAAGCCGCTGCCCATAAATGTTTCGGTCACGGCATACCAGTTGATGGTGGCACCAACAAGCATCACTGCTCCTGACAGCAACGCCGTGAAGCGCACACCCATCTTGTCGAGAATGATTCCGGCAAAAATCAGGAAAAACACAAATACATTGAGGAATGTTTCACTACCTTGCATGGTTCCAAACGCCGTGGAATCCCATCCACGTGTCGAGAGCATGAGGTCTTTGATTGGCGACAATATGTCCATAAAGATGTATGAACAAAACATCGATGATGCCAAAAGCAACAACACAAGCCATCTAATGCCTGCCGAGTCGCGAAGCGTCTTTTTTGAAATTTCAGTCATTGATTTTGTTATTTGATTTGTTATTTTGTTGCAAAATTAATCAAAATTGACAAATTATGAAGCAATTCGCTTCTATTTCAAATGGCAAACACGGTTTTCTTGTGCTAATGAAAATAATTTCATTACTTTGCATACATGTGTATCACAAATTATATTCCTACTATGAAAAAAGCGATAGTTATGGGTGCCACATCAGGCATCGGCTGCGAAGTGGCAAAACTGCTGGCATCGAAGGGCTACCAAGTGGCAATTGCAGGGCGGCGCGAGACTCGCCTTAACGAACTGCAGGCTGCAGTGCCTGGCATTGTCGCATCGAAAGTGATTGACATCTGCAGCGACCAAGCCCCGCAACTTCTTTTGCAGCTTGCCTACGAAATGGGTGGCATCGATCTGTATTTCCACAGTTCGGGCATAGGCTTTCAGAATCCGTCGCTTGATGAAAAAAAGGAATTGTCGACAGTTGAAACAAACGCTCTTGGCTTTACGCGCATGATTGGCACAGCATTCCGATACTTTACCGATAAAGGCTCGGGCCATATTGCAGCCATCAGCTCGATTGCCGGCACTAAGGGTTTGGGCGCAGCGCCTGCCTATTCGGCAACTAAAGCACTACAAAACCACTATCTTGAGGCGCTTGCTCAATTGGCTGCCATCCGACGCCTAAATATCACCATAACCGACATTCGCCCAGGATTTGTTGCCACCGACTTGCTGAACGACGGCGCTCACTACCCTATGCTTATGAACAAAACACGCGTAGCAGAGCAGGCTGTCGATGCCGTAATCGCAAAGAAATCGGTTGCAACAATCAACTGGCGCTACCGCATATTGGTTGCACTCTGGCGAATGGTACCGCATTGCATCTGGCGCAAAATGCGCATAGCCTCATCAAGCAAAAAATAGCGAAAGGCGCCCAAAAATAGGGTCGCCTTTCACACTATATAAATAATGTATAATTCTTAGCAAGACTGTTTATAATTCAACAGCATCTTTAACCTTCTCGGGCAGCAATGCAAAACCGAGCACATCTTTTATTGTGTCAACATAGTGGAACGTCAAACCCTTGAGATAATCTTCCTTAATCTCATCGATATCTTTTTTGTTGTCGCGACAAAGCATAATGTCAGTTATGCCCGCACGCTTGGCTGCAAGAATCTTTTCTTTAATTCCACCCACCGGAAGCACCTTGCCACGAAGAGTGATTTCGCCGGTCATAGCCAAATGGTCGCGCACCTTGCGCTGTGTGAACGACGATGCTAACGACGTAACCATGGTTACACCTGCCGACGGACCATCTTTTGGAATGGCACCTTCGGGCACATGGATGTGGACATTATATTTGTCGAACAACTCATAGTCGATGCCAATTTGCGAGCTATGCGATTTGAGATACTGCATTGCAATCACTGCCGATTCCTTCATCACATCGCCAAGATTGCCAGTGAGAGTGAGTTTCTCACCCTTGCCTCGCGACAACGACGACTCAACAAACAAAATCTCGCCGCCGACGGCAGTCCAAGCCAAACCGGTGACCACTCCTGCAAACTCGTTGCCTTCGTAACGGTCGCGGGTGTAATCGGGGGCACCAAGATAATCTTTCAAGTTGCTGGCGCCGATTGTTTTTGGGCACTCTTGTTCGCCTGTGGCTTTGATGCGAGCCAACTTGCGAAGCACTTTTGCAAGCTTCTTGTCGAGTTCGCGCACGCCCGACTCGCGAGTGTAATTCTCCACAATATCCATCAACGCTGGCTTAGCAAACGTCACTTCGTTCTTAGCGAAACCGTTTTCCTTGAGCAACTTTGGCAGCAAGTGCTTGCGTGCAATCTCCACCTTTTCCTCTTGTATGTAACCATTAATTTCAATGATTTCCATACGGTCGAGCAGCGGTTGAGAAATGGTGCTCAGCGAATTGGCTGTGGCAATGAACAGCACATTCGACAAGTCGTAGTCAACATCGATGTAATTATCGTGGAAATGACAGTTTTGTTCGGGGTCGAGCACCTCAAGTAATGCCGACGACGGGTCGCCTTTGAAATCCTGCCCTATTTTGTCAATCTCATCTAACACAAACACCGGGTTAGAGCTTTGGCACTTGATGAGCGCTTGTATGATTCGCCCCGGCATTGCACCGATGTAAGTGCGACGGTGACCGCGAATCTCAGCTTCGTCGTGCAAACCACCGAGCGAAATGCGGGCGTATTTGCGGTTCAACGCTTCGGCAATCGAGCGGCCAAGCGAAGTCTTACCCACACCCGGAGGGCCATAAAGGCATATGATTGGCGACTTCATATCGCCACGAAGCTTCAGCACTGCCAAGTGTTCGAGTATGCGGTCCTTCACATTCTCCAACCCGTAATGGTCGTGATTCAGCTTTGCTTCCACCTTTTTCAGGTTGAAGCTATCGTGCGTATATTCGTTCCAAGGCAAATTGAGCAACTGGTCGAGATAGGTGTACTGCACCGAATAGTCGGGCACCTGTGGGTTCAGTCGCATCAGTTTCTTGAGCTCCTTCTCGAAATGTGCTGCAGTTTCCTCGTTCCATTTCTTCAATGAAGCGCGCTCGTTCAGGTTCTCAATGTCATCATCTTCGCTGTTGCCCAACTCGTCCTGAATGGTGCGAATCTGTTGCTGAAGAAAATGTTCGCGCTGCTGTTGCGAGAGGTCCTCACGAGTGCGGTTTTGAATCTGCGCCTTGAGTTCAATCAGCTGAGCCTCTTTCGACAAAATGCCATAAAGCATATAGCCGCGCTTAACCAGATTGCGCTCGTCGAGCAACTTCTGCTTCACATACGATTCAATGGGCGTGTTGCTGCACAAAAAATTCACCAAATAGGCAGGCTCGCCAATGTTCTTTACTGCGAACATCATTTCGCGCGCACCTTCGCCCATCTTCTGCAGCATTTCAAAGGTCAATTCCTTAATCGAAAGCACCAGCGCCTCAAATTCCTTGTCGTCGGACTTTGGCATAATCTCGTCGAGCATAGTCACCTCGGCTCTCAGATAAGGCTTCATAACAGTGATTTTGTCGAGCTTGAAACATGCCTTGCCCTGCAATATCACACTTGTGGTATTGTCGGGCAATTCAAGCACCTTAATTATTTCAGCCACTACGCCCACCCCATGGAGGTCGCTCTGCGTAGGGTCTTCCACTTCCTCGTCAATTTGGCATACTACGCCTATAAGAGAATTTGTCTTTTGAGCTTCTTTCACCAATGCCAACGATTTGCTGCGGCCCACTGCCACCGGCATAGTTATGCCCGGAAACAAAACCATGTTGCGCAATGCCAATATAGGCAAATCGCTTGGGTCGAACGCACGTTGCTTTTCGTCGTCCGACTCGCTCTTCACCTCCGTAAATATTGGCATGACGTGTGCAACGCCTTCGTCTTGCATGCAATCAAATTCTTTAAAATACTTCATTATGTTCTTTGTCAAATGTAAAATGGCACTTTGTAAACACAAAGTTATTCGTCTTTGTTTATAACTGCAAAACGTATGCCAAATGACCGCCGATTTAAACATTCAAAAAAATTATGCCAATTTGCTGCTATCATTCGCCATCATTTGCTATTTTTGCATTACTAACCCCCTAATCAATTAACATGGCTGAACACAACGAACTTGGCAAGGCTGGCGAGGAGGCTGTGAAGAATTTCCTCATCTGCAAAGGTTACACCATCCGCGAAACCAACTGGCGCTTCAACAAGCTTGAACTCGACCTTGTGGTGCAGAAAAACGGCGCCGTGATTTTTGTTGAGGTGAAAACTCGAGCCACAAACATCGTCAATGCAGCGTCGGTAATCAGCGAAAACAAGGTGCGAAACATAATCAATGCCGGCAAGGCTTACCTCAGGCTCTACAACATCCCCCAGATTTCAATGCAAATCGACATAATTTATGTAATCGGGCAGCCGGACAATTTCCGAATCGTGCATATCGAAAATGCTGTCCAACCACACAATCGCTACGTCAAGCCACGCCGACGATGAAACGCCCTTAAACCCTCAAGAAACTAACAAATTGCCATAATTTTAACAAAGTTTTGCAGTCAACATCGAAATTATTATCAAAAAACCCGCTTCAATTAGCCAAATTAGCTATATATTTGCAATAAAAATAAGGAATGTCAACCGATATACTGAACACATCGGCAAGCAAACCGAACCAAAAGAAACATACGACTTAAAATAAATTTATCAGTATCATGAATGTAAACAAAATTCTTAGCGACCTCGAAGCTAAGCACCCTGGCGAGAAGGAATATCTTCAAGCCGTGAGAGAAGTCCTTTTGTCGGTTCAAGATGTCTACAACGAACATCCCGAATTCGAAAAAGCAAAAATCATTGAAAGAATGGTTGAACCCGACCGCATTTTCACCTTCCGCGTTTCGTGGGTAGACGACAAGGGCGAAGTGCAAACCAACATTGGCTATCGCGTTCAATTCAACAATGCCATTGGCCCGTACAAAGGCGGTATCCGTTTCCACGCATCGGTAAACCTCTCAATTTTGAAATTCCTGGGCTTTGAACAAACATTCAAGAACGCACTCACCACTCTGCCTATGGGCGGTGGCAAAGGCGGTTCCGACTTCAGCCCTCGCGGTAAGAGCGACGCCGAAATCATGCGTTTCTGCCAAGCATTCATCCTTGAACTGTGGCGCAACCTCGGTCCTGACCGCGACGTACCTGCCGGCGACATCGGCGTAGGCGGCCGCGAAGTTGGCTACATGTTTGGCATGTACAAAAAACTCGCTCGCGAACACACCGGAACATTCACTGGCAAGGGCCTTGAATTCGGCGGCTCTAAGATTCGCCCTGAAGCAACTGGCTTTGGTGCTTGCTACTTTGTTCGCAATATGCTCAAGACTTTGGGAACCGACTTTAACGGCAAAACCGTGGCTATCTCGGGCTTTGGCAACGTGGCTTGGGGCGCTGCCCTTAAGGCTACCGAACTCGGCGCTAAGGTTGTCACAATCTCTGGTCCTGACGGTTACATCTACGACCCCGATGGCATCTCTGGCGAAAAAATCGACTATATGCTCGAACTTCGTGCTTCGGGCGAGGACATTGTTGCTCCGTATGCCGAAAAATATCCTAACTCTACTTTCTATCCCGGCCGTCGTCCATGGGAAGTTAAGGTTGACATCGCTATGCCTTGCGCTACCCAAAACGAAGTTGGCAAGGAAGATGCTGAGAACCTTGTTAAGAACGGCGTAACTGTTGTCGGCGAAGTTTCTAACATGGGTTGCACTCCTGAGGCTATCGATACTTTCATCGCTGCCAAGGTGCCTTACGGTCCTGGCAAGGCTGTTAACGCCGGCGGTGTAGCTACTTCAGGCCTCGAAATGAGCCAAAACGCTCTGCACCTCTCTTGGAGCGAAGAAGAAGTTGACCAACGCCTGCACGCTATCATGAACGACATCCACACTCAATGTGTTAAGTATGGCACCGAACCTGATGGTTACATCAACTATATGAAGGGTGCCAACATTGCCGGATTCATGAAGGTGGCTCACGCTATGATGGCTCAAGGAATCATCTAATTCCACAGCTCATTTTCTTCTAACATCTCATATTGCCTTGGGCTTCAATTTTGATGCTCAAGGCTTTTTTATTAACTTTGCCCACATACTGTTTTTTCACCTTTAACAATGCATCTTCGCTTAATTTTATGATAAAATCAATGTTATTGGCAGGCATAGGCGGATTTTTCGGCTCATGCGCACGCTACCTTGTGGGCAGGCTTACTGCCGGATGGGCTGTGACGCCTTTTCCAATAGGAACATTTACCGTGAACATAATTGGCTGCCTGCTCATAGGCATGCTCTTCGGGCTTGCACAACGCTCCAACCTCATCACGCATAACATCAACTTGCTGCTAATTACCGGCTTCTGCGGCGGATTCACCACTTTCTCCACCTTCTCCAACGAGATATTCATTCTTGCCCAAGCCAAGCAATGGGTTGTATGCGCCACCTATCTTTTGCTCAGCATCGTAGCCAGCGTGGCAATGGTGTGGCTCGGACGCGCTATAACACAATAACTTTTCAACAAAACCAATACTCACACTAAAAACAAAATGAAAATCACTCTTGCTGTAGTTGGTAAAATCTCAGGCGGATATCTCAAACAAGGCATCGACGACTACACTAATCGTCTGAGCCATTATCTGCCATTCAACATACAATATATTGCCGATGCCAAATGCACCAAAAACCTCTCCGAAGCACAGCAGAAAAAGGCTGAGGGGAAAAACATACTTGCAGCAATCGACAAAAGCGACTATGTGGCGCTGCTCGACGAGCACGGCAAAGAATACACCTCGATGGAATTTGCCAAATACATCGACCGCAAAATGGCTACCGTGCCGCGCCGTCTGGTGTTTGTTGTGGGCGGTCCTTACGGGTTCGATGAAGAAGTATATAGCCGAGCAAACGAAAAAATATCGCTGTCGAAAATGACTTTTTCCCACGAAATGATTCGCCTGATTTTCACCGAACAGCTCTATCGTGCCATGACCATCATCAACGGCGAGCCCTATCATCACGAGTAATCGTCAACTATCATCAGTTCACGTATTATTGAGTCGGAAATCATCACCCCTTGCTCCGATAGCGCATAGCATGTGCCCGTGTTCAACACTGCGCCGCTTGTAACAAACGCCTTGATTTTACGCTCAAAATCATCAGCTACCTGTTTGCCAAACCTGCGCTCCACATCTCGCAAGTCTATTCCCCACTTGGTGCGCAACTTCACCATCACCATCTCGTTGTAGTGCTGCCACCACTGTTCCGTTTCGGTTTCATAAGCCACCTCGCCGTTCTCAATTTTCTCAAGATAAGCCTTAAGATTGGCAGGATTGTATCGCCGACACTCGCCATTGAAACTGTGTGCCGCAGCTCCCAGCCCTAAATACGGAGTTCCGTCCCAATAGGCTGAGTTGTGTCGCGAATATTTGCCTGGCAAGGCAAAGTTGGAAATTTCGTAATGCTCATAGCCGGCTTCTTTCAACATCGAGCACAGGCAGGTGTACATTTCAATGCAAGTGTCCTCGTCGGTTTCCTCTATCACGCCTCTGTCGCGAAGTCTTGTCAACGCCGTGCCTTCCTCATAGCTGAGGCAATAAGCGCTAATATGATTCACATGCAGCCGAATAGCCTGGCTCACCGATTGCTTCCACGTTGCAAGCGTCTGCCTCGGCAAGCCATATATCAAGTCGATGCTCACATTGTCGATGCCGCAAGCACCGATTATCCTCAACGCCTCCAATGCCTGTTGCGAGTCGTGACGGCGATTCACCGCCTTCAGTTCATCGTCGACAAACGACTGTACGCCCATGCTCACACGGTTCATGCCACAACGCACCACATTATTCATATAGTCGACATCGATATCATCGGGATTCACCTCAATAGTCACTTCTTCCACACGGCTCATGTCCACCATAGAAGCCACGCCTTCCATCAACCGGGCGAGCTGCTCGGCGGTGAGCATCGACGGCGTGCCCCCACCTATATATATAGTGCGGACTTCATCAAGCACTATTTCGCCACGCCGCATTCGCAGTTCGGCAAGCAACGCAGCCACATAACGGTCGGCATCGGCAGTAGCCACCACCGAATAGAAGTCGCAATAGCTGCAACGCCTTTTGCAAAACGGAACATGAATGTAAATGCCTGCCATATCTTTACTTTTGTATCGCAAAATTAAGTAAACAAATACAATTTTTCAAAAATATGGGCAGTTTCACTTGTAAGAGCTATGATTATTTAAAAATTTTTCATACCTTTAACGGCATATTACTTGAAACTATTCACATAAAAACTATAAATATCATGAAAGTTTATAATTCTAAAGAGATTAAAAACATTGCCCTACTTGGCAGCAAAGGCTCTGGTAAAACCACACTCGCTGAAGCGATGCTTCTGGAGTGTGGAGTTATAAAACGTAGAGGCACCATCGAAGCAGGCAACACCGTCTGCGACTATTTCCCTGTTGAAAAGGAATACGGATACTCGGTTTTCTCAACTGTTTTATATGCTGAGTTCCTAAATAAAAAGCTTAACGTAATCGACTGCCCGGGTAGCGACGACTTCGTGGGCAACGCCATTACAGCGCTCAACGTAACCGACTGCGGCGTTATCCTCGTCGATGCTCAATACGGCGTTGAAGTGGGCACTCAAAACATATTCCGCACCACCGAAAACGTAAACAAGCCGGTGATGTTTGCCGTTAACCAACTCGACGGCGAAAAAGCCGACTACGAAAACACCATCGCCCAACTGCGCGAAACATTCGGTCCGCGCGTCACTCCTGTGCAATATCCAATCAATGCAGGTCCAGGCTTCAATGCCTTCATCGACGTGCTGCTGATGAAGAAATACGAATGGGGTCCTGATGGCGGCGTGCCCACCATCAGCGAAATCCCTGCCGAAGAACTCGAAAAAGCTCAGGAACTCAACGCCAAGCTGGTTGAAGCAGCTGCCGAAAACGACGAAGGCCTTATGGACAAGTTCTTCGAACAAGGCACTCTCACCGAGGACGAAATGCGCGAAGGCATTCGCAAAGGTCTTGTTGACCGTTCAATCTATCCGGTATTCTGCGTGAGCGCCCTCAAGGACATGGGCGTACGCCGCATGATGGAATTCCTCGGCAACGTGGTGCCGTTCGTTAACGACATGCCTGCCGTTTGCAACACCGACGGCGAAGAAGTTAAGCCTGTCGACGACGCTCCTGTAAGCTTGTTCGTGTTCAAGACCACAGTTGAACCTCACATTGGCGAAGTTTCCTACTTCAAGGTTATGCAAGGCGTGCTCAAGGCTGGCGCCGACCTCACCAACGCCGACCGAAACTCTAAGGAGCGCCTCGCTCAAATCTATGCCGTTTGCGGTCAAATCAAAACTCCGGTTGACGAACTCCGTGCCGGCGACATCGGTGCTACAGTGAAGATGAAAGACGTGCGCACCGGCAACACCCTCAACGAAAAGGGTCTCGAACAACGCTTCGACTTCATCAAATATCCGGCTCCAAAATATCAACGCGCCATCAAGCCTGCCAACGAAGCCGACTCTGAAAAACTTAGCGCAATTCTCACTCGCATGCACGAGGAAGACCCAACTTGGACCGTTGAACAATCGAAGGAACTTAAGCAAACCATCGTTTCGGGACAAGGTGAATTCCACCTGCGCACACTCAAATGGCGCATCGAAAACAACGAAAAACTCAACGTTGAATATCTCGAGCCAAAGATTCCTTATCGCGAAACAATCACTAAGGCTGCTCGTGCCGACTATCGCCACAAGAAACAATCGGGCGGTTCTGGTCAATTCGGCGAAGTGCACCTGATTATCGAACCATACGTTGAAGGCATGCCTAAGCCCGACACCTATCGCTTCGGCGGACAGGAATTTAAGCTCAACGTGAAGGATTGCCAAGAAATCAAGTTGGAATGGGGCGGCAAGCTCGTTGTTTACAACTGCATCGTTGGTGGCGCTATCGACGCTCGCTTCATACCTGCCATCGTTAAAGGCATTATGGACCGCATGGAACAAGGCCCGTTGACCGGCTCTTACGCTCGCGACGTTGTGGTTTGCATCTACGACGGCAAGATGCACCCGGTTGACTCTAACGAAATCTCGTTCCGCCTCGCCGGACGCCACGCCTTCAGCGAAGCATTCAAGAACGCAAATCCTAAGGTGCTCGAACCTATCTACGACGTTGAAGTGCTTATGCCAAGCGACCGCATGGGCGACGTGATGAGCGACCTGCAAGGTCGACGCGCAATCATCATGGGCATGACCAGCGAAAAGGGATTCGAAAAGATTTCTGCCAAAGTGCCTTTGAAAGAGATGTCGAGCTACTCAACTGCTTTGAGCTCTATCACCGGCGGACGCTCTTCGTTCACCATGAAGTTCGCTTCTTACGAACTCGTTCCTGGCGACGTTCAAGAAAAACTCCTCAAGGCTTACGAAGAAAGTCAAGACGAAGATTAACATCCATCCTTTAGATAACATCTAACCTTTCAGCCATATACATCTCATCAATGTATATGGCTGATTTTCATTCATTTCTCTCATCATTTGCCACACGATTTGCCTCTATTTCCTGCTTTTTCGCATTTTTCACACAATTTATTCATAAAAACTTTTGCCTTTTACATTTTTTTGTTAATTTTGCACTGATTGTTAATTAACAGTTTAGCATAATATTATAAAAATTTTCATAGCAGATTAAACATTTTCAATATTTTTTTGTCTAATTAGTATTGCGAGCAAACATAAATCATTTTTAAACCAAATAATAATAAGCTAACGCAGGAGGACAGCGACATGAAGAAATCAATAATTTGGCTTCTAACCATAGTGATGGCTTGTGCATTCATAGGCTTCATATATGTGCAAATCACATATATGGAAAATATGATTGAGATGCGCAATGCGCAATTCTCCGAATCGGTGATGCGCATCCTCAACAGTGTTTCGCAACAGCTCGAGCAAGACGAGACAAAATACTTTCTCGAAGAAGACATCGCCGACCTTGGCGTGCTTTATCCAAATGCGACAAACAGCGATTTCTCCTACACCATCCCCACAAGCGACGGCTCTTCGAAATTGCTCATTAAAGGCAACCTCAACAGCGTGAAGCTGAAAAAAGCCGACACCGACCAAGAACAGACAAGCAAAAGCTTCAAGGATAAATACCAAAGCGTACAAGAAACACTCAAAGGTCAATACCTCTACCAAAAGGGCTTGCTCAACGAGGTGATTCTGAACATACTCAGCCAATCGAGCAACCGCCCCATTGAGGAGCGCGCCGACTCGAGCACCGTCAACACCTATCTGCATCAGCAGCTGCAGAGTAACGGCCTTGACATCCCATTTGAGTTCGCTCTCATCAACCGCACTTCCGGGCTAATCTACAAAACAGCCGGTTACGAACCCGACAACACCTCGGAACGAAACACCTACACCCAAGTGCTGTTCCCCAACGACCCGATTGGCAAAATGACATACCTCAGCGTCACTTTCCCAACTAAGAAGAACATCATAATTTCTTCAATACGATTTATGATTCCTTCATTTGTGCTTTCATTCATCCTGCTTGTGATTTTCATTGTCACAATCACCATAGCATTCAGGCAAAAACGCCTCACCGAGATGAAGAACGACTTCATCAATAACATGACGCACGAGTTCAAAACCCCAATATCAACCATATCGCTCGCTGCACAAATGCTCAACGACGACAGCGTGCGAAAAAGCCCGTCGATGCTGCAACACATATCCGGCGTAATCAACGACGAAACCAAGCGACTGCGTTTCCAGGTTGAAAAGGTGCTGCAAATGTCGATGTTCAACCGACAAAAAGCAACGCTAAAGCTTCAGGATGTTGATGCCAATGCGCTAATCGACAACGTGGTGCACACCTTCAAGATTAAAGTTGAGAAATACGGAGGCTCAATCGAAACAAAACTCGATGCCGACGACCCTATTGTAAACGTCGACGAGATGCACTTCACCAACGTGATATTCAACCTGCTCGACAATGCAGTGAAATATCGCAAAGAAGGCACCCCGCTGCTGCTTAAGGTGAGCACACGGAACATTGCCGATGAAAAAATTCAAATCACCATTAGCGACAACGGCATCGGCATCAAAAAAGAAGATTTAAAACGAATCTTCGAAAAGTTCTATCGCGTTTCCACCGGAAACCGCCACGACGTGAAAGGATTCGGACTCGGCTTGGCTTATGTTCACAAGATGATTACCGAACTAAAGGGTCAAATCGAAGTTATAAGCGAATACAACAAAGGTTCAGATTTTATAATTACATTACCACTAATAAAATAAAAAAATTGAATTATGGAAGAAAGAGTTAGAATTTTACTATGCGAGGACGACGAAAACCTCGGCATGCTCCTGCGCGAATATCTTCAAGCAAAGGGCTTCAACGCCGACCTCTTTGCCGACGGTGAAAGCGGCTACAAAGCATTCCTCAAGGGCAAATACGACCTGTGCGTGCTCGACGTGATGATGCCTAAAAAGGACGGATTCCAACTGGCTCAAGAAATACGCACCGTCATCAGCGATGTGCCTATCATTTTCCTCACCGCAAAGTCGCTTAAAGAGGACATCCTCGAAGGCTTTAAAATCGGAGCCGACGACTATATCACCAAGCCTTTCAGCATGGAGGAACTGGTGTTCCGCATCGAAGCCATCTTGCGCCGCGTTAAGGGCAAGAAAGGCAAAGAAATCACCATGTACAAGATTGGCAAATTCACTTTCGACACCCAGAAACAGGTGCTCATGATTGACGACACTGCCACCAAGCTCACCACCAAGGAATCGGAACTGCTGAGCCTGCTCTGCGCTCACGTCAACGAGATTCTTGAACGCAACTTCGCCTTGAAGACCATTTGGATTGACGACAACTACTTCAACGCCCGAAGCATGGACGTATACATCACCAAGCTTCGCAAGCACCTCAAAGCCGACCCGTCAATCGAAATCATCAACATCCACGGCAAAGGCTACAAACTCATTGCTCCCGAAATCGAAGCTAAAGCCAAATAAGCTGCTCTATAAGCCAACGATTTTAACATAGCACCCATAATGCAATATCCAATCATATAGGATATTGCATTATTTGTTTTCTTTCACTATTTTTGCAGTGAATTAAATAAAAGCACCGTAAAACATGAAGCTACTTTTCGGAATCTACCAATACCTCATTGCATTCCCTATACTGGTAGTGCTGACCATCATCACCGCCATACTCACACTCATTGGCAGTCCTCTTTTCAGCCATCAATGGTGGGGATACTATCCGCCTCGCATATGGGCAAAATGCTGGTGCATTCTAATGTTTGTCAAAGTTGAAGTACGCAACCGCGAGCTCATCGATGCCGACTCAGCCTATGTGTTTGTTGCAAACCATCAAGGCGCTTACGACATTTTCGCAATCTACGGCTACCTCAACCACAACTTCAAGTGGATGATGAAAAAAAGCCTTCAAAACATACCCTTCGTGGGATTGGCATGCATCGCTGCCGGACACATCCTCGTTGACCGCTCATCGCCATCGGCAATCGCCAAAACAATGGACACTGCCCGCAAACGCCTTGCAAATGGAATGTCGCTCGTGATTTTCCCCGAAGGCTCGCGCTGCATCGACGGCAAATTGCAACGCTTCAAGCGCGGTGCCTTTAAGCTCGCCACCGACTTCAACCGCCCCATTGTGCCTGTCACCATCGACGGCTCGTTCAACATCATGTCAAAAAAAGCTCATTCAATCAATCCCGGCAAAATAACTCTCACCATCCACCACCCCATAGAGCCATCAAACGACATGGAAGCCATTATGCAGCAAAGCTACGATGCCATCAAATCGGCTCTCCCCGAATGACATATTAGCATTTTTTACTTAGCTCAACATATATGAAACCAATTATCTATTTCATTCTGGCGGTTGCCTCAATGTTTTCAACAGCAATGTGCGCGAATGCACAAAACAGATTTGATAAAGCGGATAAATGTTCAAGATTTCAACTCAAATCACGCTACTATATTTCCAACAACAACGTCTTTTTCAACGGAGTATTAATTTCAGGTGCATCGGCAAGCAGTTTCCGAATCCTTGGCGACTGCTACTCAAAAGACTCATGGAACGTGTATTTCTGTGCGCATAAAGTTGCCGGCGCATCGCCGAGCAGTTTTCAATTGATTGGCGACGGATACGCTAAAGACTCATCGAACGTATATTTCTGCGGAGACAAGATTGCCGGCGCATCGCCAAGCAGTTTTCAATTGATTGGCGACGGATATGCTAAGGACTCGTGGAACGTATATTTCTGCGGAGACAAGATTGCCGGCGCATCGCCGAGCAGTTTCAGAATCATAAATTAGCAGACAGTTTCGCGTTGCAGCCCAAAATATCAGCATTGTTTTATGCAACGCTCATCACCATTTAGCAAATTTATATAAGAAAATTTCTTATTTTTTCACGGATAGCATTGTTTATAATAAAAAATATCGTTAACTTTGCACTCGCAAAACAAAAGCAACATTGCCTAGTGGTGTAATGGTAGCACGTCGGATTCTGGTTC
>JBJECZ010000121.1:0-25397 GCA_051871555.1 Muribaculaceae bacterium | reverse complement strand
GTACTTTCAAACTTTTTGGCAATGTAATTGACTCGAGCGATGTACACTTCTCAAAGGCGGAAATACCAATATTTCTAAGGTTGCTGCCCAGGTTAATACTTTGGAGTCTGGTACATTCATAGAAAGCATAATGTCCGATGGTTTCGACTGTTTCGGGAAGGGTGAGTCCTTCATTACATCCAAGTGATGTACAATATTTGAAGCAATTATCGCAGATGTATTTCACCTGGCATGGGGACTCGAACTCAATAATTTCAAGATATTTGAGTGATTGAAATCCGGACAAGGCTACTACAGGCTTGCCATCCTGTAGGCGTGTTGACGGAATATAGAGAGAGCTAATTTCTGAACCATCCCACGTAAAGCCGTTATTCTTGTCAGGGCTTATTATGTAACCGTTTAGGTCATCGCTGTATTCGAAGTTGAACTGCCACTCCTGCATTTCCGCTTCACTCTGGGCACGAGCGGGCAGAGCCGAGGTTATAATCAACAAGGCTAATAGCCATGCCGATTGTTTGAATAAAAATGGTAATTTTGCTAACATAATTATATAGATTTAAATATTTGTTTGCGAGAATTGTATGGTCATATTAATTCTTCTTTTTGCAAAGATAGTAATAAATGATGCAAAAATGGTTGCAAATTACTCATATAATTCTGTCTTTTTAATAAAATGTGATTAAATAGGGCGAGAAATTAAGAGTCCATCAATGCCGGAGCCACTGACTCATCGAATCCACTTCGAACACGAAGCGCAATACTACAAATATCGCATTTGCCCAGTCACCACCCTCCCCAAGGAGTAAGCCCGACAAAGCCATCGCTTTAAGAGCGACGGCTATGGCGAGGGTATGATAGGTTCAACGTACGAATCGAGGGGGGGTTATTGCTCGTCGACGGGGATGGCTTTGAGCGAGCCCATGCGCTTGACGCTGACGTCAGATGGCTTGCCTTTGTAGTATAGCTTGCCGGTGCCGGCTCCATTGAGGCTTAGTTTGCCGCCGTCCACTCGGCACGACACTGAGCCGGTGCCGATGATTTTGCATTTCACGTCGACGGCTTGCAGCCCGTAGGCGTTAATTTCGCCGGTGCCCACATTGCTCACGCTCAGCTTCTGGCACTTGCCTTCGGCGGTGATTTGTCCGTGTCCGGTGCTCACTGCAATGTCAACCATCGTGGCGTTGATGCCGCGAGCCACTATGCGGCCGTTGCCCGACGTCTTTGCTTTGAAGTCGAACACCTTCACGTCGTTGGCAATGACGGTGACGGTGCTGTCGCTGGCATTTTCAACCTGAGCGAGTTCGCCCACATATATGGTCACCTTGGGCAGCTGAATCACGTCGATGGTGTTGTCGGTCTGCACGGTGAGTTTACCTTTTGAGTTGTTGCTGAAGATGATGCGAGGCACAGCCTTGTCGTCGGCAAAGAACACCACCTTGCCGGCAGAGTCGCTGTTGCAAACAATGTCGACGTCGATGTGGTTGAGCACACGCACGTTGTTATATTGTCCCATATCCATCTCGTAGCGTCGTGCCTGAGCAGCCACAGTGATGGTGGCAAGCAAAAGCATCAGGCAAGCAAAAGCATATCGTTTCATAGTCGCAAAAGTTTACAGTTTATTTGGTAAGAATATTGTTTTCAATATGGTTAAGAATCTCGTTAAGCTCGGCGTAGGTGTTGGCTTGCAGCATAGCCACACGCGTGTCGCGGAAATTTGGGATTCCCTTGAACAGAGGCGTGGCGGCAAGGTGGCGGCGTATGTGCAAGATGCCTCGATACTCGTCGATTCGGTCGATGCTCTCGTTGATTTGTCGGCGCAACAGCAGCATTTTTTCGTGCGGGCTGATGGGCTCAATTGGCTCGCCGTGAGCCAGAAAATACTTCATCTCGCGGAAAATCCACGGGCATCCGATTGAAGCACGTCCCACCATCACGCCGTCAACGCCGTAGCGGTCATAGTATTCGGCAAGTTTCTGCGGAGTGGTGATGTCGCCGTTGCCAATGATGGGGATGTGAATGCGCGGGTTGTTCTTCACCTCGCCGATGAGCGTCCAGTCGGCTTCGCCGGTATACATCTGCGAGCGAGTTCTGCCGTGTATGGTGAGTGCCTGAATGCCGCAGTCCTGCAGCTGCTCGGCAAGCGTGGTGATAATCAGGTTCTCGCAATCCCATCCCAAACGGGTTTTCACCGTCACTGGAATTTTCACAGCCTTCACCACAGCAGCAGTGATTTCGAGCAGCAGCGGCACATTGCGCAGCATGCCCGAGCCGGCACCTTTGCGAGCCACCTTCTTCACCGGGCAACCAAAGTTGATGTCGAGGATGTCGGGTCCGGCAGCCTCAGCAATCTTTGCAGCCTCAACCATCGAGTCGACGTCGCGTCCGTAAATCTGAATTGCCGCCGGGCGTTCGCCTGCCTGTATGCACAGCTTGCGGGTGGTGCTGTTCACGTTGCGAATCAGCGCATCAGCCGACACAAACTCGGTGTACACCATGTCAGCCCCCTGTTCACGGCATATCAGCCTGAACGACGGGTCGGTGACGTCCTCCATCGGAGCCAGCATCACGGGACGATTGCCTAAATCGATGTTGCCTATCTTCATTGACGAAATTGCTTTTAATTTGCGAAATTAGCAATAATTTCCGGAGTATTCAATATCATACCGACATTTTGAACATCTAACCGGAAAAATCGAATAGTATTATGCGCCCACACTTCGGCATGCCAATAAAGTGAATCACAACCGAATTCATCGTTTTAACTTTTTTAAACAAAAATGTAATTGATTTTTGCCTATCTCCGGGTTTTCTTTGCAACAGAAACCTAAAAACCGCAATTGTTATGGAAGACGACGATGACATTTACTACGACGACAGCGAAGAATTCGAAGACGACTATGCCGACCGCTACGCTGCTGAGGGATACGACGACCTATTCGATGACGAATACTATGACGGTTACGGAGACGGTTACGACGAAGCCTGCGACGATGGCTACACCGAGGATTACGCAGAGGACTACGACGCCGACAATCACCGCAACGAGGCTGACAGCCACAACAACAGCCATTGGCTCTACATCGGTGCTGCACTGGGTGCTACCGCATCGGCTCGAAATTCACAAAAGGCTCAAAACAACGCTTCAGCCCAGAATAAAACCAAAGCCAAGGCTCAGCGAAAAAAACAGCAGCAGAAACAACAGCTGCAAAAATCCAATCGCAACAAGCAAAACGAAGCAGCAAAGCGGCGCGTGAAAAAGATACACAACCGTTGGAATCAGTTGCGTAATAATTCAGCAAACAGCTCTGAGGATAAAATTGCTAATGGATGCGCCGCGATAATCGGATTTTTATTTATTATAGGATTTTTGTATTTTATCCTATAAGCTATAAGCCGTCTGTTTTGATAGCGCTTAATGGTCTTCGGCTGGCTGGGTGAGATGCTGGCGTGTCACCAGCCAAACACGTTGCGCAGAATCCACCAAAGCATCACCACGACAAACACCGCGCCCACCGCCCAGATGGAATTGAGCACCCGATACAGCCCGTTGAAGCGTGTGCGGAAAATTTCGCTCAGCAAATACAGCACAATCAGAGGCAGCATAGCCACCATGAAAGCATTGTGATGCCAAGCCGCAGCCACATCGCCATTGAGCAGCGCGTGAATTACGCGTTGCGAGCCGCAGCCGGGGCATTTAAGCCCGGTGAGCATCATAAACGGACATTTAGGGAACAAATCGCTTTGCGTAGGGTCGAAAATCAAATATATAACAATTATGCCCAGCGCCATCAAGCCGGCGCACACCCACACGAGTTTATGCAACGATGTCATAGCATCATCATCAAAAGTGCAATTGGCATATATATAAGCCCCAGAACTATCGACACCATAACCCAAATCTGAGCGATGTCGCTGTAACGGCGGGCTTTCTCATAGTTGCCTGCCGAGTTGGCAGATGAGGTCATCACACCATAAACGATGGCAATCACGCCCGTAATCTGGCAACACATCACAGTGACAATCACCGCCCAAACGAGGTTGGTGGGTGCCTCAGCCTCGGGCGCTACCGGCGGCTGCGGCATTGGCGGTTGTGCTACCGGTGGTTGCGGCATTGGTGGCTGTGACATAGCAGGTTGCGGCACCGGTGGCGGAGTAACCAAATGCTCCGAGTTCGTCGATTCCTCCAAGTGCTCCGATTGCTCCGAGTCCTCCGATTGCTCTGCGCTCTCAGCTGCCGCCTTTTGCTTGGCGGCGACAATGTCGGCAAACTCACTCAAGCGGTCGATTCGCTGCCAGTCGTCAAGCTCCTCGTGCCACACATAAGTCACCTCGGGATTGAAATCAATATTTGCCAATTCGTCGCGCGAAATCGGTCCGCTTTGTATGCCGTCGATGTTAACCCAATATTTCGTAGCCATAATAAATTCGTTTAAATGGTAAATAGCTGTGCGTTAGCAAAAATAGCGCAGCAATCAATGCAAAGATACAGATTTATATGGGATTTTTGAAATTTATGAGTAAATTTGCAATCTATAATCAAACGAAAATCAACAATCGCAAATGAAACAATACCTCGAATTGGTGAAACATGTGCTTGACAACGGCGTGTTCAAGGGCGACCGCACCGGCACTGGCACCAAGAGCGTTTTTGGTTATCAAATGCGCTTCAACATGGCTGACGGATTTCCGCTGCTCACCACCAAAAAGGTTCACCTGAAATCGATTATTCACGAGCTGTTGTGGTTTCTGCAAGGCTCCACAAATGTTCACTACCTTCAGGAGAACGGCGTGCGCATCTGGAACGAATGGGCTGCCGACGACGGCGAACTTGGACCCATCTACGGCTACCAATGGCGGTCGTGGCCCGACTACGACGGCGGTCACATCGACCAAATATCTGACGTTATTGAGCAAATCAAGCACAACCCCGACAGCCGCCGCCTGATTGTGAGCGCATGGAACGTGGCACAGGTGCCGCAGATGGCTTTGCCGCCATGCCACACGCTGTTTCAGTTTTATGTTGCCGACGGCAAACTGAGCCTGCAGCTCTATCAGCGCAGCGGCGACATCTTCCTGGGCGTGCCGTTCAACATAGCCTCCTATGCCCTGCTGCTGCTAATGGTGGCTCAGGTGACGGGGCTCGAACCGGGCGAATACATACACACGCTGGGCGATGCGCACATCTACAGCAACCACTTCGACCAAGTGAATGAGCAGCTGCAACGCACCCCGCGCCAATTGCCGCGTATGGTGCTCAACCCCGATGTGAAAAGCATCTTCGACTTCCGCTACGACGACTTTAAGCTCGAGGACTACGACCCCTACCCGCCAATAAAAGGCGTGGTGGCTGTGTGATGCCTCGCAGAATTGTTCAATCAACATTTGTCATTAATCACCCCACAATTCACTGAATTATATGTCACTATCAGCAATCGTGGTGATAGCCGAAAACGGAGCCATCGGCAAGAATAACGACCTGCTGTGCCACCTGCCTGCCGACTTGAAGCACTTCAAGCAAATCACCATGGGGCACACCATCATTATGGGCCGACGCACGTTTGAGTCGCTGCCTAAGGGCGCTCTGCCCGGACGCGAAAACATTGTGGTGAGCCGCAACACCGATTTTGTGGCTGAGGGCGCCGTGGTGTGCCACAGCATCGACGAAGCCCTTGAACGCGCATCGATGCCCGGCGAGCGATTCGTGATTGGCGGCGCCCAGCTCTATGCCGCCACCATCCACCTTGTGGACACGCTGCATCTCACCGCTTTGCATGCCAGCTTCCCCGATGCCGATGTGTTTTTCCCTGCCATCAATGCCGACGAGTGGACCGAAGTTGACTGCGAGCATCACCCGAGCGACGAGCGAAACCCCTACGCCTACAGCTTCGTCACACTAAAAAGAAAGTGAGGCTTATTGTGAACAGGCTGTCACAGCCCATCTTTCATTCAGCCCCACCCGAGAGAGATATTGAAACTTAACAGAAATGCGTTGTATTTTTTAGATGTCTGTCCTCTTTTTTTAATTAACAACAATCTAAGCACGCATTTGGTTCACAATATAAGCCATTAACAACAGCAACGAGAAATATTCACATGCCCAACGCCCACACACCCGACACCGACGAGCAAACGTCGCTGAAGCTGAAGACGGCACGCACGCTCAAGTGGAACAGCATCAACAAACTGGCCGAGCAAGTGCTGTATGCTGTCACCGGCATTGTGCTTGCCAACATAGTGTCGCAAGAGGACTTTGGGCTGGTGGGTGCAATATTGGTGTTTCAAGCATTTGCGGTACTGTTTGTCGACAGTGGATTCTCCAACGCGCTCGTCCAGCGCAAACAGCCCACCACGCTCGACTACAGCACTGTGTTTTGGTTCAACTTGGGCGTGAGCATCGCGCTCTATGCCATCCTGTGGTTTGCCGCTCCGCTCATCGACCTCCTGTTCCACGCCGATGGACGCCTGGTGCCGCTCAGCCGCGTGATGTTCCTCACCTTCATTCTCAACAGCACGGCAATAGTGCAAACCAACCGCCTCATCAAGCAAATGAATGTGCGGCTGGTGGCGCTGAGCAATGTCATTGGGCTGGTGATTAGCGGCGGCATTGGCATCTGGCTTGCCGTCGACGGCTACGGCGCATGGGCGATAGTGTGGCAATCGGTGTCGCTGGCTGCCGTGAAAAGCATCATCTTGTGGTGCTGCACGCACTGGCGCCCGACCATGCAGTTCAGCCTGCAGTCGCTGCGCTCAATCTTCAAGGTAGGAGCCGGTGTGATGACCGGCAGCCTGCTCAACATCGCTTCGCAAAACATCTATTCGTTCATTATAGGCACATTCTACAACCTCACGCAACTGGGCTGCTACACCCAAGCCGACAAATGGAGCAAAATGGGCGTGGCTTCGCTGTCGTCGATTCTCAACACCACTTTTCTGCCGGTGCTCAGCAGCGTGCAGGACGACCGCGAGCGGCTGCACCGCATGGTGTCGAAAACCAACCGCCTGTCGGCCTACATGGTGCTGCCCAGCATGGCGCTGCTGCTGCTCACCGCGCCTCACATCTTTCATGTGCTTTTCGGCAACAAATGGGACAACGCCATAGTGCTGTTTCAACTGCTTGCCCTGCGCGGAATATTCACCGTTATGGCCGCCGTCTATTATAACTTCATCCTCGCCGTGGGCGACGCCAAGCGATTAGTGTTCAGCGAGGTGGTGAAGAACGCCATTCTGGTGGCTGCCATAGTGGTGACTGTGCCCTATGGCATAACATGGCTGGTGATTGGTCAAGTGGTTGCCGGAATAATCTGCTATGCCTATAACGTGGTGCTTGTGAAGCGCACCATCGGCTACAGCGCACTCAAACTCGTAGGCGAAACCGTGGTGTACGCCCTCATGGCTGCCATGGCAGTGTTTGTGGCAAAAATGCTCGAACTGTTCATCTTCGACGCTTGGCTGCTTTTGCCGGCGCAGATTGCCGTGGGCGGCACCCTATATCTGGCAATGAACGCAGCCATCGGCGGCGACATTCAGCGCGAGGTGCTCAACTACGCCTTCGGCCGCTTTATGCGCAAAAAAGCCTGACGGTTGCACCCTTTTCAGGCTGTTCACATTCAACCCATATTCAACGACACGATTTTGCCACGCAACTGGCTGTTGCAGGCATCCGATTATTTACAATAACAATGAAAAATGGCGATGAATCATTCACCGCCATTATTCCTTAGTGTCTTCTGTAAAAAAACTAAGATTAAGTGCTTTTAATTTATATGACCTAATTATGAATATCTTAATATTTTCGTACTGCATCACGCAGGCCTAAATATTTGAAACATAGTTTGATGTCACAAAGGTAATACAGAAAAATAATATTGCAATATGTTTTCTCTTCTTTAATAGTCATTTAATTAACATTAAGATATTATTTAACATTTACACGCCCTAATAATATTTTATCTATTTGATATTCAACGATAAAAGAATTTCGACAAATTTTCAAAAAGATAAAATTTAGAACAAACAACCTGTCGTAATGTAAAAAGAAGAACTGAAAACGGAGCTGAAAAGTCCTAACAAATAGTGCAATAGCTATGCTTTCTCGTCAAGAACACGTTTCAGCGTTGTTACAATCATTTGAGGCTGAATGCCTGTCAGACAGAAGAAGTCGTTATAATAGCATCGCTTGTCGCCAAAGAGCGAGCACGGACGGCACGCCATATTGAGCTGCACCACCAAATCGTCGCGCTGCTTCCATCCCATAAAACCACAATAAGGATGCGACGCTCCCCATACCGACACCACCGGCACTCGCACCAGCGACGCCAGATGCATGTTCATGCTGTCCATCGACAGCATCACGTCGCAGTGGCTCAGCAGCGCCAACTCTACGGGAAATCCGTTGCGTTTTTCGCCCAACGACACGGCGTTACGATATTTCTTCACCCATTTGTCGAACTGACTGCGTTCTTCGTCGCCTTGCCCAAAGAAGAACAGCTTCACACCCTGCCAGCCGGCAATGGTGTCGAGCACCTTTTCCATGAGATGAATTGGATAGATTTTGCCAGCCCACTTGGCATATGGCGCCACGGCAATCCAGCGCTCGCCGGGAGCTTTCGCGCCCACAATGTGTGCAAACGCCTTCGCATCGCCCTTGCCGCCGTCGAAAATCGACGTGAAAGTTTCCTCGAAAGCAAAGCCCATTCGACGGAACACCTCGCGATAGCGGTCGAGCGACGTGCGCAACGGAAACATGCGCTTATTGCGACGGCGCGTGAGGGCTTGTTTGCCCTTATTGCCCATGTCGATGCGCTTCACCTTGCAGCCGCGCAGCCTCATTGCCATGCCCAGCAACCACGAACGGCGGTCGCCCTGAAGGTCAATCATGGCATCAGGCTGCTGCTCTCGAGCCAGCCGCTCAGCCAACCGCAGCATGCCGTTGCAGCCGCGATATGCCTCGTGATGGTCAACTGCCACCACGCTAAGATTATTTGGAGCATTAAAGAACAGCGTCGACGCCACCTGCTGAGTAACAATCACAAACTGCGTGGAAGGATGCGCCGCGCACACCGAGTAGACAACCGGTATGGTCATAGCCACATCGCCCAACAGCGAAAAACGCACTATCAGCACCTTGCGATAAGGCGCCGTAGCATCGACAACCGGTGTGGCTAAATGACTCATTGGCTGATATCTCTCTTTTGTATTGCAAAAAAATTATTCCTACGCAAATCTAATGCAAAACCTTTAAAAAAGCAAATTAATTTTCCACAAGCCGTGCCAGGCACCGACATTTGAGCATTTGGGCAATTCTATGAACGGTTATTATGCAAAAAAATACGGGCGCCAACCATTACGATTTGTGCCCGTACCTTGATATGCTTGCAATCAACGCATCACTTTTCGCGCATGAAGATGTTGATTGGCGTGCCTGTAAACTCCCAGTTCTCGCGAATCTTGTTTTCAAGATAACGCTTATATGGGTCCTTTACCCACTGTGGCAGGTTGCAGAAGAAGATGAAAGTTGGCACCACCGACTCCTTGAGCATAGTGATGTACTTAATCTTCACAAACTTACCCTTGTTTGATGGCGGTGGATAGGCGGCAATGGCTTCCTGCATCACATTGTTGAGCTTAGATGTGGGCACCACACGCTTGCGGTTGTTATACACCTGCACAGCGGTTTCGAGCACCTTGTAGATGCGTTGCTTGGTGAGTGCCGAGCCGAAGATGATGGGGAAGTCGGTGAACGGAGCAAAACGGCTGCGGATGGCGTTCTCCATAGTGCGAATAGCCTCCTGGCTCTTGTCGGTCACGAGGTCCCACTTGTTGACGCACACCACCAAGCCCTTCTTATTCTTTTGTATGAGCGAGAAGATGTTGGCGTCCTGACCTTCGATGCCTCGGGTGGCATCAATCATGAGCACGCACACGTCGGAGTTTTCGATGGCGCGGATGCTTCGAATCACCGAATAGTATTCAATGTCCTCGTTCACCTTCGCCTTTTTGCGAATGCCGGCGGTGTCGACGAGGTAGAAGTCGAATCCGAACTTGTTGAAACGCGTGTAGATGCTGTCGCGAGTGGTTCCGGCAATGTCGGTGACGATGTTGCGTTCTTCGCCTATGAAGGCGTTGATAATCGACGATTTGCCGGCATTCGGACGTCCTACAATGGCAAAGCGCGGAATGTCCTCAGTCTGCTCCTCCTGAGCGGCTTGCGGCATCAGGCGCAGCACCTCGTCGAGCAAATCGCCCGTTCCGGAACCGTTGATTGCCGACACCGACATCGGGTCGCCCAATCCGAGCGAATAGAATTCGGCAGCAGCATACACGCCCTCGTTGTTGTCGGCTTTGTTGGTGACCAAAATCACCGGCTTCTTGCAGCGGCGCAGAATGTCAGCCACGTGGTCGTCGAGGTCGGTCACGCCGTTTTTGATGTCCACCATAAAGAGAATCACATCGGCTTCTTCAATGGCAAGCGCAACCTGCTTATTGATTTCTTCTTCGAAGATGTCTTCGCTATTCACCACCCAACCGCCGGTGTCGACGATTGAGAATTCCTCACCGTTCCACTGCACTTTGCCGTACTGGCGGTCGCGAGTGGTGCCCGACGTGTCGTTAACGATAGCGGCACGCGTTTCGGTGAGACGATTAAAGAGGGTTGATTTGCCCACATTGGGGCGGCCTACAATGGCAACTAATTTTCCCATTCTTGAAAGGTTCCTTTCTTTGTGTTAGAGGGTTAAAAAAATCATTCAGTATCCACATTGGTCAATTGCAGCCCATCCACGAGGCAACGCAGCCATGAGCGCCTCAGAGGCATGCGGCGGCAATCAATCGATGTAGCCAAATTCGCGGAGCTTGTTATCGCGGTTTCGCCAGTCGTTTTCCACCTTAACAAACATTTCCAGGTAGATGTGCTTGCCGAAGAATGTCTCAATGTCCTTGCGGGCATCGATGCCCAATCGCTTCAGCTTTTTTCCGCCTTGACCGATGATAATGCCTTTCTGGCTGTCTCGCTCCACGTAGATTACCGCCATGATGTGAATGTTGGTGTCGCTCTCGTCGAATTTTTCAACAATCACCTGGGTGGCGTATGGCACTTCTTTGTCGTAGTTAAGCAGAATCTTCTCGCGAATGATTTCGGTGACAAAGAAGCGTGCCGGCTTGTCGGTAAGGGCATCCTTGCCGAAGTAAGGCGGCGAGTCGGGCAACAGCTCCACCACACGGCGCAGCAGGTTGTCGACGTTGAAGTTTTCCTTTGCCGACGTGGGGAACACCTCGGCATTGGGCAACAAGCCTTTCCAGCGGTCGATAATCGCAAGCAGGTCGTCCTGACCTTTGAGCAAATCGATTTTATTGATAATCAAAATCACAGGAATCTTTTCGCGCGCCACCTTGTCGAGGAAGGCCTGGTTTTTGGTGGGCGACTCAATCACGTCGGTCACATACAGCAGTATGTCGGCATCGATTAGCGCCTCAAGCGAGAAGTCGAGCATGGCTTCCTGCATCTTGTATTTTGGGCTGAGCACCCCGGGGGTGTCGCCAAACACAATCTGATAGTCGTCGGTGTTGACAATGCCCGTGATGCGGTGGCGCGTGGTTTGCGCCTTCGAGGTGATAATCGACATTCGTTCGCCCACCAATAGGTTCATCAGGGTTGATTTGCCCACATTGGGGTTGCCAACAATGTTCACAAAACCTGCTTTATGTGCCATAACACAATCTCCTTGTTGCTTCGGTGCGAAGCTGTTTTTTTGATTAAAAAGAATAAAACCGATATTAAATCATCATGTTGCAGGTTGAGCGTTCTTCTACACACGGCTTGGATGCCATGCCGGCAGAGCTCTGCCCAACCCTATATAACGCACAAAAAACGCATCAGTCAGTTATTGCCGAGATGATGCATTTTTTGTTGATTATTTTTCCGAAAAAGCAGCAAAGCATCTTCTCTCCGTTTCGCCATTGTTGATGTCACGCCCCGCATCGCTGCTTAGTGATGCCCGGGGCAATGTGCCTCTCAACGTGGTGAATGTTGATGCCAGCTCTTTTTTTGTGTCAGCGTTTTTTAGTGGACCAAATCAATATCCCCAAACAATATACATTGCGCCCCAGGTGAAACCTGCGCCGAATGCTGTGAGGAGAATCTTATCGCCCTTCTTGAACTTATGCTTGTTTTCGTCCATGCACAAAGGAATCGAAGCACCACTTGTGTTGCCACGATACTGTATGTTCACAAGCACTTGTTCGTCAGTTATGCCAAGACGCTGTCCAACAGCCTCGATGATGCGCAAGTTGGCTTGGTGAGGAATGAAATATTTCACATCCTTGATGTCGAGGTTGTTGCGAGTGAGTATATCTTGACTCGAGGTGAGCATGTCGGTTACGGCGTGCTTATACACGGCACGACCTTCTTGATAAACGAAGTGCTCTTGAGCATCGACAGTTTCGTGCGAAGCCGGACGAGCCGAGCCGCCAGCCTTCATCACCAAATGTTCGTGGTCGGCTTCAACGTGGAACACACCGTCCATCACACCAATGCCTTCCTCTTCGGTTGGCTCAACAAGCACAGCGGCAGCAGCATCGCCAAACAATGGGCAGGTGGTGCGGTCGTTATAGTTGGTCATGCTTGTCATCTGTTCGGCTGCGCACACAATCACCTTTTTGTACATGCCGCTACGCACATAGGCAGCAGCCTGTTGCAAGGTGACGATGAAACCGGCGCAAGCGGCTTGAACGTCGAAACCGTAGCAGTTCACAAGTCCGCAGTTACCAATCATGATTGAAGCAGTCGACGGGAAGCGATAGTCGGGGTTGGTGGTTGCGCAAATCAGGAGGTCGATTTCTTCGGGCTTAACTCCGGTTTCGGCAAGCAACTTGTTGATTGCTTTTGTGCCCATCACCGAGCTGCCCTGTTCGTCGCCCTTGAGCACACGGCGCTCCTTAATGCCCACGCGGGTGGTAATCCACTCGTCGTTGGTGTCCACCATAGTAGCCAACTCATCGTTGGTGAGAATGTAGTCAGGAATATACGATGCTATTCCGGTTATTTTAGCATTCAGCATATTGTTAGGTTTGAATCTATAAAAAAGAAAATCATATCCTAAATGTAATGTCCGATTGCTCGAGGCATTTTGTTATTTAGGATATATGGATTTTTTATTTTTCTCTATCAGGGAAATAATGTTAAGATTTAATAAGCTTTTTATTAAACCGCAGCATCTTTCTCGATAGCGATTTGGCCTCTATAATAACCACATTCTGGACATACGGTGTGTGAAACGTGCCATGCGCCGCAGTTTGGGCAGATTGCCAAAGTAGGAGCTACAGCCTTGTCGTGAGTTCTTCTCTTGGCTGTGCGAGTCTTCGATTGTTTTCGTTTAGGATGTGCCATTTTCTTGTTATTTGTTTTTTAATTTGTTATCTTTTAATTTCATCAGCTCCGCCCAACGCGGGTCGATGTTTGTTTCGTTGTCAATATCGCTGGCGGCAGAATCATCGTCGGCATAGCTGCCATACTCCTCCGATTCGTCGTCGTCGATGCCGTGTGCCGTGTGTGCCTGCAGCGCCTGCCACGTTGCCTCGTCGCATTCGCCCTCGGCATGAACATGCTGCAATGGTATGCACAGCGCTACCGTATCGTAGACAATCGGTGCCACGTCAAGCACGTTGTCGCTCTCCGGCACGATGAGCACGCCATCTTTGCTGTCGTCGTATTCATCGCCGTATTTAACTGCCAAATCATAGTCGGCTTCCACTGCGTAGTCCATAGGCTCAAGGCAGCGGTCGCAAACTATCTGTATCGTGCCCTGGCAATGAATGCTGAAATAATTTGCCTCATTGGCGCGACGCACAGCAAGGCTCGCCTTAACCGCACCACCAAGTATGTCGATGCTTTCCATTTCGCGGAAAAATTCATCGTCAAGCAGGAACTCATAATTGTCCGTTCCTTGTTTTACGCCCCTCAAGGGGATACAGAATGTAGCGAGTTTTGCCAAAATTTTTTCGTTAAATCGCTGCAAAGTTACAAACATTAGTGCTAATTATCAAACATTTCTGTTCATTTTTCTGCTTTTAACCTCGTTTTATGCGCTTTTTTAGCCACATCAACCCCCCTCTTTTGCCCCACCAAACCGCCCTTGATTATGG
The DNA here is from genome assembly GCA_051871555.1 of Muribaculaceae bacterium. Lineage (GTDB taxonomy): Bacteria > Bacteroidota > Bacteroidia > Bacteroidales > Muribaculaceae > SFTJ01. Next base: position 11,258 of record JBJECZ010000121.1, on the reverse strand, counting down.
CAAATGGCTATTTTTGCGTATCTTTGCAACGACTTTTACGCAGCTAAGGCAAAATACATTATTAATATATACGCGTCGATAATGAACAATAACTCGCCCATTTCAACACTATATGTGAGCGACCTCGACGGCACCCTGCTCAACGAGCACTCGCAGGTGTCGGCTGAGAGCGCAGCCATGCTCAACGAAGCCATCGAGCGTTTTGGCGCACAATTCACCTGCGCCACGGCGCGCACTCCTGCCACCATCGTGCCGCTGATGCAAAACATACACATGCAACTGCCAATGATTGCGATGGCGGGCGCTGCCATGTGGAACCCCGTCAGAAGCGCCTACGAGAATGTGCGCACCATAGGCGAAACCGAAATACGCCAGATTGTGGGCATCTACGAGCGCCACGGCGCACGTCCGTTTGTCTATCGCCACCATGGCGGCATCATCGAAGCCTACCACAGTGCACAACTGTCGGCTGCCGAGCGCGAGTTTGTCGACCCTCGCAGCCACACACCGCTCAAACGCTTTGTGCTGGGCAACGGATATGGCTCGGCTGACGACGAGGCAATGATTATATTCTCAATCGACCGCTACGACCTGCTCAAGCAGGTGTATACCCACATCGTGCAAGAAGTGCAATGCTCGCCGGTGTGCTATCACGACATCTTCGACCCCGCGATGGGCATCCTCGAAGTGTATTCGCACGGCACCACCAAGGCATCGGCAATTCGCACCCTCGCCAACCAAATCGGAGCCAACCGCATCGTGGTGTTCGGCGACAACCGCAACGACCTGCCAATGATGCAGATTGCCCATTGCAGCGTGGCGGTGGAAAACGCATTTCCCGAGGTGAAACAAGCCGCCGACGTGATAATAGGCGCCAACACCACCAACAGCGTGGCGCAATGGGTGCTCAACGACGCCCAAGCCCACCATATCTTCAAACCATAAATCACACTTGGGTCAGCAAAAATGCCATATATAGCGGCATGGTGACGATTCCCCCCGTTTGCCCTATGTTCATATCGCCAAGTTTTATGGCATGGCCAACATGATATTTTTCGGGATGGGCGAGTATGGTTTTTGTGCTTTTCACATTCCCACTCGACGCTTTAACCTCAACAAGCGTACATTCACCTTTATATCGAATCACAAAGTCGACCTCAAGCCCCGAGTCTTTCCTATAGTAATACAACTTACGTTGCATTTTAGTGAAAATATCAGCTATGAGATTCTCAAATATAGCTCCTTTGTAACCATACAAGTTGCCCTGCAGGATGTCGGCTTGTGTTCCATCCTCAAGCATCGAAGTAAACAGCCCCGTGTCAGCCATATACACTTTATACACATCTTCAATGGCATTGCCATCCAATGGCAACTCCGTTATGCTCAGATTTCGGCATCTCACTATTATTCCGGCATCTTCAATCCATTGCAAACTGCCGGAGTATTGCGCCGCCTTACCTCCTTTTCTCACCAATGAATACTGAAACTTTTTGTTTTCCTTCGACAATTGTTTTGGAATCGACTCGAAGCACTCGCGAATGCGCGATTTGTCATAAGCCGATGCATATTTTAGCATATCGTCTTTATATTGGTCAACAATGCTTCGTTGTATTTTCAGCACTGATTGAAGATTATTTGTGGCAATAAAGGCACTCACAGCTTCCGGCATACCGCCCACTATGATATAATGCAAAATCATCTCGCGCATACGGCCGTGTATTGCCTCGGGCACAGGTTCGTGCAATTCAAGGCATTCCCTCAATTTATCAATAACAATTTCTTGAATTCCATTCGCCCATAGGAACTCCTCAAAATCGAGCGGGTACATGTTGATAATCTCTTCGTAGCCTACGGGTATCGAAGCTTTCGAATTACCATAGCCCTTTACACCCAGCAACGACCCTGTTGCTATAACATCAAAGCGCCCATCAAGTTTGAAAAATTTCAGTGAGGCACGTGCCTCAGCACATTCCTGTATTTCGTCAAGAATCAGGCACGTCTTTCCTGGCTCAAACTTAACAGACTCGTCTATCAATGCCGTTAGGTTGAGCAGGATATCGTCAACACGACGCGATTTTTTGAATGCCGATGCATAATCGTCACGCTCCATAAAATTGACATATGCCACATGCTTGTAATGCGAATAAGCAAATTCTTTCACCGAATATGTCTTTCCGCATTGCCTGCAACCCTTTATCACTAATGGCTTCTTGTTAGCAGAGCGCTTCCATTCTTCAAGCGTAGTCTCAATTTTTCTTCTCAGTATTTTCATGCCTTTGTTCTGTTTTTATGCCACTTTTTAAGGGAGTTTTTCAAGAAATCGTCACTTTTTCAAGTGACTTTTTCAAGAAATCGCCACTTTTTCAAACGACTTTTTCACAAAATCGCCACTTTTTCAAACGACTTTTTCACAAAATCGCCACTTTTTCAAACGACTTTTCCGAGAAATCGCCACTTTTTCAAACGACTTTCGCTGCAAATATACACAAACATCACCAAACCACCAACATATAATCAGCCCGAATCACACAAAAAAGCGATGAAAAAACAGCAATAAAATGATACAATTTTTGCAGATTATTGCCGTTTTTTTGACAATGGGAGTATTTTGTGGCGTAAAAACGATTGTTATACAATAATTATAGCTACCTTTATTCTCAAAATAGTGCTGCACAAACTTCGAGCAGCACAATATAAACCTCTCAAAAAACGCGACATGAACCGCTTATTATTTTTTATCACTGTTCTATCATTTATGATTTGTCAAAACCCCATTCAGGCGCAAGTTAAACCTGCCATTGCAACCGATGCGGCAATCGAAAAGAAAATCGATGCAATCATGCAAAGAATGACGCTCGACGAAAAAATCGGTCAGATGTGCGAAATCACCATCGACGTGCTCACCGACTACAAGAGCGCTACTCCGCTGAAGTTCAGCAAGGCTGTGCTCGACACGGTGATTGGCAAATACAAGGTAGGCTCGATTCTCAACGTGCCGCTCAACGTGGCTCAGAAGAAGGAAGTTTGGGCTGACGTCATACGCCAGATTCAAGACAAGTCGATGAAAGAAATAGGCATTCCGTGCATTTACGGCGTCGACCAGATTCACGGCACCACCTACACCCTCGACGGCACTCTATTTCCGCAAGGCATCAATATGGCGGCTACGTTCAACCGCCAACTCATGCGCCGCACTTGCGAGATTTCGGCTTACGAAACCCGCGCCTGCTGCATCCCCTGGACCTACGCGCCGGTGATGGACCTCGGCCGCGACCCGCGCTGGTCGCGCATGTGGGAGAGCTTCGGCGAGGACTGCTACGTCAATGCTCAAATGGCTATCGAGGCCGTGAAGGGTTTCCAAGGCGACGACCCTAACCACATCGACCAGTTCCACATAGCATCGTGCGCCAAACACTATATGGCTTACGGCGTGCCCGTGAGCGGCAAGGACCGCACCCCTTCGTCGGTGTCGAACATCGACATGCGCGAAAAATATTTCACCCCGTTCCTCGAAGCTGTGCGCGCCGGCGCACTCACGCTGATGGTGAACTCGGGCGTGAACAACGGTATGCCTTTCCATGCCAATCGCGAATTGCTCACCGGTTGGCTCAAGGAGGACCTCAACTGGGACGGCATGATTGTTACCGACTGGGCTGACATCAACAACCTGTGCACCCGCGACCATATCGCAGCCGACAAAAAGGAGGCTATAAAAATTGCCATCAACGCCGGCATCGACATGTCGATGGTGCCTTACGAGCTATCTTTCTGCACCTACCTCAAAGAACTTGTTGAGGAGGGCGAAGTGCCGATGAGCCGAATCGACGACGCCGTGCGACGCGTGCTGCGCCTCAAGTTCCGCGTAGGGCTGTTCGACAACCCTTATTGGGACATCAAACGCTACTCCCGATTTGCCTGCAACGAGCATGCTCAAGTGGCAACCCGTGCTGCCGAGGAATCGATGGTGCTTCTGAAAAACAAAGACAACGCACTGCCGCTTGCCAAAGGCAAAAAGATACTAATCACGGGTCCGAATGCCAACTCGATGCGCTGCCTCAACGGCGGCTGGTCGTACTCATGGCAGGGCGACAAGACTGACGAATACGCCGGAGCTTACAACACCATTCGCGAGGCATTTGCAAATAAATTCGGAGCCGAAAACGTCATCTACGAACCCGGCGTGACATACGCCACCGGCGAAGGCGCTCTGTGGTGGCAGGAAAACACTACGGGAATCGACAAGGCGGTGAAAGCCGCCGCTGATGCCGACGTTATTGTGGCTTGCATAGGCGAAAACTCTTATTGCGAAACTCCGGGCAACCTCACCGACCTCACTCTCTCGCTGGCGCAACGCAATCTGGTGAAAGCCTTGGCTGCCACCGGCAAACGCCTGATTCTGGTGCTCAATGAAGGCCGTCCACGCATCATCAACGACATCGTGCCGCTGGCTGATGCCGTTGTGCACATCATGCTGCCAGGCAACTATGGCGGTGATGCTCTCGCCAACCTCGTTGCCGGCGACGCCAACTTCAGCGGCAAGCTGCCATTCACCTATCCACGCCTCATCAACTCAATTGCCACCTACGACTACAAACCTTGCGAAAACATCGGTCAGATGGACGGCAACTATAACTACGATGCCGTGATGGACGTGCAATGGGCGTTTGGCTACGGGTTGAGCTACTCTCCCATCAGCTATAGCAACCTGCGCGCCAGCCGCTCCACATTCACTGCCGACGACAGCATAACCTTCAGCGTCGACGTCACAAACTCCGGCACTCGCGCCGCTCAAGAAAGCGTACTGCTGTTCTCGCGCGACTTGGTGGCAAGCCTCACGCCCGACAACAAGCGCTTGCGCGGTTTCGAGAAAGTGAGCCTCAAACCTGGCGAAACTGCCACAGTCGACATCACCATCAAGGGCAGTGACCTGGCGTTTGTGGGCTACGACGGCAAGTGGATTCTCGAAAAAGGCGATTTTATAGTATTCTGCGGCAACCAACGCCTCAACATCGCCTGCAGCCAAACCAAGAAGTGGACCACGCCTAACCGATAACCCTCTCTCTGACACGACTCTTGTATGGTGAAACTGCGCAGCATATACGATTCCCGTAGAATCTGGAAGATGGTATTCATTGCCGTCTCGGTGCTGCTCGTGGCTTTGTTTCTCTTCATCAGCAACCGATTAGTGACCGATTTGGCTGTTCAGGAACGTGAACGAATGGAGATTTGGGCCGACGCCACCAAGCAACTGGCGTCAATGTCGAACGGCAGCGAAAGTATGCCCGACCCGCAAATCAACTTCCTGCTTAGCATCATCGAACGAAACCACACCATACCTGTGATGCTGGTCGACGCGAACGACGAAATTCTGCTACACCGCAACTTCCGCCTGCCCGAAGCCATCGACAGCGTGTCGCCTTGGGAAATCTCGGAAGTGAATATGAACTACCTAAAAGCGAAACTCCAAAAACTGAAACGCTCGCACAACACCATCGCAATTCCCATCGACGAAGGCACCACACAATATCTCTACTACGAGGATTCCACAGTGCTCCGCCGCCTGGCACTCTTCCCCTACATCGAACTGTTTGTAATGCTGGTGTTTATCGCCGTGGTATATTTTGCCCTCATCAGTGTGAAAAAAGCTGAGCAAAACAAGGTGTGGGTGGGACTGTCGAAAGAAACCGCTCATCAGCTGGGCACGCCCATTTCTTCGCTTATGGCATGGACACAAATGCTCGAATCGCTGGGCATCGATGCCGACATAGTGAAGGACATGGACAAAGACGTGCACCGACTGAGCGTCATTGCCGACCGTTTCTCAAAAATCGGTTCAAAGCCCGAAATGGAACTGGCATTCATCAACGAGAGCGTGCTCTTGAGCATGGAATACATGCGTTCGCGCATCAGCAAACGCGTGATGCTCGACATAAACGTCGACGACAGCCGCAACTGTGGCGTGATGCTGTGCCAATCGCTCTTCGAATGGGTAATGGAAAACCTCACTAAAAACGCCGTCGATGCCATGCAGGGCGAAGGAAACCTCACCATCACCGTCACCAGCTCGTCTTCGATGGCAATCATCGACGTGAAGGACACCGGCAAAGGCATCGCCCGCAAAAACTTCAAGAACGTGTTCAACCCCGGCTACACCACCAAGAAACGCGGCTGGGGTTTGGGACTGACGCTGGTGAAGCGCATCATCGAAGAGTATCACGGAGGCAAAATCTATGTGAAGGAATCGGAAATCAACCAAGGCACCACCTTCCGCATCGAGCTGCCCAAAGTGCAGCAATAACCCCACCCCACCTTAATCAACCTCATTTCAAGCATTCCCATTGTAATTCCTGGTCTGGCAATCCTTTCAAATTCTACACCAGGGTGATGTAGTCGTGTAACGGAATGTATTAAGGGCATGTTTGTTACCATTAATATTTTCAAATTCAGGGGGATATCTCGCGAAAACTTCTTAATTTTGTAAAAACCTATGATAAAGAATATGACAAAGAAAGAGCTCACACTTGATTACATAAAGCGTTTAACTTGCAATTGCGAGGGCGTTGATGTTGAGTTTAAGGAAACTACGGGACAGCTAAATCGTGGCATGGAAGCGCTGTGTGGTATGACAAACGGAAATGGAGGTATCGTAGTCTTTGGCATATCAAACAACGGAAGAATAATTGGTCAGCAAATTGCCGACAAAACGACTCGAGAAATTGGTGAAGCACTCAGAAAGTTTGACCCTGCAATAGATTTGCAACCAATATATATTAGATTACCCGAATCTGATAATTATTTAATAGCATTTTATACTGATGGTGATGCCGAAGACAAACCTTACCTATGGGATGGCAAAGCTTATCAGCGACATGATAGCGTTACGAGCGTAATGCCTCGTGAGAAGCAGATTCGCCTGAGAGAACAACAAGGTGGACTAATATATAAATGGGAAAGTTTGCCTAATCCCTCTTTGACGTTGGCAATGTTAGACGAGTCGTTGATTCTCAACTTTGTTCAGGGAGCAGTGCGCCGCGGAAGGCTTGTTCATTCTGCGATGTCCGAGCCGATTTTATCTATTTTGAATAAGTTAAAATTGATTAGCAATGGAAGTCTGAGAAATGCTGCTGCCGTATTATTTGGCAAAGAATTAGATGTTTTCCCACAATGTGTTTTGCGTCTTGCACGATTCAAGGGAATAGACAAAAAAGAATTTATTGACAACCAACGTGTAGAAGGAAATGTATTTGAGATGTCGGATGCAGCAATGTCATTCTTTTTCAAGCATTTGTCTTTGTCTGGCACAACTCATCGGCTGACGGTGCGCAAAGATGAACTCGAAGTGCCATATGATGCTTTGCGTGAAGCGTTAGTCAATGCATTGTGTCACAGGGCTTGGCATTTGGAAACAAGCACGATTGGCGTTGCAATTTTCGACGACCGTATAGAGATTGAGAATGCCGGAAAATTTCCTGCAAGCATTTCACCGAATATTCTCGAAAATAATGAGGAACACAATAAAGCAAATACGTCGCTACCTCCAAATCCAATTATTGCGAATGTAATGTTTCTTGGTGGTTTGATTGAAAACTGGGGCAGAGGTTTGTCATTAATGTTCGATGAATGCGGTCGAGCCGGGCTTGAAGCTCCTACTATTTTGGACAACGGAAATTTCGTGAAAGTCATATTTAAAAGGGCTGATGATGCTTCAAGAACCCAAGAAAGAGTGAAGCAGGAGTCAAGTAGGAGTGAAGTAGAAGTGAAGCCTGAAAATGTTTCTGCATCAATGTTGAAGCTCATCGACATTATTGGCGAACAATGGCTATCTGCTGCAGAATTGTTAGAACGTCTTGGGTTCAAATCTCGCAATACATTCAGAAAGAACTATCTTTTGCCGGCACTTTCTTGCAATTTGATACAGATGCAGAACCCTACAAGCCCTAATGCCCCTAATCAGAGATACGGACTAACCATTATTGGTAAGAAATTATTCTACCGAGAGTTTAAGACATAAATTCATATACTATCTTAATCGGGATAGACATCCATGTTCGCGCCATTCAAGTTCGTCTCGTCTGTCGATGTCTTTAGCTCATACGCCTCATTTCTTGTGCAATGAGCAAAAAAACTCCCAACAAACGCCACATCATATAAGGCGTTTATTGGGAATCATATCTGTTATGGCACCGGCTGCCGCATGGATGCAGCGGTGATTCACTTCACTTGAGCACCATGATTATTTCACTTGAGCACCGGGTTTTACTTCGCCATGCGGGCCAATCACCACCAAGCGGCCGCCGGCATCTTCGGCGCTGAGAATCATGCCCTGCGACTCAATGCCTTTGAGCTTGCGCGGAGCCAAATTGGCAACGAAGCACACCTCTTTGCCCACAAGGTCCTCGGGGTTGTAGTGCTTGGCTATGCCCGACACGATGGTGCGTCCGCCCATGCCGTCGTCAATCTTGAACTGCAGCAGCTTGTCAGCCTTTGGCACCTTGGCGCACTCCAGCACCTTGCCCACGCGGATGTCGAGCTTCATAAACTGCTCAAAGTCGATGTTCTCAGCCACTGGAGCAGGTTCGAAGCTGTTGATTTCGTTTTGCTTCTTTATGTTTTCGAGGCGTTGAATCTGGGCATCGATAGTGGCATCTTCAATCTTCTCGAACAGCAGTTCGGGCTTGGCAATCTCAGTGCCGGCAGCAATGATGTCGGTAGAGCCGAGCTTGTTCCAATCGAGTTCGGTGAGGTTTATCATGCCACGCAGCTTCTCGGCGCTGAACGGCAGGAACGGTTCGAATGCAATGGCAAGGTTTGCAGTAATTTGCATTGCCACGTTCATCACCGTAGCCACACGAGCCATATCGGTCTTGGCAAGTTTCCAAGGTTCGGTTTCGGCAAGATATTTGTTGCCGATGCGAGCCAGGTTCATAGCCTCTTTCTGCGCTTCGCGGAAGTGGAACGCATCGAGGTTGCTTTCGAGAGCAGCCTTAACGCCCACAAACTCGTCGATGGTGGCACGGTCGTAGTCGGTGAGTTCGCCGGCTGCAGGCACCTTGCCGCCGAAATATTTATGAGTGAGCACCAATGTGCGGTTTACGAAGTTGCCAAGTATTGCCACCAGCTCGTTGTTGTTGCGAGCCTGGAAATCTTTCCATGTGAAGTCGTTATCCTTGGTTTCCGGAGCATTGGCAGTGAGCACATAGCGCAGCACGTCTTGCTTGCCGGGGAAGTCGTCAAGATATTCGTGCAACCACACAGCCCAGTTGCGCGAAGTGGAAATCTTGTCGCCTTCAAGGTTGAGGAACTCGTTGCTTGGCACATTGTCGGGCAAGATGAACGAGCCTTCGGCCTTAAGCATAGCCGGGAACACGATGCAGTGGAACACGATGTTGTCCTTGCCAATGAAGTGAATCAGGCGAGTCGACTCGTCTTTCCACCATGTTTCCCAAGTGTCGGGCAGCAGTTCCTTGGTGTTGCTGATGTAGCCGATAGGGGCATCAAACCACACATACAGCACCTTACCCTCGGCGCCCTCGGCAGGCACAGGAATACCCCAATCGAGGTCGCGGGTCACGGCGCGAGGCTGCAGACCGTTGTCGAGCCAGCTCTTGCACTGACCGTACACATTAGGGCGCCACTCCTTGTGGTCCTCGAGAATCCACTTTTCGAGCCATTGCTGATGTTCGTTGAGCGGCAAATACCAGTGAGATGTGGCTTTTTTCACCAGCGGGTTGCCGGTGAGCATATTCTTTGGGTTGATGAGTTCCTCGGGCGTGAGCGTGCTGCCGCACTTCTCGCATTGGTCGCCGTAAGCACCCTGAGCGTGGCATCGCGGACATTCACCAACGATATTACGGTCGGTTATGAACGATTTTGCCTCCTCGTCGTAGTATTGCTCGCTTTCCTTCTTCACAAACTTGCCATTCTCGTTGAGTTTTTTGAAGAAATCGCTCGCCACCTGGCGATGAGTTGCCGAAGTGGTGCGCGAATAAATGTCGAACGAGATGCCAAAACGCTCAAACGAGTCCTTGATGAGCGAGTGATAACGGTCCACCACGTCCTGCGGAGTGCAACCTTCTTTCTTTGCACGTATTGTAACAGGCACACCGTGCTCGTCGCTGCCGCCAATCATAATCACGTCCTCGCCCTTGATGCGCAGATAGCGCACATAAATGTCGGCAGGAACATACACGCCAGCCAAGTGCCCGATGTGAACCGGTCCGTTGGCATAGGGCAAAGCAGTGGTCACAAGTGTCCTCTTGAATTTTTTGTCCATATTTGCTGTAATAGTGTTAGTGATGTTATTTTGTGGTGCAAAGATACTGATAAAAAATGAATTATCGAGGATAATAGCGCCATAATCATCGCACCAAATCGTCGAAGCGCGGCACTGTCGACAACGCATCGCGCCCAATCACAATCTGCCCGGAGGCAGGACGCACCACCGCCACAGCACGTTGCACCACCGGCTCTGCACCGGGTGCAATGCCATATAGCACCACCCTATCGGCGTGCCGCACTGCCACGGGTTGCTCGCAGCCACCACGCAGCCACGGCGAACTCTGCATCTGCGCCTCGGCGCTGTCGGGCTCCAGCAGCCGGGTGGCTGAGCGCTTCCAGCCCTGCATTTGCACCTCCAGCAAACGGATGCACCTTCTGGGCAGCGTCAGCGTCACCACGCCGTCATCGTCGGCGGCGGCAACCGTCTCGCCACGAACATCTTCCACCGGAAGCACCTCAGGCGCAGCAGTGAGCAATTGGTGCTCATACCACAACCGCACGTTTGTCAGCAACAACCCGTCGAGGTCAATGCCGTCGGTTCGCTCCATCTGGCAATCGCTTCGCGGCACATCAATGTTCATCATCTGCCGCCACATTGCCACCATCTCTTTCTCGCTCATTGTCATCAATTCTTTCATCGCTTTGTCTGTTTCATTATTTATTTGGCGAAATTAACGCTTCTTGCCTATAGCCGATGTCGCAAAATATCACACCATATCATTTGCAAATCAAACTGAAAGTATTTTTGATAAAAATCAATCTTTTTGAAATTTATTTCTCATTTTTATTGTCAGTTTGAAAATTAGTATATATCTTTGTGCACATAAAAGAATTAAATATGCAGTTTTGATAGTTGTTTAATAGATTCGTGTTTTATATTGGTTATAATAAAAAGATTGTTTTAGTTTGTTTTTAAGTCGTTATTGAAATCTAATTATTGAAAAACACTATAATGCGGGGCAAAGTCGACCATCGACTCT
>JBJECZ010000120.1:0-5988 GCA_051871555.1 Muribaculaceae bacterium | reverse complement strand
GTGCTTAATCCTCGGGGTATGTCATGTTTTCTTGTGAAATGTTGCTGAGCACCTCAATGAGGTATTTACGGGCTTCCCATTTCGCCATTGGCAGATTGTTGAGCATATAATTGCCACAGTCGTGAGCGTTTGCTCCGGGAATGTCGCCTTCAAACTCACTTATGAAAGTGAATGTCTCAATCATTAGTGGCACAATGTCGGTAGGCTGATAATCGCCCTTGAGCAACAAATAGTTTCCGGTGCAACATCCCATAGGTCCCCAATACACAATCTTGTCGCCCCACACAGCATGGTTGCGCAAGAAGGTGGCGGCAAGATGCTCCATGGTGTGTATTGCAGCTTGTCCGATGGCAGGCTCTTTGTTGGGCTCTTTCATGCGTATGTCGAATGTAGTGATTACGTCACCGCCATTCATATAATCTTTGCGTGACACGTATATGCCGCGAAGTAGTTTCAGATGGTTAATTGTAAAGCTTGCTATTTTCTTCATTTTCGTTGAATGTAATAGAAATTATTTCAGATGCTTTGAATCAGTTTGTTGACGACAGCAAATGTGTGCTCGGGAGCCTCTGCCCAGAAGTCGCTGTATTGCTGAACGTTGTTGTGTCCGGCACCTGGCGAGTCGCTAATGACGCGTATGCTGATGAAATCGGTGTCGTATAAGTAGCATGTCTGCGCAATGGCAGCCGACTCCATGTCGACGGCTTTTGCCTGCGGAAAAGCAGCCTTGATTTTTGTTAGTTGCTCGGCTGTGTCGATAAACTGGTCGCCTGAACAAATAAGCCCGAAGTGAATGTGAGGCTGCGGGGCGATGCTTTCTGTGATGTTTTTGCCGGGTACATAGTAAAGAGGAAGCTCTTGAACAGCGCCAATGGTGCTCTCGGGTCCGCAATACACGTCGTGATAGGCAACCTTTTCGCCAATCACTATGTCCATAACGTTCACTGAGCTGTCGGCACCGCCGGCTACACCGGAGTTTATTATGAGGTCGACTTTGAAGTTTTTTATCATAGTTATGGTGCCGATGGCTGCATTCACTTTGCCTATGCCGCATTGCATGGCAACTATGGTTTTGCCACCAATACTGCCGATGTGAAACTTGAACCCGTCGATGGCCTTTTGGGAGGGTTCGTTAAGGAGAGGTAAGAGCAAATTCAATTCTTTGCTCATAGCTACAATAATGCCGATTGTCATTTTTTATACTATTGCTTTATTCAATATTATTCTTTTGTAAAGATAATGAATTGCGCCGAAAAACACATAATTTTTTCGTTAAAGAGTTAAATAACGATTATTTTTTAGTAAGTTTGCAGAGTAATGTGACACTATTCTCGTAAGAATTTAAGATATTGTGATACCAAGTGTTATTATTGACAAAAGAATCGTAGATGTATGCCCCGGCATGAGGGTTGGTCTTATTCGAGCGAATGTGCAAAACACGCCCACGGGCGATGAGTTGTGGCAAGAACTTGAGTTGGCAGCCCGCGATGTTGTAAGCCGATACGAAATGTTGGAGATAAACAAGCGTCCGGCAGTTGCAGCCACTCGCCGAGTCTATAAACATTTTGGTAAAGACCCGAACCGCTACCGTGTGGCGAGCGAAGCATTATGTAGGCGTTTGATTAGAGGCTTGGGCATTTATAGGCTCACCACATTGGTTGATTTGATTAACCTGGTGTCGATAAGGAGCGGCTATCCAATTAGCGCATTGGATGCCGATAAACTTGAGGGCGATAGGTTGAGCTTGGGCATAGGTGAGGAAGGTGAGCATTACGAGGGTATTGGCAGAGGTCAACTTAACATTGCCGGTATGCCTGTCTATCGCGATGCAAAGGGTGGCGTGGCTACACCGACAAGCGACGAAGAACGAACTAAAATTACCGAACTGACTACTCGGGTGCAGATTAATATCAACGGATATGCCGAGGAAATGCCTATGGCAGAATGTGTTGGTTGGGTGGTGGCATTGCTTAAGAAATATGCAAATGCTACAGATATCGAAACTCGGATTATTTAAGGCGAAGAAGAAATATGAGAGTCTTGCGAATGATTGAAAATAACGTCAATGAGCGTTATGTTGACGAAATAGTTTCGGCATTGAACGATGGCGGAATTGTTGTGATGCCCACCGATTCGCTGTATGCCCTTGTTTGTGATGCCATGAACAACCAGGCTATTGAGCGAATTTGCAGGATTAAGATGATGAAATCGGCAAAAACAAACTTGTCGATAGTTTGCTCGGATATTTCAATGGCGTCGAAATATGGAAAAATCGATAATAACCTGTATAAGTTGATAAAACATAATTTGCCTGGCTCTTTCACTTTCTTGATTGAAGCCACATCGAAATTGCCAAAAGCATTCAAAGGGCGTCGTGTGGTAGGTGTGAGAATTGTCGACAATGCGATAATCAAGCGTGTGGTTGAAGAAATTGGGCATCCGTTGTTCTCCACCTCGGTTGAAGGTGTCGACGAAGATTATGTGTGTGAGCCGGAGCTAATTGCTCAAACCTACGACCGCGATGTTGAGTATGTGGTGGATGCGGGGCGAAGTGGATGCATTCCGTCGACGGTGGTTGATTGCACTGGAGATGAGCCCGAGGTGGTGCGGCAAGGTTTGTCGCAATTTGAATTATGAATGTTTAATTATATAACCTTTAAATATTTTGAAATGTATGTTTGAGAGCGTAAATATTTATATCGTATCAGTTGCGGTGGTGGTTTTGGCATCGGTGGCATTGCTGTTTGTGCTGTTGAAAAACAAGGGCGGTGATGCTTCGGACGGAAGTAGTCATGAAAATGGTGACTCTGGTGCTGATAACACTAACCCCTATGCTTCGGTGAGTGATTCAGCGAATGATTCTTCGGGCAATTCGTCGAGCGAGACCATTTTTCAGGAAGGAGCGAAAAACGGCGTGTTGGATACGTCGACTGGCGGCGTCGAAACAAGAAAAAGACCCGATACCGGAGGACTCCCGTATGTGCTTGTAGCAGAGGATAATATAAGTAACTATAAATTGATAGAGGTTTTCCTGCGCAATGTTGCTGTGACCGAAAATGCTGTCAATGGCAAGAAAGCGGTAGAACGGGTGAGGGAAATGGACTATGACATGGTGTTGATGGACATTAAAATGCCTGTGATGAACGGATTGGAGGCAACTAAAGCTATTCGCCAGTTCGACAAAAACATACCTATTGTGGCGGTTACTGCAAATGTGCTCGACTTTGACCGTAAGACTGCTTTGGCAAACGGATGCAATGAGTTCGTGACAAAGCCGGTGGTTAGAAATCAACTGATTGCCGTGGTGGAAACATATAAGCGATAATAATAAAGAGAAATACTAATATACTATAATTCAAAGTTTTATTTATGAGAATGCGTTTTGTAATAATGGGTGCAGCGATTGCTTTGATGAGCCTTGCTGCATGCAGCTCGAATAAACAAGATTCAAAAGCCGACGGCGAAAATGCTGTTGAGATTAGCGAAACAGTGGAGCCTGCTGCAGCCGAATCTGACATTCAGGTGATTGATTTTTATGCAACATGGTGTGGACCATGCAAACAATTGGCTCCGATTGTTGAAAAGATGGAGAAAAAATACGCCGGAAAAATTGCATTTTCGCGCGTGGACGTTGATGCAGAACCGCAACTTGCCGAGCAATATAACATTACAGCCATGCCAACATTGGTGTTCATCAAGGGTGGTGAAGTGATTGATGTTGCCGTGGGTTTGATGTCGGAAGCTGAATTAGACAATAAATTGCAAGATTTGACTAAATGAAGTTTTTCTAAACAATTTTAGCAAAACCTATTTTCACCTTTTTGTTTTTGATTTTGCAATTGCTGATTTGTTCAAGCACCTTTGCAGCTTTGTTATATGGGACTGCTACCAGTGCGTAGTGGTCCTTAACGTCGATTTTCCCAATTTCGTTTGCACAAAGTTGGCTGTTGTTGGCGAGAAACCCCACAATGTCGCCTTTTGAAATCTTTTCTTTCTTGCCAGCCATAAAATATAGCGACCTGAAATCGGGCAGGATTGAACGCATTTCGGTGTCTTGTGGCAAATTAAATACCTCGTCAGTGGTGATGTAGTCTGGCATCTTTTCGTCGGGCGAGGTGAGGATGAATATTTCGCCATTCTCGTCGACACGGGCTGTTCGGCCGTTGCGGTGAATATATGCTTCATTCGACGTCGGGATGTGATAATGAATAATATAAGCAACGCCTTCGATGTCGAGTCCGCGCGAACCAAGGTCGGTGGTTATGAGTATGTTGTAGCTACCGTTGTTAAACATAGCTATGGCTTTTTCGCGGTCGATTTGCTCAAGAGCTCCGTGATAGATACCTGCACAAATATTGTTGGATTTCAGGAAATTATAGATTCGCTCAACCGATTCGCGATAGTTGGCAAACACTATTGCGCGCTTATTGTCGAGGCATAGAAGCAGCGTGCGCAGTGCTTCAAGTTTGTCTTTCATCTCCGACTTGGCAAGCCATACTTTCATTCGCGACCGTGTTTCGCTGTTTTTATATAGGAAGTTGACGATTACATGGTTGTTGAGGCTTATGAAGTCGGGATATTCGCTAATCATCGTTGCCGAAGTGAGAGTTTTGTTGACAAGATTGGGCATTCGCTTGATTATTCGTTTCATGTCGTCTTGAAACCCTAATTCCAGCGATTTGTCGAATTCGTCGAGCACGAGTAGGCGAGTGGTGTAAAGGTCGATGTTGCCACGCATCATGTGGTCGAGCAAGCGCCCTGGAGTTCCGATGATTATGCTTGGAACCACAGCGAGCGATTGTTTTTCGTCGGCAGCGTTATGTCCGCCATAGCAGCAAGTCACCTTGTGGCCGGAAGCAATGGCGCGAGTGATTTCGAATATTTGCAGCACCAGTTCGCGCGAAGGTGCGATAATTACGGCTTGAACTTTATCGTTAGCCGGCTTCAGCCTTTTAAGTAGTGGAATCAGAAAAGCCAAGGTCTTTCCAGACCCCGTAGGCGAGAGCAACGTGATGTCGCTTGCAGTAGCTGAGTGCTTCAGCATTGCTGTTTGCATTTCGTTTAGGTTGCTTATTGATAATTTTTCTTTTATGTTGCTGAGTATTTCTGATTCTTTCATAGCTTGATATGATGATGTTTTATTTATAAAAAACAGCCCGATGTGCTTGGTTATATGCATCGGGCAGTTGTCGGTTCTGTTAATGTGCTACTAAAAGCAGAAGACGTTTATTCTTTTTTCAGTTTGTTCAAAGCGTCTTTGGCATTTTGTGCAGCCGATTTCACGTCGTCGATAGCTTTTTTAGTGTCTTCGGCTTTTTGCTGAGCATCTTCAATTTTGCCTTTCACTTCTTGAACTTTGTCGCTGTTTTCGGCAGCATTTTCAGCGGCTTGGGCACCTTCGGCTGTCGCTGTTTTTGCATCGGCCTTAGCGGCATCAACAACTTGCTTTGCAAGGTTTTCTACGTTGGCAATTTCGTTGATTGCCGACACAGCATCCATGTTTTGGAATTTGTCCTTGTTTTTGTCGATGAGTTCCTGCAGTTTCCATTTGTAAGCTTTCACAGCAGCGGTGTCGCCTTTGGCTTCAAGAGCCTTTATGTTTTCGCTTGCTTCACCAATAAGTTGCACTATAGCGGCAGAATCGGCTGCGACGTTGATGCCATTTTCAAATGCAGTTGCGAGGCTGTCGACATTAGCCTCGTTTGGCGTTTCTTGAGTGCTGCCCCCGCATGATGTGAATGCCATTGAAGCGGTTGCTGCCAAAATCAATAATAACTTTTTCATTGTTTAAAATCGATAATACTATGAGGGTTTGACAATTAAAATGTTTTGCAAAGATAGATAATTAAAACTGATAGACAAAAAAGAGAGATAAAAAATGTGTTTTAATGCAGAAATGATGTTTTTGGGTGGCGGTAACTCTTTGATAATTTTAAAGAAATAATTACCTTTGCATAACATTTATCTCGCCGTTGAATCGGGCAGCAT
>JBJECZ010000119.1:0-6015 GCA_051871555.1 Muribaculaceae bacterium | reverse complement strand
TTTACTGCATCAATGTATGAGACACTTCCACGATAATGATAAGAGCAACATTTATTACAGTAGAACTGTTCAGGATTCTTTATATTGAACATGTTGCTTGCGATAATAGGGAAAAGGGTGTTTGTCTTATGCATTACTACTCCGCACGAAAGCTCAGACATAAAATAATCATAACTACCACTTTTATCTGGAAGAACGACTGCCAATAGAGCATTGCTATGACTAGTTCTATCTGAGCGAGTTTTCTCTTTAAGGGAAAACGAAACTTCCCATGGAATCCATTGAGATTTCTCACTGCGAGAAGGATCTTTCATCTCTGGAGAAATCATAACAATTGTAGTACTACTATCATAGATGCGACCTTTCAACTTTTCCCAAATTGAATCCTCAGAAAGATAACTTAAATCTTCATTGTTTGACTCTCCTTTATAAATGTGGTCTGTCTTATCAAAATAAGACTCTAATAGATTAACATAATCTCTTACAGTTGTTGTTTCCCACCGTTGTTTATTTGGCAGTTGCTGCACATTTGAATCAGCAAATTTATATGAAACAAAAATTTTCTTTCCCATTTTGGCATAATTTATTCATTATAGTATTCTGACAACTCAAGTTCTGTCGTTACTTGCGACACCACGAAGATGTACATTGCCACGACGATATGTGTAGCTCCGATAAGGTCTTGTTCGGTTGTCGTATTCGCTTCGTGAGCCTCCAAGTTGCGCCACGCTCGCAGGTTTTCAAGGTGACTGTTGAACTGCTGATAAACAGGAGCCGGGTTATTACGCAAACCTCGCAAGCAACGGAACGCATAAATGGCATTTACGAATGTTGCCATCTTGCCGTCTTCTCCCTCTATCTCCTTACCGTTAATCAGGTAATAGAGTTTCTTTAAGAATGGCTCGTAGTCGCTGACGAGCGTCGTGAAATGGCGACGGCGGTCGATAAGTCGCAGGTTCTCGGCTCGATATACCTGATTAAGCGAGTCCATTACGATTTCATTGATGCCGTCGAGCGACGAAATAGATGGAGCTTGAATCACTTTCAGCAGCGTGCTGATAACTTCGCTGAGCGGTCGAATGTAAGATTTCAGTCCGTCGAAAGTCGATTCCATCCTATGTAAAATGGCATCGTGTAATGCGTCTATGTCGATCGACAAATTGCGGTCGATTTGTGTGTTGCGAGTGAGCAAATCGGCAACACCTCTCACAAATTCGTTGCCAAACGAGGTGTTTCCACTGACTTCGTTGAGCAGACTAAAGAATTTGTCAATCTGTCCGCCAGCTTTCTCCATAATCTTGTCAATGATGAGTTTAGAAAGCACGTCGGGACTATTCCCGGCTCGGAATGCTGTAAGCAAGTCGGTATCCACTTGCAGTTCGTCAACGATGGTGCGGATGATTTTGTCGTTGCTGTCGAGGAAGCCTTCCCATGGTTCGTTTACAATGTTCAGCAGCTCTTGCAGGTTCTTCTTCTCGTCCTCTTTTGGCTTGTTGATGTCACCGATGCGCGAACTAACAAGCATACCTGTGGTGTCTTCAAGTTGAAGCATACCCTCATAACTCATCTGCAAACGGAATTTGTCAAGGTCTACCTTGTCAAGTATTTCCATTGGTAAAGTTTCCTTGGTGTATGGCAACTGTTTGTAAAGTACTTTGTAGAACACATAGTGGCGTTCAAGGTCGGGGTCGATAAATTTCATCAACTGTGCCATAAAACCATAACTGCGTATATACCTGTTGATGAGTTTGCGATATTTGTCCTTATCATCATCGTTCATGGGCACAACTCGCTCGTCAACGATACCTTTAACAATGCCTGGTACACTTTCTGCTGTAGCTTTATTGAGAAGCAGTCGCACCACATTCTCTTCTTCGGCTGCGTTATATACTTTGTATTGCTCAATTTCGGCAATGAATGAATACAGGCGTTGCACGTCAACTTCGCCTTGCAGCATAGTTTCCTTGTAGTATTTCTGGAATGCAGCAAGCACATCGTCGGCTTTGTTGCGGAAGTCGAGCACCATAGTGTCTTCCTTTCCCGGATAACAGCGGTTAAGGCGGCTGAGCGTCTGTATGCACTGAATTCCGCCGAGCATCTTATCCACATACATAGTGTGGAGCAATGGCTGGTCGAAACCGGTCTGGAATTTGTCGGCAACTATCAGCAGCCGGTATTCGTCTTCATTGAAGATGTCACGAATACGGTTGTCCTTTATGCCGTAGCCATTGAGCTTGTCTTCGGTATAAGAATAGCCGTCGAGTTCCACCGTTCCGGAGAATGCCACAAGGGTTTTGATTGCCTTGTTGTAGTCATTTTCAAGTATCTTGTCTATAATCTGCTTGTAGCGTACTGCCGAAGCACGTGAGTCGCACACCATCATAGCCTTGGCACGTCCACCGATTTTGTGTATTGAGGTGCTGAAGAAGTGTGCAAGCACCACGCGAGCCTTTTTCTCCATATTATATGGGTCTTTGTTTAAGGCTTGCAATATCAGTCGCACTGCTTTGCGTTCCTCATATTCTTTCGACTTTTCTTCTTCCGTTAAGCCTGATTTCTCGGCGTAGGCATACATTGTGTCGAAGGTGGTATAGTTCTGGAGCACATCGAGAATGAATTTTTCCTCGATGGCTTGTTTCATTGTGTAGTAGTCGTGTGCTTCGTATCCGTCGGCAGTTTTTTTGCCGAAAAGTGCGTATGTCTTATCTTTCGGTGTGGCAGTGAAGGCAAAATAGCTGATATGAGCCATTTCCTGGCGCATGGCTTGCAGAAATGCGAGCATTGAGTCCATTTCGCTGTCGTAGTCTTCAGCACCAAACTCTTGTGCATATTTTCTGAGTTCCTCGTCTGTTGAAAGTGCATTTACAAGGTCTTTGGCACTTTCGTTGCCGATTGCCGTGTGTGCCTCGTCAACTATGATGGCATAGCGGCGTTGCTTCTCTCGTTTGAGTTTGTCGAGAGCATAACCGAATTTTTGGATTGTGCTCACAATGATGCGGTTGCCGTCGTTGAGTGCATCGGCAAGGTTCTTCGAGCCGCGGCGAATGTCTTTCACTGTGCCGGCTTCTGTCTCGAAGTTGTTCACGTCTTCTGCCATATTGGCGTTGAGCACTATTCGGTCGGTCACCATAATGATGCTGTCGAATATGGGGCGGTGTTGCTCGTCGGTCATGTTGGCGAGTTGGTGAGCAAGCCAAGCCATTGATTTGGTCTTGCCGCTGCCTGCCGAGTGTTCGATGAGGTAGTTATGTCCGGCACCGTCGGTACGTACCCATTGGCAAAGGTTCCGTACAGCTCGCAGTTGGTGGAAGCGTGGGAACACTGTCACACTCTTGCCATTCTCTTTGTATTGCTTGATGAAATGCTGAAGGATATTCAGCAAGCTGTCGGCTTGCCAAATCTCTTTCCACATATAGCAAGTGGCATAGTCGTCTTCCACGAGCGGGTTGCGGCTATCGCGGTTGAATGGCAGGAAGCGTGTTGCCTCGCCACGCAGCATTGTGGTCATAAAGCAATAGTTATTGTCCAAGGCGAAGTGCACCAAGCAGCTGCGCAGCATGCGGTTCTGCGGAGCACGGTCGTGTTGATACTGATAGATGGCATTTACGTAGGTTTGTCCTGTCTGCTCGTTTTTCAGCTCTACGGTGATAATGGGTAGCCCGTTTATCAATATCACGAGGTCGAGTTCGCACTTGTTGTCGGGCGGTAATTGGCTATAACGCATCTGTCGCACCACTGCGAAGCGGTTTTGCAAGTATAGTTGCTGAAACTCGCTTTCGGGGTCGTCGTATTCGGGCTTATATTGAACAAGTTTCAACTTGATGCCTTGTATGTTCAATCCTTTGTTGAGCAGGTGCGACATGCCGAAGCCTTGGTTGAGTTTGTTGTTATACTCTTTCACCACTGCCTCGAAAGCGGCATCGGCTGTGCGGAAGCGTTGCACAAGGCGACTCCATTTGTCGCTTTGCGCTTCAACGAAGCGGCGAAGCATTGTGCGGTCGCAAAGGTTTTCAATGTCGAAATCGGCTGCTGTGCGCTGCTCGTAGAGTGGACTGCCGGCGAGATAGTCGGCTATATGTTGTTCAAAAAATGTTTCGTTCAGAACGCTCATGATATGATGGTTTTATTTGTTGTTAATAATCCAGTTGCCTGATTTGTTGCTGCCTTGGCGGCTTATTATGCCTTTGTCGCGCAGCGATGCAAAGAGCCTTTCGGCTTGTCGCTTGGTGAGGTTCAGTGCCTCGGCGGCTTGTGCGGCTGTGGTGCGAGAGTTGCCGGCTATAAGTGCCAACAATCGTCGCTCGGCATCGGTTATACCGACATTTATACCGACATTTATACCGACATCGTCGCCTTCTATTTTGTCACCTTGATGCGTTTTCAGTGTGGCAAGTATTTCGCCAAGCATAAAGTCGATGAATGGTCCCGATTGGGCTTGCGCATTGCTTTGAGCAATGGCTTCGTAGTAGGCTTGTTGATTGGTATGCACCATATTCTCCACCGGCAGATGCTCAAAGAGCGGGTGCAGCCTGCCAAGGATGAGTGATTGCCATAGGCGGCCGGTGCGTCCGTTGCCGTCGCTGAACGGGTGTATAAACTCAAACTCATAGTGGAATACGCAGGAGCGAATAAGCAGATGGTCGGTTGAAGCGGCAAGCCATGCAAAGAGGTCGCTGACAAGTTGTGGAACTCGGTCGGCAGGTGGTGCCATGTGTACCAGTCCGGATTCAGAAAACACGCCAACACCGCCACGGCGGAAATGTCCGGCATCGTCGGTGAGTCCCTCCATCATTGCGCCGTGGGCTCGGAGCAGGTCATCGACGCTGAACGGATTGAGCGTGCCATAGAGGTCGTAGGTGCGAATGGCGTTTTTTACCTCTTGAATCTCACGCAATGGGGCTACCACGTTTTTGCCGTTGATGATGTCGCTCACTTGTCCTTCACTCAGGTTGTTACCCTCAATGGCAAGCGATGAGTGGATGGTGCGTATGCGGTTGGCTTTGCGTAGCAGCAAACCCTCGTTTTCAAGGCGTATGGCATAGCGCTCAATCTGTGCCGAAATCTCGGCTATCAGGTTGATGGCTCGCGAACTTATATTGAAAGGAGGTGTGTACATAATTAGCATTTTTTATATAATGATTTTAACCTGGTTTTTATCCGAATTTATATCCGAAATACATAAGACCTTTTCTCGCTAAAGCATTGTTAATCAACCACAAATAAGCATCTGTATATTTTTGGTACAGCTAAATTATAACCGAATTTTGCTCAAATTATAACCGAATTATGTAATCAAAGATTGAATAACGATTCACCCTTATCGGTAATAAACCAGTGACGACCGATTACATCCAAAAGTAAATCTTGATTCATCTTTTTTAGGATTCTTGTGAGATATCTCTTTTGGCTATTATGCTCTTTTGACATTGGCAAGCTATGTTCCACAGCTTCAAATAATTCGTTTAGTTTGAATCCCTCTTTCCCCGTATTATGTGCAAACTGAAGAATTAGCTTTTTTAATAGCTCAAACTCAAGTCCTTGGCTACGTGTATAATGTGCTACCTGATGAGTGATGCGAGCCACACCAAGTGAAATTGATAAATTTGATGCTCTTCCCTCTATTAGTTTACGCTCTTTCAGATGCTTAATAACAGAAGTTGGAAGTGTTCGGTGCTTTTGAATAGCATCAAGCCACAGACATTCGTTAAGCGACAATTTATTCCCGCTCTTTAGAAGTTGCGAATATTTTTCATCAATCATCTTGCCATAGATAGTAACGCCCACAGTTCTTTTCTCAACATTAATATCATAATCTGGCATTGGGAAATAACGCTCGCGCTGGAGTGTGAAGATTTTCTTTATGCCACGCCCTACAATATCAATCATATTGAAATGGACCATTCCGTCGCAAAGACATTTGTTGCGGTAGTGAAGCATTGGTCCTTTGTGATTGATTGCTGCTTCTATATTTCCAGGCTCAAAATCGCCTCCATTACAATAATATAAATAGTCAGG
>JBJECZ010000118.1:0-25806 GCA_051871555.1 Muribaculaceae bacterium | reverse complement strand
GAGGAGCTTCGGACAGATTTTCTATGCTCATTTGAGTTTTACCGGACAGCAATAAAATTTAGTAGAGGAAGCGACTGTAAATGGTTGTGTATCAGTGTATAATCATGTGAGCATAATTAAGTGCCATCGGCGCTTCTCTGCACTCCGACTCGTCCGACAAGTCAGAAGGGTCAGACCTATCAATGGCGAATTACCTTTGTTTGCCGGGTCTGCAACCGCTCCACGGTTGTGAACGATGGAGAGTGTCCCTTGTTCCCCATGTAGCCGGCATCGCTTCGCTCGCCGTCAACGCGAGGTTACAGAAAGTGTAACCGCTCGCGCGGTTAATGTTGCTGGCAATCAATTGATTACTACCTTGGCTTGTAGGGGCGTATGGCAATATGCCCAGCGACCGCAGCTGGGTGTTATGAGATATGGCGCATTCGATACGCCCAACTGGTGATGGAACAAGGCGCAGTGATTAGGGGCGCATTGCGCCATAATCATCGCTGTTCGTCGCACGTTTGGCGTTGTTATACGCCCCTACAATACTACAGCCCCAGGTGGGCGGCGTCAGCCGCCTACGTGGAGACTGTGATACCAACTAAAGGCTCTATTCGTCCTGCATCGAATCTTCGGTTTCTTCATTGATGTTGTCGGTGTCGGTGTGATTCGTATCGCTGTTTATCACAGTTTCTGAATCGCTGGTTGTGAACTCGGGTTCGTCACACGAATTAAACATTTCCATGCAAAATGCGGCTACGATTACTAATAATACTTTTCTCATAATACTGAAGTTTTTTAGGGTTATTTGTTTGAAGCAAAGTTATGCCTAAACGTCGTGTTAAACCTAAAAAACGAGCCACAAATAATCTAACAATATGCAATGTAAATATCTGATATATAAACAGTTATGATTTGTTAGATTTTTAAAATCTTACAGTCTGCAAGTGCCTGATTTTCAATACAATTTGTTTTGCCTTGTTTTAATGTTTTTAATTCGTTATAAATCAACGATTTATGATAAATATTCTAAAATCATGTCTTTATGCTCGGCTTCCGACTGCTGAATCTTCTCTTTCAAGCGTGATTTTCGCGTATAAATGCTTGCTGAACTCTTGTCGAGGAGCATGCTTATAACCTTGCCCGAGAAACCGGCGAAGTGATAGCAAAGCTGGCGATAATCTTCTTCGCTCAGGTTAGGCACTTCGTCACGGACTATCAACATCACGTTGTTGCAGCAGCGGTTCACAGTGTTTTCCAAGTCTTTCAGCGACTTCTTGTCCTCGCCAAACTGGGTTATCAGGTTCTTAATTTCGCGTATGGCGGTCTTTTGGTTTTTGGCGCTGTCGTTAAGCAGCGTGATTGAATCGCCCAAGTTGTTAAGCATGCCAAAATGGCCTTTGAATATGGTCTGGATGGTTTCGGAAGCAGCCGAATCCTTGTCGCTGATGGTGTGCTGAAGGTCCATCACAAGGTTGGTGTAGTCGTCAATTCTTTGCTGTTTGCGCCTGAGCATATTTCGGTAATACACAACCAGATACACTAACAGCATTGCTGCAATCACCATCGTGAGCCCAAACACTATTGCATTGTTGCGTTGCTTTAATTTGGTTATTTCCAAATCTTTTTCTAAAATATTGATTCTCTGAGTGAGCATCATTTTATATAGAAGAAGTTTTATTTCTTCATCTTCTGTATCAATAGTCACAGAACTAATTGGGGGCTTTTCTTCATTAGTTTCTTCTGCCTTAGAAGTCGATGGATTAAGAATCGCAGTAAACAGAATGACCAGTACAAATAATTTAAATTTCATAATTATTGAGTTGGATAAGATAGAATTTCGCAATTTATGGCGAAAGGGCGCACCACTAAATAATGGCGGGCACCCCTTTAAATAAAGATTATTTTATTTGGTGTTATTCCTTAGCTCTGGCTATTGATCTTATCACCAGACCAATAACCAACATTATTGCAGACGCGTGTTGCACTGCGCTTTGAACCAAATCATTTTCATTAAATTCCAGAAACATAACAACAAATAATATGGCTGCCTCAATCGCTGTAAACCAGCCAATATTGCTTTTTAAGTTTGGTGCAAACAACTTTTTTAATGACCAATTCAGCGCATTCAGTCGCAAGAAAGAAGATAGCAAAAACAAGGCTTCAAGTATGAAACTCACCACTATCATTGGAGTTAATGTGAACGATTCGTCAAACAGGGTTGCGAAAGGAAATGCTCCGGCAGAAAACAAATACAGGTTAATCCACAATGAAGCTGACAATACTGTTTCAAACGCTTCTTCGGTTGATAGTTTTTCAAATATTATTTTCATAATAAATTGTTTTTTAGTTTGTTTTTTTTGATTCAATATTCTTCTTAACTCTTAAGCATAATTCCTTAATTTTTCAATTCTTTGCCTGCCCAATATTTATAGCTGTGCTCGCCAATAATAAAGGTAACATACAGCAGACGTTTGGCGGTTATGCTCAATTCGTCGCTGCTCTTCACAGCTTCAGAATATAGGTTCGACACCTTCTTAATATCGTCAAGGCTTCCGTTTTCGGCACAGCATAGTGTGGCTGCCATATAGAGATTTGCAACCTCGTCGGAGATTTTATCTTCTTTTGAATTGCTTGCTAATTCCTTGTCTATCAAGCTATCGCATTGAAGTGTCATATCGAGCATTTTTTCGTACTCTGTTCCAACAAATTCCAACGAGTCTTTTCCTTCGGGAATATTTTTAACGCGTTCAAGCAGTGCTTCTTTTTTCATGGTTTTCATCCCGTTCATGGCTTGCATTAGGGAGTCTTTGTTGATATTCTCACCGGTGAATACTCTGGATATAAGCATACCTAAATCCTTTGTAATGTCGTCAATATCATCCTCGTCGATTTCACTAATCATCCTACTGGTTTCTTCATATTCGGCAATATCCACGCCGTAGGATTTTGCCACACTGTCGTTGATTTCATTCAGCTTCTGAATTAGGGCTGAGTTGATTACATCTTCCGATTTGTTGATTCTTTCAGTTGATTGTTCTTTCGAACTACATGCTGCCAGACTGATTGCCGCAAGCACAATTAAAAAATACTTTTTCATAACAATTATGTATAAAAAGGTTGAATTCAAATTTTTGTTGTTTTGTTGCAAATTTAGGGCGATTTGGTGGCAATAACCTAATTTTTTGCCTAATAATTGTCTTACAAACTGGAATATAATTAGTTGAAAATCAATGTGTTGTAAAGGTATTAGATGTTAAAAATCTAACACTTTTGCAAGTGCTTGATTATCAGCGTGTTTACGCGGCGTTGTTTTGACTTATGTAAGATTGAGTGGTAAAGTGTTTATACACAGTAGTTTAACCCTTCATGCGGCAGTTTTGCCTTGCAGAGGTGGTTGCCGAGCAGCGGTTTATATGAAAAAGTGTGATGAAAATGCCTATGGGAATGGGCTTAGTAGAGCGAGAGGTTGAAATCTTGTATGAGCGCTTCCACTCCGGGGTGTTTAGCACGAATTTCGTCGATGATTTCGCGCTGGGTTTTGTAGGTTTGTTTTGGTGCAGCAGCCACGACATTTACGTTCATACCCACAAAGTCGTTTTGCAGATAGTTGCGCAGAGCGTTTATTATGTCCTGCTTGAATTGGTCAATAATGTTTTTCTGTCCTTCGTCGACGTTGATTGAGAACACGTTTTCGCTCACGAGGGTTGGGATGGTCATCGACATTATGCTGGTGATGAGTCGGCGCGCCGGGTTATCGACAATAAAACGGTTCCACGCCGAGGTGAGCATGTCCTGATTGAAAACGGCACGTCGCAGCTGGGTGGTGTTT
The DNA here is from genome assembly GCA_051871555.1 of Muribaculaceae bacterium. Classification (GTDB taxonomy): domain Bacteria; phylum Bacteroidota; class Bacteroidia; order Bacteroidales; family Muribaculaceae; genus SFTJ01. The sequence goes on along the minus strand of JBJECZ010000118.1, from coordinate 21,992 downwards.
TCCATCTTCTTTTTCTCATCGGGTTTGTCGAAACGCACCGTTTGATTCACGTTGAACGAGCGCGGCTGATGCACTTGTTGCGGCTCGTAGTGCTGGTGGTGAGCACCCATTGGCGACAGCGGTCGCGCAGGCTGCGGCGCTGCCGATTGTTGCGGCGCCGATGCCTGCTGCTGTGGTGCTTGCTGAGCCGGTGCTGCAACATGTTGTTGTTGAGCCGGTGCCGGCTGCTGAGGCTGCGCTATCGAGCGCAAAGGTTGCCCTCCCCCGCCGCCGGGATTTGGCGTAGGGTCGAGAATCTGGCAAATTTTAATTAGAGTGAGTTCAACCAGAAATTGCTTGTTGGTGGCAGTGGGATAGTTGAGGTCGCAGGTGTTGCATAGGTCCATGGCGCGATAATACCATTTGGGGTGTAGCGTCACGGCTTGCTCGGCAAATTGTTTCACCACCTCGTCGCTCATCTCCAGCAGGCATTGCGTTTTGGGGTCGCGAGCCACCATCAGGTCGCGCAGGTGCTGTGCCAATCCGTTGATAAAAAACTTCGAGTCGAAGCCATGGTCGCGCACATCCTTGTAGATGAGCAGTGCCTCGGGCACGTCGCAATTCTTGAATGCTTCCACCAGACGGAAATAATAGTCGTGGTCGAGCACATTGAGGTTGGCGATGGTGCTTTGATAGGTGATGTTGCCTTCCGATGCGGCTGCCACCTGGTCGAATATCGACAGGGCGTCGCGCATGGCGCCGTCAGCCTTTTGGGCAATCACGTTCAGCGCCGAGTGTTCGGCGGTGATGCCTTCTTGCGAGGCGATGTATTGCAGCTGCTCCACGATGTCGTGCACGGTGATACGCGAGAAATCGTAGATTTGGCAGCGACTGAGTATAGTGGGTATGATTTTGTGCTTCTCGGTGGTTGCGAGGATGAAGATGGCATGCGCCGGCGGCTCCTCGAGCGTCTTGAGGAATGCGTTGAACGCTTGTTGCGAGAGCATGTGCACCTCGTCGATGATGAACACGCGGTAGCGACCAATCTGCGGCGGAATGCGCACTTGGTCGATGAGGTTGCGTATGTCGTCAACCGAGTTGTTCGATGCGGCGTCGAGCTCCACTATGTTATAGCTGCGCTGCTCGTTGAATGCCACGCACGATTCGCATTGGTTGCATGCCTCGCGTTCGGCGGTGGGATTCAGGCAGTTGATGGTCTTGGCAAAGATGCGGGCGCACGAAGTCTTGCCCACGCCTCGCGGTCCGCAGAACAGATAGGCGTGCGCCAAACGGTCGCTCTCGATTGCCGACTTCAGGGTGTGGGTGAGAGCCTGTTGCCCAACCACGCTGCGAAACGTGGAGGGACGGTATTTTCGGGCTGATACAATATAATTTTCCATTTCACACAAAATTAAGTATTTTCTTTGATTTAGAGAATTTATTGCCCATATTTTTCACACTCCCCCACCACGGGCGGCTTGGCGGCAACGGTGGGCGGAGAGGTGCATTTTTGCAGCAATAATGGCAATGCTTTATGCCCAGTTTTTTGTAACTTTGCATTGCAATGAATTTGGAGAACCTCACGATAGTAAATTTCAAGAATCTTGTTGAATGTCAACTCGATTTCTCGCCCAACATCAATTGCTTTATAGGCAATAATGGCATGGGCAAGACCAACGTGCTCGATGCCATATATTATTTGAGCTTCGTGAAGAGCTGCAGCAACGTGAGCGACCAGCTGGTGCTGAATCACGCTGCCGACTATATGATGCTGCGCGGGCGCTATAGCCGCTGCGGCGAGCCGCTGGAGGTGGCTATGGCTTATCAGAAAGGCAAACGCAAGACGCTCAAGCGCGACGGCAAGGAATACAAGCGCTTCAGCCAGCACATCGGGCTGCTGCCGCTGGTGATGGTGTCGCCAATGGACTGGGATTTGATTCGCGGCTCGGGCGAGGAGCGCCGCCGGCTTATGGACCAGATTATTGCGCAGAGCAATCAGGAATATCTGGCGCATCTGATTCGCTACAACAAGGCGCTCGAAAACCGTAATTCGCTCATCAAGCAGGGCATGCGCGACGCGCTGCTCTTTGAAACCGTTGAGCATCAGCTGAACGAATCGGGCACGGCAATTCACGCCGCCCGCATGCGATGGATTGACGAGTTCACGCCCATCTTCATGCGCTACTACAACGCCATTGCCGGTGGTGCCGAGCAGGTGCAGCTGCAGCTGAGCAGCCACCTTAACGACTGCCCGATGCGCGAACTGCTCAACCGCAACCGCGACCGCGACATGATTGTTGGCTACACCACCCACGGTGTGCACCGCGACGACATCAACCTCTTGCTCGACGGCCACTCGATGCGTAAGGTGGGCAGCCAAGGTCAGTGCAAAACCTACACCATTGCGCTGCGTCTGGCTCAATACGATTTCATCAAGGCGCAAAATGCTGCTATGCCCATCTTGTTGCTCGACGACATCTTCGACAAACTCGATGCCAACCGCGTGGAAAGCATCATCAAGGTGGTGAACGACAACCGGTTCGGACAGATTTTCATCACCGACACCAATCGCACCCACCTCGACGAAATCATCAAGACGCTGAACAACGGCTACAAGATTTTTGTTGTTAACGATGGTTCTTGCCGCCTCGACGAGGAAAGCGCTGCCGAACACTAAAAGATGAATACAACCAATGAAACGAACCGAAGCTAAACAGATAGGCGAAATAATCGACAGCTTTGTGAAGGCTGAAAACCTTACCACCGCTATGAACGAGCACAAGGCTTCGTATGTGTGGCCCGACGTGGTGGGCTACGGCATCAACCGCTACACCATCAGCCGCAGCGTGAGTGGCGGTGTGATGACTGTGCGTATGTCGTCAGCCACATTGCGCAACGAGTTGATGATGAACCGCTCGCTGCTGATTCGTCGCATCAACGAGGCTGTTGGAGCCGAGGTTATTCACGAAATAATTTTTAAATAGACATTAATCATGGCAGATAACAATAAAAAGCCTAAACACGGCATTGAAATCACTACCCCATTCCGTCACTCCATTCCGGTGCAACTGCGCTTTAACGACATCGACATTCTGGGTCACCTGAACAATTCGGTGTATTTCACGTTGTTCGACTTGGGAAAAACACGTTATTTCGAAGCTGTACACGGCGAGAAAATCGATTGGATGACGGTCGACATCGTGATTGCCAACATCAATTGCGACTTCATGGCGCAGACCTACTACGACGAGCCGCTGGAGGTGCGCACGCAAACGCTAAAGATTGGCGAAAAAAGCATCTTGCTTGCCCAACAGGTGTATAACACCGCCACCGGCGAGGTGAAGGCACAATGCACGTGCGTGATGGTGAGCTTCGACATAGCCACCGGGCAATCGAAGCCGCTTGCCGAGCATTGGCGTAATGCCCTGCAAGCTTTCGAGCAGCGTCCACTCGCCTAACCTCACCGCTGTCGCCCTTGATTGGCAACATCCCCACCCTATCATAAAACGCAAAAAGGGCCGCACCCAAGGAAGATGCAGCCCTAATGTTTTGTTTGCCTATATTGGCGATGGGTTAGATTCTAACTTTCGCTGTTGTGTTGCCCACCTTCACCACATAGATGCCGGCGGCAAGCTCAACAACGTTGTTTGTGCCTGAATAGATGATTGCGCCGTTTATGTCGTAAACGGTGATTGTTGCGCCTTCAGCGCCTTCAACTATCAGGGTGTTGCCGTTGCTGTAGAAGCTAATGCCCGATGCTTCAATGGCTTCTACGCCCGATATCTCGTAGAAGTTATAGAAATATTTCCATCCCGGAGCTACCTTATATGCATCAATTTGGTTTTCCGGCACAAATACTTCACAATAGGTTGGCACGTTAGTGAACACATTCTCGTCGGGGCATACCGGAGGAACCGGGTTCTCCGATTTAATGTAGTTGAGTTGTTGGCAATTATAGAAAGCTCTGTCGCCAATCTTTGTCACCGATTCCGGCAATACGATTTCGGTTATAGCGCTTGAATCAAATGTGTTATTTTTGATTTCTGTCAATTGGTCGGGCAATGTTACTTGCGACAATGATTTGCAGCTGTTGAATGCATACGCATCAATCTCTGTAACACTGTTTGGTATTTCAATCGATTGTAATTGACTGCCAAAAAATGCCCCCTCGCAAATCTTTGTCAGCGCTTCGGGCAGAGAAATGCTCTCGAGTGCAGAACCTTCAAATGCATATTCGCCAATGATTTTCACTGAGCTTGCAATTGTTGGTTCGATTGTTTTATTGGCAATGGCTATGAGCTTATTGTCGCCTTTTTGCACCAATTCACAGCCGGTGGCGGTGTAGTAATTGGTGTTTTCTTCGTCAACAACAAATTTCTCAAAGTTTGGCGTGCTTCGGAATGCAAATTCGCCAATCGACGACACATTCTTTGGAATGTTTACGGTGCTAAGGTTTTGGCTGTTGTTGAATGCCTCTTTGCCGATGTGCACAAGCGAGGCGGGCAACTTCACTTCTTGCAAAAGCTGTTTGTAGCGGAAAGCATTGTCAGCAATGCCGATAGTGCCGTCTTTCACAGTCACAACACCTCCGTCGGCTTCCGTTTCGTTGTATTTGTATGCCACGTTGCCAACGTACACTACGCCACCGTCAGAGTTGGTGGTGTTCCACAGTGTGCTGTTAAAAGCATTTTCCCCAATCTTCACCAAGCCAGCGCCTCCGGTGATGGTTCCTATATTGCTGCAGCCCAAAAAGGCATTTTCGCCAATTTCGGTCAGCGAAGTCGGGAAGTTGATGGCAGTAAGACCTGTGCATGAGTTAAATGCATTACTGCCAATTCGGGTCAACGACTCAGGGAAGGTTATTTCGGTTATTTCATTAAACGCTGCAAAGGCGTAGTCGGCAATTGCTGTTACATTGCCGGGTATCACGCTTGTGTTGCAACCCTGAATCAAGGTGTTTGTGGCTGTTTCGATTAATGCGTTGCAGCCGTTGCGAGAGTCGTACACAGTGTTGCCTTCGTCCACGGTTATACTGTTGAGTGAAGTGCAAGCGTAGAATGCTTTTTCGCCAATCATTGTTACTGATGCAGGAATATTTATAGCAGCCAATCCTGTGCAACTGCTAAATGCATATAAGCCAATCGTTTTTACCGATGTAGGAATGGTTATTGCAGTCAATCCTGAGCAACTGCTAAATGCATTGTCGGCAATTGTGGTGACGTTGCCGGGTATCACGCTTGTGTTGCAACCCTGAAGCAGGGTGTTCGTGGTGGTTTCAATTAATGCGTTGCAGCTGTTGCGTGAGTCGTAAACGGCGTTGCCCTCTTCCACTTTTATGCTGGTGAGTGCTGTGCAACTCTGAAATGGAGTGATGCCTATTGCTGTGACACTGGCGGGTATTGTGATTGCCGCCAAGGTTGAGCAATTACTAAATGCATTGTCACCAATCGAGGTCAATTTGGCTGGCAGGTTGATTGCCGTTAGACTCTTGCAGCTTCCAAATGCACGTTTACCTATCGAGGTTAAACTCTCCGGCAATGTGATAGCTGTTAGTGACGTGCACGAAGAAAATGCTTGATTACCAATCGTTGTCACCGAGTTTGGTATTTCAATCGATGTTAAAGCCGACATCGAGAAAGTGCTATTTTTAATTTCGGTGATAGAGTTTGGCAGCGTGATTGATGTCAATGCTTTGCAAACCGAAAATGCACCTTCGCCAATTTCTTTAAGTGTGCTTGGCAGTTCAATCGAAGCGAGTTTTTTGGCACACATAAAACGCTTTGTCGCCTATTACTTCAAGCGAATTCGGCAGAGTAACTTCGGTGAGCGCCGAGCATGATGCAAATGCCTGATTGCCAATCGTTGTCACACTGTTTGGTATTACAATAGATGGTAGTGAGCTGCAAGAATAAAATGTTTTATCTTTAATCTCGGAGAGCGAAGTTGGCAAGGTCACTGATTTGAGACCTGAGCATGAAGCAAAAGCCTCGCTGCCAAGTTCTTTTAGCGAGTTTGGTAGTTCAATCGACGCAAGTTTCTTACAACGATAAAACGCTTTGTCGTCAATTTTTTCAAGCGAAGATGGAAGAGAAACTTCGGTGAGCGACGAGCAATTAAAAAAAGTCTGTGCTTTTATTTCGGTTATGGTTTCGGGTATATTCACCGAAGTCACCATGGAGTTAGCCATAAAAGCAAAAGTTTCGATGAAAGTAACTTGATAGGTTTTGTCGTCTACAACGATTGATGAGGGTATCGTCACTTCGCCGGCATAAGGGTTTGCGTCGTCACGGGTGACGCACACTGTTTTGCCATCGCTGTTGAAGTTGTAATAGATGCCGTCAACCTCAATGTCGTAGGCTTCAACTGTGGCAGCCGAGCAAATGCCAAGCAATGCGGCGGCAACCGTTCGTAGTAAAGAAGTAGATTTCATTAATGTAAAATTGTTTTTTATGATTAAAGTATTTAGTTTTTTATTTATTCTTGCATATTCACAATGCATTGTTTTCTGCAATGAGAAAAAACAGTGAATTTTTTAGTTTGTATTGTTTTTTTGTGGATTAAGGTTTCATTTCAAATGCAAATATATGCATAATTCTTGTGAATGTCAAGCATTTCCTCGCAGAAACGCAAAAAGGGCTGCACCTAAAGATGCAGCCCCGTATGATTGCTTTGGTGAGCGCGCGCAGTTTTATTCTTCGTCGGTTTTGCCTTGCATGGCGGCAAAAATCTTGCTCTCGAGTTCGTCGGCAAGTTCGGGGTTGTCGCCGATGATTTGCTTCACCGAGTCGCGCCCCTGACCGAGTTTGCTGTCGCCGTAAGAGAACCAGCTGCCACTCTTTTTGATGATTCCGTATTGCACGCCGAGGTCAACTATTTCGCCGGTGTGCGAGATGCCTTCGCCGAACATGATTTCGAATTCAGCCTTGCGGAATGGCGGTGCCACCTTGTTCTTCACCACTTTCACGCGGGTGGAGTTGCCAATCACGTCTTCGCCGTTTTTCAGCTGACCGATGCGGCGAATGTCGAGGCGCACCGAGCTGTAGAACTTGAGGGCGTTACCGCCGGTGGTGGTTTCGGGGTTGCCGAACAGCACGCCAATCTTGTCGCGAAGCTGGTTGATGAATATGCAGCAGGTGTTGGTCTTTGAAATTGTAGCGGTGATTTTGCGCAGTGCTTGGCTCATGAGTCGAGCTTGCAGACCCATCTTGCTGTCGCCCATCTCGCCCTCGATTTCAGCCTTCGGGGTGAGTGCAGCCACCGAGTCGATGACGATGATGTCGATGGCGGAGCTGCGAATGAGCTGGTCGGCAATTTCCAACGCCTGTTCGCCGCAGTCGGGTTGGGCAATGAGCAGGCTGTTCACATCCACGCCGAGGCGTTCGGCATAGAAGCGGTCGAAGGCGTGCTCAGCGTCGATAATGGCAGCTATGCCGCCTTGCTTTTGTGCTTCGGCAATGGCGTGTATGGCGAGCGTGGTTTTACCCGACGATTCCGGACCGTAGATTTCAATTATTCGTCCACGGGGGTATCCACCCACGCCCAGCGCATTGTTGAGCGCTATCGAGCCGGTTGGAATCACATCCACTTCTTCCACCTTGTCGTCGCCGAGTTTCATAATCGAGCCACGGCCGTAGTTCTTGTCAATCTTGTCCATAGCCACTTGCAGCGCCTTCAGCTTTTCAGCCGATACTGGCACGCGTTTGGGCTGTTGTGCGCCACTCTGTGTGTCGAGTTCGCCGTCAAATTCCAATTCTTTCGACATATCGTTTATGTTTTTTTTTCATTAGTATATTCAGTTTACTTTGCCGATAAATATTCTATCTGTGGGGTAATGGGCGGTTTTGCCGGTTTTATTTCCTTACAAATATAATAATTATATTTCGACATTGCAAAGGAATAAATCTTGTGGGCAACTTTTATGCCCATAGAATCGAATATATCTAAAAATTGCAATTTCGCTTGAGATGCGTGTTTAGAGTGCTACAGGGGTGAGCGAAATCGAAGCCACGTCGGCTGTGATTCCGCCTTCGGGCATGGTCAGCGTGATGGTGTGAGTGCCGGCTTTGTCGAACTCAAGCCATCCCAAAGCGCATTGGGTGAATTTGCTTGCCACGCTTTGCTGATTTTGCGCCAAGTGATTCTCGTCGGTTGTCAAACGCCAAACGGCGCGTCCGTTGCCTCGCGCTTCGAGGCTTACGGCATATACGCCCGGGGTTTTCACTTTCACCGTCCATGTGATTGTTCCGCCCTTGTTGAGGTTGTTGACGCAATACATGTGTTTCCATTCGCCGAATTTTTCCATCCAGCTGCTTTTGTAGCAGTTGCAGTTGTCGGTTTTGGCGAGCTTCACCGACAGGTGTTCGAGCCCGATTTCGGGGTCGATGGCAATGGTGTTGTCAACCACCGGCGAGTCGGTGCTGAGAGTGAGCTCAATCACCGAGCACAGGTTGTCGGGGCAGCTTAATGGAAGCTGAAAAACGGTCCACAGGTCGTCTTGATTGAATTTGATTCGTTGCGCCTTGCCGTTGTTCAGCAGCGCAGCCGATTTGATTTTCGACTGTAATCCCGGCAGATACAGTTTGCCTGACGATGGCCAGTTGAACACAGTTAGATACAGTTTGTTGCCCTTTTTCACCACGTCGCCCCAAGGCAGCGCATGCTTCCAAGGCGAAGGGTCGGTGCCGCACACCACTTGCTGGTGACTGTTTATCCATTTTCCTGAAGCAACGAGCGAACGCACTGCAAAGTCGGGGACGTTGCCTTTTCCATCGGGTCCGATGTTAAGCATATACGTTCCGCCACGCGCAACAGTCGACACAAGGTTTTGTACAATCTGTTTGGGAGTTTTCCAATTGTTGTCATACCAGGCATAGCCCCAAGCATCGTTGGTGACGTCGACGCTTTCCCACAGGCCGCTTACATTTTCGATAGGCACTTCCATGTCGCCAAATGTTTGATAGTCGCCCATGTCGTAGCCCACACGGCCCGACACAAATGCTTTTGGCTGATTGCGATGCACCACATCCACCAGTTCTTTGGCATACTTTTGCGGCATGCCGCCCGGGGTGTCGAACCAAATCAGTTCGATGTCGCCATAGTTTTTGGTGATTTCTTCAACTTGCGGGAGGCATTTGCTGTAGAAGTAGTCGTCGAACGTCTTTTTGTTGCCGTTGGCGTCGGTCGATGGTCCGCCTGAACCTCCGGGTGTTGTCCAGTCCTGGTTGTGCGAATAGTAGAAACCGAATCCCAATCCCAAAGCCTTGCATGCTTCCGACAATTCCTTCATTGGGTCGCGATGAAATGGTGTGGCGTCAACAATATTGAATTTGTTGCAAGCCGAATGATACATTGCAAAACCGTCGTGATGCTTGCTTGTTATGATTATGTATTTCATACCTGCATCTTTGGCAAGTTGGGCTATTTTCATAGCGTCGAATTGCGAGGGGTTGAATTGCTTAGCCACAGCCATATATTCGCCTCTGTCGGCGTTTGCCATGCCTTCGTTCATCATCCATTCGCCAATGCCGTAGTAGGTGCGTCCGTTCCACACATTTCCCAAATGTGAAAATAAGCCCCAGTGGATGAACATGGCATAATTGCCCCATTCAAACAGGTGACCTCGTTGGTTGCTTGTTTCTTTTGTTTTGGTTTCGTTGGAGTTTCCCCACATCTCGTTCATTTTTTGCTGTGCCGTTAATGGCTGGCTCAACAGGAGTGTTGCAACTGCAACACATAGCAGATGTTTAGTTTGTGACATAACTATTTTATGAGTTTTATTGGATTCTTTGTTTGCATTTGCAAAGATAGTGCATGTGAGCGCAGAACAAAACAAAAACCTGCAGGTTTTTGACTTTGCTATGCCGAACGCAGCCTATTTTCGCAGCTTTGCTGCAAAGATAATGTTTCGTGGGCAAGGAATTGCTCTGAAAATAGGCTTAAAGGTTAAATAGTGTTAAGCAAATTGTTTTTCTTGCTTTATAATTATGTTTTATAACATAAAAGTTATATCTTTGCATCGTGTTTTTCATGGTATTAGATTTAAGGTTAATAAAGGTTGATTGTCGGGAGACAATCAATTTTTTTTGTGCCTATTCGAAAATGCATTGTAAATGATTATATCAATATGATATAAAGCATAGCACGGGGCTGTATTGCAACCATGCAGTTGCAATACAGCCCCGTGTGTCACGAAGTGTGCTGATGTTTCAGCGCAATGTTATTCCACCACAAGCCAAGTGAATCCGCGAGCCGGTATGGTGAGGGTGATACGAGCCTTGCCGTCGGGCGTGAGCGCATAGGTTTTGGCTGTGCCCTCTTGTTCGCGAATCGATGCCTTGGCGGTCAGACCGGTGTAGTAGAGCGGAAGGTCGATGGTGCGCACAATATCTTTATCAGTCGGGTTGAAAACCATAGCAAGCGCTTTTTCGCGTAACTCAGGGTTGACGTGCATGATGCCGTCCCAGTCTTGAGCGTCGGGTTTGCGCAGGTGAATGATGTCGCTATTGAGTATTTCGCGATATTTCTTATACCAATTAATCACCTCAATCACGGTTTGCTTGGTTTCGGGGGTGTCGTAGAGTCGCGGACCGCGATAGCATGCCTGCACGCCAGCGCCATAGTTTTGATACATGAGTGTGCGATATTCGTAGAGGTGTTCGCTAAGCGGCTCGAGGGTGGCTTCCTTACCGCCGCCGTGATATTCAACCAGCGGCACAAAGCTCCACAGCGACGATGGTATGCGGTCCCATGTGCAGTCGTAATTGAGTTGACGGGTGTGAATGAGCTGGCGGTCGCGAGGCAACGACCAGTTGGTTTCGCGGTAGCCAATCGACACCTTGGTGGAGCCGTTTAGGAAATAGTAGTCGGGCACATTGATGTAGATGCCGTTGGCGCACATCCAGTGGTAGAGTTCGGTGATTTTCTTAAACTGGTTCCATTGTGAGTCGCCCAGCCCTTTGTGATGGGTGTGGGTGGTTGATGCGCACACGTCGCCGGGATATGAGCCGTCGTGCTCGAAGCATGTCATTCCGGTGCGGGTGAAGAAGGTGCGAATCTTGTCGAAATATTCATAGCCCCAATCGCTGCACAGGCAAGGCGAGCTGCCGAAGGTCATTCCGCCGCGTTTGCCGGTCTTGGGGTTGATGCAGTCAACTTCGTCGCTAATCCAGCGGCTGGCGAGCAGCGAGTAGCAGCCCATTTCTATGCCTTTGGAGTGGGCATAATCAACAAATTCCTTGTATTTTGCAATGTTTTCGTCGGAGATGTCCTCGGCATTCAATCCCGAGCCGAAGCTCAAGATAACCATTTCGTATCCGCACTCGGCACATTGGTCGATGGCGCGCTTCACGGTTTCGGGCTTAGTGCTTGTGAGGTGCATGAATATCGGGTTCTGCGAAGCCCAAGGCGCAATGGCGCGTTGCATGCGGCGGTTGAACAGGCCTTTGCGTTCGCGGTCGTAACTGTCGTAAGGCATTTCGTAGACGCTGAACGATTGGAAAGTGCCGTTGTTGGCTATGTTTTGGTCGGGACCCACAGCCAGCGACACGTCGAGGATGCATGGGGTGACCATGGCATAGTTGCGTTGCGAGGTGTAAAGCGGGTCGGTTACCCAATGTTCAGTGATGTCGGTTTCTTTTTCGGTGAACGAGCCGCCGCAGTTAAAGTCGCTTTCAACGTGTATGTTCGGAAGCATGAATGTGGCAGGATTGCCACCCGAGGGCGACTCAGGTTCGCTCATGGCAAGGTATTCGAGCTTGAAGCTGTCCACGTTGATTGGAGCGCCGGTGTTGTTGACGAGTTCGAAGCGCTTTTTGATGATAGGCAGGTGGTCGAACACCGCGATGTGCAGCTTAATCACCACCTGTTGCAGCTCGTGTTGTCCACGCAGGGTGAACACCACTTCCTTGCCGGTTTCGGCTTGCTTATTCAGTGCCCAACGGGTTACTTTCCAGTCGAGGGTGCCCGACAGTGGCTGTATGGTGAAGTCTTCCACGAGGAACGAGCCGGGTATTGTGGTGAGTTTGTCGAGCCATTCTTCTTTGATATATGCGCGTTCGGGTTGACCTGTTAAGCCGCCAATGAGGTATTCGTGGCCGTCGAGGGTTATGCGGCCTTCGTCGCTCACGGCGCGCAGCATGCTTTCGCCTGTCATTCGGTTGATGATGTTGGTGGTGGCAAGGTTAGGCATAATGCGCAGAGTGCGAGCCACCATCGGGTTGGCTATAACAATGCCTTTGCCGTCGGGGGTGGAATAGATTTCGGCTTTCGATTGCTGTGGAGCGACGAGCCAGTCGAACGGGGTGCGCCATGATGTGTTGGCTGTGTACACCGGCAGCGCTTTAATTTTGTTTTGCAGCGCTTTGATGGTCTTGGCGGTCATCTCCGGACCCTTGCCCACCATGTCGGCAGCAACACATTCGGGTTGCTTTTTGTTGTAGGTGATTACGGGGTCAATCCACAGGGCTGCGTCGCCGCTGGCGCCGTCGCCACCGTCGTCAACAATCATTTCCAGCAGGTTTATTCCTTTCAGGCTCAGCTCAACTGGCTTGGCAGCGTCGCCGGCTTTCATGATGCCGCTGTTGAACAGTTCTTTGCCATTGCCTTTGATGATGAATGTCACACTACCCTTTTCGATGCGTCCGTTGCTGCTTGCCAACGCCACAAATTGCCTTTTCTCGCCATTGCGGAAATACATTTTTGTGCCGTCGGTGAGGGTCTGTGCGGTGAGTGTTTTGTCCTTGAGGTTGATGCGTGAGTCGCTCACGCCAACTTTGGCGGTGAGAGTTGTGGCATCGCCTTTGAGGTCGATTTTCATTATGCTGTTGGCATGGGTGCCAATCACGTTGGTGTATTTAACCGATTTCACGCTTGCCGGTTCGCCTGTGACAGAGCTGCCGACAATTGCCTTGCCGTAGTCTTGACGGATGTTTTCGGTCTGCAGTTTTGTTAGGCTCACTTGCTGCTGAGCGGCAGCGGGTGCAATAATTGCCGTTGACAGGATTATTGCAAGCGAAAAAAATTTGTTTTTCATAAATGAGGATAAATTATGTTTATATGAGTTTTAGTGTTTGCAAAAGTAGCAAAAAAGTTTCGGTTGCGCAATACAGCCAACTTGTTACATCTTACAGCGGAATTGAAAACACGAGGCGTGCTCCGGCGGTGTATGTGGTGTCCACCTTCACGGTGCCATGCATTTGGTCGGCAATTATTCGGCAGATGTTCAGCCCCAAACCGGTGCCTTGCACAAAGGAGTCTAACTTGAGGAATCGTTCAAATATTTCCTCCGCTTTGTCGGCAGGAATGCCGCGTCCGGTGTCGGACACTGCAAATGTGATGTGGTTAGGCACTTCGGTGAGCGATACGTGCAGGTTTATTTCGCCTTGTGAGGTGAATTTTTCGGCGTTGGTGAGCAGGTTGATGAGCACTTGCTTGATGCGCATGCCGTCGGCAGCGATGGTGAAGCTGTCGGGCACCTCGCTCGAGAATCGCAGTTCAACGCCTTGCGGGCAGCGGTGCTCAACGGTGATGAGCGATTCGCGGCACAATTCGTTGCAGCGCACTTCGTCGATGTGCATTTCCAGCTTGCTCTCGAGTTCCGACACGGTGAGGATGTCGTTCACCAGCGTGGTGAGCAGTTCGGAGTTGTTGATGATGAGTTTGCTGAACTCGGCGCGGTCGGCTTGGCTGAGTTCGGCGTTTTCGTCGGCAAGGATTTGCGAGAATCCCACAATGGAGTTGAGCGGAGTGCGTATTTCGTGGCTCATGTTTTGCAGGAACAGCGTTTTCAGGTGTTCCGATTCCTTGGCTTTGTTGAGAGCCTTCTCGGTGTTGAGCCGTGCGTTATTTAGTTCGGTGTTTTGCTTGCGCAGCATCTTCGTGACCTTGCGGCGTCGCACCAGAAAGAAGATGAGCATAATGAGCAAAATCAGCATCACGCCAATCACAATCACGCCAATGAGCTTTTGGTAGCGCGATTTGGTTTGCTCTTGCTTGATAATTTGCAAGTGCCGTTCGGCTGTGAGTTTTTGCCGCTCGGCATTGATGCGTTGTATTTGGTTTTGCGAGCGAAGTTCACTGAGCTCGAGGTTGCGATTGTTCAGCGCCAGTTGGTTGTTTATGGCTTGGCTGTGTTCCAGGTCGACTTGCTGCTGCATTTGGCGCAGCTTAAGATGCGAGTTCATCAGCTGCAGCTGCAGGTTGTCGCGATGCAGCTGTTCGTTGTCGAGCCGGGCGCTCATTTCAGCCAGGTCGGAGGTTTGTATGAGTGCCATCAGCGAATCGTTTGCCAGTTGGCGTTTCACCTCAAAGTAATAGGCTTTCTTGTAGTCGCCAAGTCGCTTGTATAGGAGGGCTTGATGAGTGTAATGGTCGATTTCGTTAGGCAGCATCTTAATGAATTTCAATGCCCGTTTTTCGTCTTTGTCGTACACCGCCTTGTAGGTGTTCATGAATGTGTAATAAAGGTCGGTTGAATACTTCTCCTTTTCGTAGATTGCCATTATCTTGTTGTAAAGCGCCACAAACTCGTCGTATCGTTCAAGTTTGAAAAGGAAGTTCGATTCCAGTTCCATATTCTTCAGTTTGGTGGTGCCTACTTTGGCTGATTCGGCTGCTTTGTGGGCGTATTCCAAGCCTTTCTCCAAATCGCTTTCGCGCGTGAGATAGCAAGTGGCAATCGAGAAATACGATTCGGCAGGCGTTTGCTCGGGCATGTGTTTCTGTTGGTATTCCAGCGCTTTTGTGTAGTAGATGAGAGCCTCTTTGTAGTTGCGCCGAGTGTAGTAGATGCTTCCGTAGATGCGGAAGCAATTGTAAATTCCGTAGTGGCTGTTTTCGGCTTTGGCTTCGGCTTTCATCTCGTCGCACTTCTTGATTGCGGCAAGGCTTTTGTCGTGGTTCAGCAGCCAAACGATTTCAACTTGATAGGCATAGTAGTAATAGCGGTCGAAGCCGTTTCGGCGAGCCACTTTTCGTGCAAAATCAGCCTCGCGCTGCACGTTGGCAAGACTGTTGCGGCGGGTGGCATGGCGCATGCGCAGCACGGCACCAAGGCATTGTGCTTTTTTGTCGTTGTCGCGCGCCGACTGACGGTAGAGGCTGTCGGCATATATCAGGCATTTATCGTTGGTGATGTTGTTGTAGCCCAATTCGTAGAGCTCATACAGCGAGTCTTTTATTTTGTAGGGGTTGTTTTGTGCATATATGAATGAACCTAATCCGCTTATTACAATAAGCAGAACCATCACGGCAGGTCGAATTAGGTCACATCTTTGCATAATAATTGATTTTGCGGCAAAAATACGAAACAAATCGACAAATTGTGCATATTCAACGAAAAAAGTGCAACAAAAACCAATTTTGTTGCACTTTAGAGATATGTGTTACATATATATTACTTCGACAATTAGTATAGCCTATTGTCGTGGTGGCTCAACTACTTAGTGTAGAAGTCGATTATGCGTGCAATGGCTCGCTGACAAACGGGGCAGAATGCAGGCGCTTCGTTGGTGCGCATGCGGCAGTTGAAGCACGGGCGATACATGCCGGTTTCGTTGTAGCCGGCGCCTTTAAAAGCACCCACTGTTGAGTCTTGATATTGCTCGGTGGCGGGAGTTGGCACCGGTGTGCCCTTCTTCACCATATCAGCCCATTTGCTCTTGAAGTTTTTCATCGAGGTGATGTTTTGCTCCCACGGTTCCACGTTGGTGTCGTAGGTTTCGGGGTCGCCGTAGGTGTATTCGTCGGCAAGTCCGCCAAAGCTGTGACCGAACTCGTGCACCACAACAGGGGCAAACTTGGGGTTGTGGGCAGTGGTGAGGGTATAGTCGTTATATATTCCGCCGCCGCCATATTCGTCGGTGTTAGCAAGGATGATGATGTGTTCGTAGAGCACTCCGGCAATGGCGTCGTGTATGCTTTTCACGCGCGAGGTGGTGAGATAGCGGTCGCTATAGAATGTGCTGAAGTGTGAGCCGAAAGCGGTGTCGCGCCATTCGCCCAGGCGGGGAATGCTCAAGCCGCTGTCGCGCGACGGGGTGAACACTGCCACAATGTTGAATTCGGCGCGTCGGCTGCTGAATGGCTCGTGGGTGAACAGGGCGTCGCGGGTGGCTTCGGCGTCGCTGTAGAACAGGTCGCGCTCGGCTTGCGAATAGCCTTCGCCCAGAATCACCACGTCGATGCAGCGTTCAACGCTGCCGCCTTTGTGAACATAGCGATAGTCGAGTTCGGGGTTACGCGTGATTTTGCGTATGAGAATGTCGGCAGGGTCTACTTTGTGGGTGTATATCGCGGTGGTTTTTAGTGATGCGTTGATGAGTGTGGTGGTTATCTCAACGGGTTTCTGCGGCATGGGCATGAGCACGGTGTGTTCAAACGAGCGTGGGGTGGTTTTTGCCTCGTCGGTGGCTATCCATTCAATAAACAGCGACGAGAACGATGTCTGATAAATCACCTTGCCAGTGGCGGCGTCTTTCATCACCAGCTGACCGTTGCCAAGCAGAGGCATCTTGTCGAGGTTGTGGCGGCGTCCTGCCCATAGGTTGGTTTTCGACATTCCGTCGAGTATAATGCCTTGCTGTTTTGCATCGCCATAGAATTGATAATCGATGCGCAGTGTCTGGTTGGTGAAATACGTGTTGAAATCCACATCCTTGTCCTTAGCGTTTATGCTCAACACCGATGTGAAGACAATGATTAATGTAAAAAGTTTTCGTATCATTAGAGTAGAGTTAAATGTTTTGTGAATAATGGTTTTGGTGGAGTGTTATTTAAATCAACTGCGGCGAAGGGCTGAATCAGTCTTTGCCGGTTAGAATTTTTTTAATTTCGTTGAGTTTGTTGAGGGCTTCAACGGGTGTGAGGTTGTTGATGTCGGCGCCCAGAATCTCGTCGCGCACCTGGCTGAGCACAGGGTCGTCGAGCTGGAAGAACGACAGCTGCATGCCGCTTTCGGTTTTGGGCTGCACGTTGCTCAGGTTGATGTCGGCAGAGTGGTCTTCCTCGAGCTGCTTGAGCACTTGGTCGGCACGCTTGATAATCACCTGCGGCATGCCGGCAAGTTTTGCCACATGAATGCCGAAGCTGTGTTCGCTGCCGCCTTTCACCAGTTTGCGCACAAAAATCACCTTTCCGGCAATTTCTTTCACCGATACGTTGTAGTTCACTATGCGATGGAATGTCTTTTCCATCTCGTTAAGTTCGTGATAGTGAGTGGCAAAGAGGGTTTTGGGGCGGAAACGGTTGTGCTCGTGCAGATATTCTACAATCGACCAGGCGATTGATATGCCGTCGTAGGTGCTGGTGCCGCGTCCCAGTTCGTCGAAGAGCACCAAGCTGCGCTCGCTGATGTTGTTGAGTATGCTGGCGGCTTCGGTCATTTCCACCATGAATGTGGATTCGCCGAGCGAGATGTTGTCGCTGGCGCCCACGCGGGTGAAAATTTTGTCGACGATGCCTATTTTGGCTGATTGGGCAGGCACGAAGCAGCCAATCTGCGCCATGAGTACGATGAGGGCTGTTTGGCGCAGCAGCGCCGATTTACCCGACATGTTTGGTCCGGTAATCATGATTATCTGCTGGTCGTCGTTGCCCAGATGTATGCTGTTGCTCACATAGCGTTCGCTAATGGGTAGCTGTTTTTCAATCACGGGATGCCGTCCCTCCACAATGTCGATGTTGAGCGAGGTGTTTAGTTCGGGGCGGTTGTATTTGTTTTCGATAGCCGCACGGGTGAACGACAGCATGCAGTCGAGGTGCGAAATCAGGTTCGAGTCGAGCTGAATGGCAGGTATGTAGTCGGTCACGGCAGCCACCAGTTCGTTGAACAGGCGGTTTTCGATGACGGCAATTTTTTCTTCGGCGCCAAGAATTTTTTCCTCGTATTCCTTCAGCTCGGGTGTGATGTAGCGTTCGGCGCTCACCAGCGTCTGCTTGCGAATCCACTCTTGCGGCACCTTTTCCTTGTGGGTGTTGCGCACCTCAATGTAGTAGCCAAACACGTTGTTGAACCCGATTTTCAGGCTCGGAATGCCGGTGCGTTCGCTTTCGTGTTGCTGCATCTGCATCAGGAAGTCCTTGCTCGAGTAGCTTATGCGGCGCAGTTCGTCGAGTTCGCTGTCAACGCCAGGGCGGATGAAGTTGCCACGGGCTATGAGGTTTGGAGCGTCGGGGTTGATTTCGCGCTCAATGCGGTCGCGTATGATTTGGCAAAGGTTCAGCTGCTCGCCAATGCCTTGCAGCACTTCGTGGTTGCTTGCCGAGCACATTGCCTTGATGGGCTCGATGGCAGCGAGTGCGGCGCGCATTTGCACCAGCTCGCGTGGCGTGATTCGTCCCACAGCCACTTTCGACACCAGTCGCTCGAGGTCGCCTATGGCTTCAAGCTGCCGGGTGAGCAGTTCGCGGCCGTCAACGTCCTTGAAAAAATGCTCCACCACGCTCAGGCGGCGGTTGATTTGCTCCACATCCTTTAGCGGGAACAGAATCCAGCGGCGCATCAGGCGGGCGCCCATGGGCGAAAGCGTGTGGTCGATTACCGACAGCAGGCTTTTGCCGTCTTCGCTCATGGCATCTATGAGCTCGAGGTTGCGTATTGTGAACTTGTCGAGGCGCACATATCGGTCGGCTTCGATTCGCGCAAGCGAAGTGATGTGGCTGATGTGGGTGTGTTGGGTGATGTCGAGGTAGCAGAGTATAGCTCCCGAAGCCACGATGGCGCTGTGCATGGTGTGTATGCCAAAGCCTTTCAGGTTGCGTGTCTCGAAGTGCTTGAGCAGGCGGTCGGTGGCTGTGTCCTCGGTGAAAATCCAGTCGTCGAGCTCAAATGTCAGATAGTTGGAGTTGAACGACTGGTTGAACAGTTCGCGCTTGCCGCGCTCCAGCAGCACCTCTTTCGGGGCGAAGTTGCCAAGCAGCTTCTCCACATAGTCGGTTGTGCCTTCGGCGGTGAGAAACTCGCCGGTGCTGATGTCGAGGAATGCCACGCCGCAAATCTTCTTGCCGAAGTGCACAGCTGCCAGAAAGTTATTTTCGCGCAGGTTGAGCACGTTGTCGTTAATCGACACGCCCGGAGTGACAAGCTCGGTAATGCCGCGTTTTACCAGTTTTTTGGTGAGTTTCGGGTCTTCGAGCTGCTCGCAGATTGCCACGCGTTTGCCGGCACGCACCAGCTTAGGCAGATAGGTGTCGAGGGCGTGGTGTGGAAATCCTGCCAGCTCAACGCTTTGCTTCGAACCGTTGGCACGGCGGGTGAGCGTTAGGCCCAGAATTTCGGAGGCGGTGATGGCATCTTCGCAAAAGGTTTCGTAGAAGTCGCCCACGCGAAACAACAGCACTGCATCGGGATGTTTACCTTTCATCTCGATGTATTGTTTCATCAACGGGGTTTCTACAATTTCCTTTGCCACAGTTCGCTATGATTTACAAATTTTTGTCGTGCTGACGATTAGCAAAGATAGCAATTTTTATGTTTTCCGACAAATTTTTTGGCACAAGGCAAAAATTGACTGCTTCAGGTTACGGGGATTGCGGTCCAGTAGATGGGCATCAGGTCGCGTGGCTGCACGTCGGGGTTAGCGCTCCATCGCTGCGGCACAATCACAATTTTGTCGGGGTTTTGCATAAGCCACGCCGCCCACCACGATGTGAGTGTGTTGGCGCACACTATGTGGCTGGTGCGTAGCATCACTTGCATGATGTCGGTTTGCGACAGCGCCTCCGTGGGCACAAAGCAGCTGCCTTCGGGCAACAAAATGCGCTGCCGCACAAGCTCCTGCGAGTCGGTGAAAACCACAATGCGCGCCTCGGGAACATAGGTTTGCAAATTGGCTATCGCCCAATTGTAGTAGTCGGTGGTGCAGGTGTTGTCGGGGCTCGTGGGGCGATAAATGTGCATAGCCACCGTTTCACCATCGCCGAGCATGTTGATGGCTGCTTTTGCTGCTGCGCTGAGCCGGTTGTCGGGCAGCACAAAGGTTTGGCGCACGGCGTCGGCAACGGGCTCGAAATAACGGGGCGAAGCCCAGGTGCCGCGATAGTAGGCGTTGCCGTCAGCGCTGATGGCGTCGCGGCTGAACACACCGAAGGTGTCGGTGATGATGGTGCTTTCTGCCGCGGGTTTGTTGAATACGTTCTTTATTCGGCTGGCAAGCGAGGTGCCGTACGGCGCCAGTTGCTCGGGCGTTGCCATCACGGCGTCGTTGAGGTTGAATGTCGCGAAAATGTCGCGTTGAGCTGCGTGCAAAGCCACATCGTTGCCTTCGTGGCGCAGGCGTAGGTATAGGGCATACTGAAACATTTGTTCGGCTAAGGTGCCGCTTATTTTCACTATCTTCATTGTTGCGAGGGTTGTTGTGGGTGGGTTATAGCCAAAGTGTGAAGTCCTGCCGCGGAAGTTTCTTGTTGGCAACGAACACTATGGTGCGGTGGTTGCCGAACGACATGCCGCTGGTGGCATATTGCTTGCTTTCGTTGCAGAGTTGTGCCACGAGTGGTTGCGTTGAAATGTTTCGAAACACAATCACGCCTTCGTCGGTAAGCACCGAGTTGACAAAGAATTGCACTTGGCTGTAGCTGGCGGCGTTGTGTATGTTGTTAATCACCACAAACGGCTTTTGCTGCGATTCGTCGATGGCGGCGCTGTAGTTGGTGGTTATGTTCACAATGCTGTCGTCGAATGTAATACGGCTGGCAAATGGGTGCAAAGTGGTGTCGAGCGTGGTGTGGAGTGCGCTGTCGGGCTCGTGCAGCCACAGGTGGCTGCTGCGGTTGGGTAGGAGAGTGGCGGCAGCCGACAGCCCGTAGCTTGAACCTATCTGCAGGATGTGCTTGGGGTTGAAATGGTTGGCGATGCGAAACAGCAGTTTGGCGTTTTTCAGCGACATCAGTTCGCCTTTGAGCTTACGCGGAGCTATTTGCCTGCGCATCAGCTCGAGCACGTCGTAGGCATAATAGGGGAGTTGTTGATGAATCACATCAACAACGAAATTATAGGCAAACGGCGAGTGTATGCCAAAGCCGTGACTTCGGCAAAAGCGCTTCCACGCGGTGCTATATCGCCTTAGTGTGTCCACGTCGAGGTGTTTGCTCAATTGTTTGCTTCGGCTTGGTTCTTGCGGCGCAGTTTGCGGTAGAATGCCAAGTTGATTGCAACCAGCAGCGACAGATAGATTACCACGATGGCAACGGTGGCAACGGTGTCGACGGTGCGCACCATTTGCGGGTCGAAGCGGAACGTGATGGTGTGGTGTCCGGCTGGTATGTTAAGTGCGCGCAGCACATAGTTCACGCGACCGATTTCAGCCTCTTTGCCGTCGATTTCGGCTTTCCATCCCCACGGGAAATACACCTCGGAGAACACAGCCACGCCGCCGTTGCGTGTGGTGGCGCTGTAGGTGAGCGCATTGGGTGCGTAGGTGGTTTCGTAGATGGTGTCGCCCGGCTCAACAGCCGAAGCCTTGCCCAGCACCGAAGCAAAACGCTGGTCGGCAACAGCCTGTGTGGCGGTGTGCAGGTGGTCGAGGGCATTCATTTCCTCAACAGCACCGTTCACGTAGGCGAGGGTGTCGACAAACCATGCGTTGCCCAACGCTCCGGGGTTGAGCATCACGGTGGTGTCGTTTTGTATTATATACTTGGTGTTGAGCATATTAATCACCTCGGGATTGCCTTGGCTAATCTGACGGTCGATGAGGTCCTGATAGCGTGTGAGCTTGGCTGCATGGTAGCCGCCGATGTGCTTGTGGAAGTATGACGGCATTGCATCGCCAAAGTGCTGTGTGTCGAACACGCGATAGTTTTGCGCCGTGTCGGCAAGAATTTGACGGTCCGCGGGACGTGGGTCGAAGTTCTCAACATTGTTCACGGCTTGGGTGAACGATTCGGTGTTGAGATAGCGCTTGTTCACCGTGAATAGGTCGGCAAACAAAATCACGGCAGTGGCAGCGGCGGCGTAAGCCACGCGCAGCTTGCCAATCAGGCAGGCGTAAAGCACTCCTGCGCCGGCAACCAGGAAC
>JBJECZ010000117.1:0-6027 GCA_051871555.1 Muribaculaceae bacterium | reverse complement strand
CGCTATTGTAGGGTTTACTTCGGGCGGCTGTGGCGACATCTTGCAGAATGCCGACAGCGAAACAGCTTGCGCTTTTATGACTTCGCTTATGACGATGTACGAAATCACGGGCGATGAAATGTATCTGCATCAGTCGGCCGACTTGGCTAATTTATGTGCCACTTGGACAGTGTCGTTCCCCTACGTTTTGCCAAAGGAAACTGCGCTATATAAGTTGGGCGCCAACCTCACCGGTGCAGTGTGGGCAAGCACACAAAACAAGCACGGCGCTCCTGGATTCTGCACCCAGTCGGGCGACGCTCTGTTTAAATTATATCGCACAACAGGCAATGAGCTGTATGCCGAGTTGTTGCGCGACATCATACATGCTCATGCCGAGGGCATTCAGCCTAACGGAAAAATCACCGAACGACTTACATACTGCGATGCCGACAGCCGAGGCTCGCGCGGTGACGGCGGAAAAACCGGCTGGAATGAAACCAACGGCGCATTTATGGCTATTGAAATACCAGGATTGTATGTGCGCACCGATTTGCAAAAAGCATATATGTTTGACCATTTAACGGTTAAAAATATTGAAAGCAAACGAAACCAATTGCGAATAACGGTACACAACCCAACTGACTACGATGCCACCCTCACAGTGTTTGCCGAAGATGCAAATCAAGCTGCCAAACCGCTTGGCGACAACGCATTCGTCAACTGGACACAAAAAGTGACAGTGAAGAAAGGAAAATCAGCCGTAATCGTAATTAAATAAAGACCTATGCCATCAGTAAGACGGTTTTTGCTGGCGGTGCTGCTTGTTGCGGCATCGCCGGCTTTTTTCACTCGTTTATAATGGCGAAAAATCGTGTGGAAACACCGATAATGCGAAGTGGCGCTGCACTCACCCCGTCTGTCGCCGAGACATGCTCGACCGTGAAGCGTGAAAGGTAGGCGTGAGCCATAAACGCTTTGCCGCGTGTGCCTATTTTCAAATTGGCTAAGATTAGTGAATGGGTGGCGTGACGAGGAATGTGCGTTGTTATCGTAAGATTGTGAAAGTGATAAGTTATATAGTGTAGGTGTTGAGTGAAATGTTTTCATTAAATTTGCGGTGAAATGTGTATTGACTCATAATAACGAACCTAAAACACTAAGCTAACGAAAGATTAATTTTTTATGAAAAAGAGATTTAGATTATTTGCTGTGATGGCGGCTGCTGTACTGGGCATGAATTGTTTTGTAGGTGCAGCGGTTGATTTCAAGACCGATTATTTTGGGGTGAGTGTAGACTCGCGAGGTTTTGTAACCAGCATGCGCAACATCACGGTTAAACCGCAGCGCGAGTTTGCGGTAAAAGGAAGTGCATCGCCGCTGCTTTCGCTCTATGACAGCGAGAAAAAGACTTTTTATATGCCGGTGAAAAACGGCTTCAACAAGAAAAACGGCACCTTCGACTTGACTTTTGAAAACGGGGCTAAGGCGCGAGTGCGTGTTGAGCCGAAAGCTAAATATATTAAGCTTACGCTTGAGAAGCTTACTGACCGTGGCGGTGTTGATGCTATTCAGTGGGGCACACTGCGCACGTCGATTAACAATCTTATGGGCGACATAATTGGTGTTGCGCGCGACACCTCGGAAACGGTGAATTATGCCATTGGAATGCTTGCGCTCGAGGATAATACAATTGGCGGAACTGCCAACATTGAGGGTGACGCACCACCGTTCCAGTATGTGGTGCACACGCCCGACGCAAAGCGTTTCCCGTTGCCCGAAGGGCTGAAAGAGGGGATGGAGTTTTCGCTTGGCGGTGATGGCATAAGCGATGTGGCGTTCTATTCGAAGAAGGAGCCATATTATCGCATCACCTACGGAAATGCTGCCATGGTGGACAGCGTCGGGAATATTGGCTTGAGCTACATGTCGCGCGACCGTCGCAAGTCGCGTCAGGTGTTTTATTCGCTCATCCCTAAGATGCCGGCAAATATTCCAAATCACATCTACACCGAGGCTTTGCCTGATGTTGATGTAGAAGGCTCGTCGGTGGCGCTGTGGGGCGCTCCCGACAGCATTGCGTTGCTCGACGTGATTCAGGAGGTGGTTTTGCGCGAAGGCTTGCCTTATTCAACTGTAAACGGACGATGGGTGAAAGACCCTGCTGCATATTCGCCTGACGTGATGTGCGCCGGCGGACAATATGAAAAGATGATTGAATATAACCGTGCGCTGGGGTTTCCTGCAATTCACGCCTACGACCAAAGTTTCTTGCGACCGGACAGAGCTAACGAAGGTTGGCTCGACGGCAAAGACGGCAGCAAAAAACCGTTTAAGTTCGGCAACAGCCGCAAGAATCACCGTGAGTTTGCCGATATGGCTGCAGCCGAAGGCATGATGTTGGGCCGTGTATGCATCACCAACTCCCTTGCTCCAGGCACTAAGGATGCCAGCCCTGTTCCAAGCGACAGCCTTTGCTATCAGCAACGTCGCATGCTTATGCGCAGCATCAGCGCCACTGACACGATAATCGAAATCGACGACCCGACTTATCTCGAAGAAATTGCTTCGTGGGAAGGGCACTGCAAAAACCTTAATATGGTGAAGATTGGAAAAGAGCTGATTCACTATTTGGGTGTGTCAGACACAAAACCTTACCGGTTGCTGAATGTGAAACGTGGCTATTGGAACACAACGGCTGCAAGCCATAGTGCCGGCGATGTTGTTGATAAGTTGCAAGTTACTATCAACTATGGCTATGAAGGCATCATTCCGAACATGGCTTTGCAGGACGAAATTGCTCGCTATTATGCCGAAGTGGCAAAAAATAGTGGCGTTACGATGTACGACTTCGATGGTCAAGAGTTCCTTTTCAACAACGGTCACGGCTATTATTCGGTGAAGCGCTTCTTCCGCAATATGTTTGACCACGCAAAAGAACTTGGCGTGCCTTATCTGCGCTTCTCGGGTGCAACGCTGTCGGAAGGTTCGTGGCACTATCAAAGCATGTGGAATGTTGGCGGTGGCAAAAACCTCTACGATGTTGACACTCGCGAGTGGGGTAGCACTACAAGCCAAGGCAAGGACCTTCGCGATGTGACTTTTTCGAATTACTATCCTGTTTCGTTTGGCGGCAACTTTGCAATTGTCGACACCTCGTATGTGGCACAGTATGAACATATCGAAGCCATTTCGTGTGGCTACGGCGCAACTTATTTCCTCACACTCAATCAAAAGGATGTTGAAAAGTGTCCGCAGAAAGATGCCATCTTTGCTGCTATACGCACTTGGGAAGACGCTCGCCACGCCAACGCTTTCCCTCGCCACATCAAGAAGATGCTTATGCGTCCCGAACTCGATTGGCATCTCGAGGCATTGCCCGACGGCAATCATTGGACACTTCACCGCATGGAAAACGGCAAATCGGTGCAGCAATTCCGCTTGAGCCGCGCTGCCGGTTATTAAAAATGACACTAAATAATTCTATATAATATGAAAAAATTAATGGCAAAGATTATGGTTGCGGGTTGCGCAGCAGTGCTGAGCACTGCTGCAATGGCGCAAGAGGTGTCGCAGTTACCTTTCCGCAATCCTAATTTACCGCTTGAAGAACGTGTGAGCGACTTGATTGGTCGATTAACACTCGATGAAAAAGTGCAGATGATGAAGCATGCCTCGCCGGCAATCGAGCGACTTGGCATCCCGGCTTACAATTGGTGGAACGAAACGCTTCACGGTGTGGCTCGCACGCCCGAAAAAGTGACATCGTTTCCGCAAGCCATTGCCATGGCTGCCACGTTTAATGCTCCGTCGCTACAGCGAATGGGCGACATTTGTGCCACCGAAGGCCGTGCGTTATATAACGAGGCATTAAAGAAAGGCAAAGGCATTGCTCAATATCGAGGCTTAACTTATTGGACTCCAAACATCAACATTTTCCGCGACCCGCGTTGGGGACGTGGACAGGAAACCTACGGTGAAGACCCATATCTCACTGCCAAGATGGGCGACGCAATTGTGCGTGGCTTGGAAGGCAACGACCCGTTTTATTTGAAGGCCGTGGCTTGTGCCAAGCACTTTGCTGTGCACAGTGGCCCCGAAAGCAGCCGCCACGTTTTCGACGCCCGCCCATCGGACTTCGATTTGTGGGACACTTATTTGCCTGCGTTCTACGAGCTGGTGACCAAGTCGCACGTTCATGGTGTGATGTGTGCCTACAACCGCTTGAACGGTCAACCTTGTTGTGGAAACGACCCGCTGATGGTTGACATCTTGCGTAATCAATGGCAATTCACTGGCTATGTAACCACCGACTGCGGCGCGATGAACGATTTTTATAACGACCACAAGACCCATACCGATGCCACAACGGCAATGAGCGACGCGCTGCTTGCTGGCACCGACCTCGAATGTGGCAATTTGTATAAGCAATTGGCTGAGGGTGTGCGCCGTGGCTTGCACAGCGAGCGCGACGTCAACACTTCGCTTGCCCGACTGCTGCGCATTCTTTTCAAAATAGGTATGTTCGACCCTGCCGGCTGCGACCCATACGCAACCATCGGTCGTGACGTGCTCGAATGTGATGCCCACAAGCAGCACGCTCGCAAAATGGCGCAGGAATCGATGGTTCTGCTTAAGAACAACGGCATACTTCCGCTCAATGCAAAAAAAATCAAGAGCATTGCGCTTGTTGGTCCTAACGCCAATAATCCTTCTACGCAGCTTGCCAACTATTTCGGCACTCCTTCCGAAATCGTAACTCCGCTCATGGCACTCGAACGTCGCTTTGCGGGCAAAATCAAGGTTGACTATCAGCAAGGCTGTGGATTAGTGAAGCCGTTGGACGATGCTCCGTGCTTCAAGGAGGTGGCTAAACGTGCCGCCAAGAGCGATGTTATTGTGTTTGTTTGCGGTTTGAGCGCTGACTATGAGGGCGAGGCTGGCGATGCCGGAGCTGGTGGTTATGCAGGATTCAATTCCGGCGACCGCTCGAACATCGAACTGCCCGATTTGCAGAAAGAATTGCTCAAAGAATTGAAGAAAACAGGCAAAAAGGTGATTGTAGTGAATATGTCGGGCTCAGCTATGGCTATGGAATGGGAAAATCGCAATGTCGATGCTATCCTTCAGGCATGGTATGGCGGTCAGGCTGCCGGCGATGCCATTGCCGATGTGTTGTTCGGCGATTATAACCCTGGCGGTCGCTTGCCAGTGACCGTATATGCCAGCGCCGACGACCTGCCTCCGTTCGAACACTATTCGATGGCAGGACGCACCTATCGTTATTTCAAGGGAAAACCACTTTATCCATTTGGATTCGGCTTGAGCTATACAACTTTTGCTTATAGCAACATCCAATGCGTGGCGAGTGCTGTCACAGGCACAAATGTGAAGGTGAAAGCCACGGTGACTAACACCGGTAAGCGCGATGGCGACGAGGTGGCTCAGCTTTATGTGACACATCCTCAAAATGGTATCGACATGGTGCCGCTGTGCTCGCTCAAGGGCTTTAAACGCATTCACCTGAAGGCAGGCGAGAGTCAAACCGTTGAATTTGAATTGACGCCTCACGACCTGTCGCTGACTACTCAACAAGGCAACTGGATTGAAAAAGCCGGGACACTGCAGATTGCAGTGGGTGGCGGTCAGCCACGCTACGTCGATGCCGTTTCGTGCAGCCTTACGCTCACAGGCGACAACTACCAAATTCATTGATGCGTGGCGGTGTTGAGCCGCAGTAAAGATATAGAGGTCTGTAGCCGCCGCGCGGTTGCAGGCCTTTTCTTCGAAATGGTGTGTGATTTAGGGCGTATTGCCATACGACCGTAATGGGAGGGGTTGGCGGAGAAAGGGTGGTTAATATTATTTTTGAATTAGCGAAATTTTTTTTAACTTTGTTGTGAATAAAAGTTTAACGCAGTTATTTGGCATGGCGAATGGTTTCACTTGTTGAAGCTGCCGATTATGCCAAATGGTTGTAAATTCCGCTATTACTTCCTGTTTTCGTCACTTTTTTGGAGAAAAATTTTTATTCGCTGATTTTCAGTT
>JBJECZ010000116.1:0-6076 GCA_051871555.1 Muribaculaceae bacterium | reverse complement strand
AATGCTAAGAAGACGGGAAATTTCTTCAGCTGTTGTCATGGTTTTCTTCCTTTTCATATGGTACATCCTGCAAACTCCTCGATATTGTTCAACCTTGCGGCAAGGTTCTCCATGTCTTGGTTGAGCTTCTCTTTGGTTATCTTCGCGTATAACTGCGTTGTCTTTATGCTCTTGTGCCCTAACATGGAACTGACCGTCTCGATGGGTACGCCGTTGGAGAGGAACACCGTCGTGGCTGCCGTGTGGCGGCTTTGGTGCCACGTGATATGTTTAGTGATGCCGCAACGCTTGGCGACGGCACGGATTCCGGCGAGGCACGTGTTGTAGTGGGGAACGGGGAATATCCTGCCGTTTTCGCACAACCCACGGTACTTGTCAATAATCCGCTTCGCAATGTCAAGCAGGCGGATGTTGGACACCACGCCCGTCTTCTGGCGGTTGATGTTTATCCACTCGTGTTCGTCGAAGTAGGTGCGGATATTCTCTTCCGTCAGGTTGCGCATATCGGCGAACGACAAGCCCGTGAAGGCGCAGAACAGGTATAGATCACGGTACAGTTCCTGCTTCGCGTTCTTCAACTTGCCGTCCATCAGCAGACGGATTTCATCCTTTGTGAGGAAACTGCGTATCGTTTCCTCCTTCTTGATTTCATACTCCCTGAACGGGTCGCGTGTGAGCCATTCGTTGTTGATGGCGATGAACACCATCGTCCGAAGCGGGCATACATACAACCACACGGTGTTGGTGCAACAGTGCTTGTCCGTGCGCAGGAACATCTCGAAGTCGGAGATGAAAGCGGGGGTAAGCTCTTTCAGCGCGATGTCCTTCACGTGGTAACGGATGTTGAGAAACTCTTGCAGGTGCTTGTAAACGGTCCTGTATTTCTCAAGCGTGCCTTTGGCTTTCATACCTGCCTCCACCTGCTTGGCATAGTCCTCGTTGTGCTGCTGGAACACCTGCATCAGCGTGTGGTAGCGGTGTTCCAGTCCGAGAAAGGCGTTCTTTACCTTCTCCGCCGTGACGAAGTTGTCACGCTCCATGATTTCCTGATAGTGCTTGTTGATGCGCACCCGCATCTTGTCAAGCATACGGTTCGTTTCGAGTGCCGCCGTGCTTCTGCCCGTGACACGTCCGCCTTTGGTGTCCCACAGCTTGGGATCGACGGTCAG
Organism: Muribaculaceae bacterium; assembly: GCA_051871555.1. Taxonomy (GTDB): domain Bacteria; phylum Bacteroidota; class Bacteroidia; order Bacteroidales; family Muribaculaceae; genus SFTJ01. The sequence continues at coordinate 4,907 of JBJECZ010000116.1, read as the reverse complement.
TTTGCAACTGAACTGCGTCTGGCTGCCGTCCACCGTGATGCGTCCCATGACGGGAACAGTCCCGTCCTTCTTCACTACCTGACGTTTCAGGTAATAGATAACTGAAAATGTACTCTTCATCTTTCCAATGTTTTTTGGGTTCAAAATTAGTTGGTGAAGAGTCCTTCTCTGATACGCAAATCGCGGAAGAACGGCGCAATCTTTTCCCGTTATCGCATTTTTCGCGTGAGTTGTCAGTAACTCACTAATCCTTAAAGCCTTATTTCGCCATTCGTACCCATTCCGTCACCTTTTTGGCATGGTTACGAACAAGTAACGCAGCTCCGTCTTGATTTGGCTTCGGCATGGATTGTAATGGCTTTCGGAATAATTGGCAGCGTAAATGAAACCCCTGTAAATCAAATCCATTACCATATTCTTCCGCGTTTCACTTTTTATTCGTACCTTTGTGAGGCAATAATAAGAATGGACAATATGGAGCAGGAATTTGCATCGACTTTGCTGGAGAATGCTGTAACTGAGTTTTCGAAGTTGCCGGGTATAGGCCGCAAGACGGCTCTGCGCCTGGTGCTGCATCTGTTGCGTCAGGACGAGCATGTTGCGGTGGGTTTTGGTGAAGCGATAATTAAATTGAGGCGTGAGATTCGCTATTGTAGCGTATGCCACAACATCTCGGAGCACGAGGTTTGCCCGATTTGCAGTAATCCGCTCCGCGATGCGTCGACAATATGTGTGGTTGAGAATGTGAAAGATGTGATGAGCATCGAAAACACTCATCAGCACCACGGTGTGTATCATGTGCTTGGTGGGTTGATTTCGCCCATGGATGGCATCGGGCCGCAGGACATTGAAATTGACAGTTTGGTGGAACGCGTGCGTGCCGGTGGCGTGAAGGAGGTTATTTTAGCATTGAGCGCAACCATGGAGGGCGACACCACTAATTTCTATATTTTCCGCCGTTTGGCAGAGTTCGATGTGAAAATCACCATGTTGGCTCGCGGCGTGAGTGTGGGCAACGAGATTGAATATACCGACGAGCTTACGCTTGGCCGTTCTATTTTGAACCGGACACTGTTTTCCGACACTTTCAGTAAGGATTGAATCATTAAAATCAGATTAGTAGTATGGCAGATAACTATCTTGAACGACAATACGAAGACTATTTGGCGCAGAAAGCCGCCAAGGAAAAAGCCAAGAAACTGGCGTGGCAGAAGCAGCTGCGTGCCTATAAAGCCCGCCTCGCCGCCGAAAAGCAAGACTGTCAATCTTCTCAAAATTCGCAGAATGAATCCGAATTATAATGCTATTGTTTTCGTATAAGTGAAATTTGCTTTGCAAAAATGGTGCGAAAGGCATTAATTATGTGATTTATTGCTGCAGAAAATGCGGTTGTGGCTATAAAGGTTGCGGTGATGGTGAGCAGTGCCGGTGAGCCAAATCCAGAGTCATGGCATAGTTTGAGGTAAGTTGATATCACAATTGGATGTAGCATGAAAAAAGGGTAACATAGTTTGCTGAATATAAACGCAGGCTTTGTTACAAGGTTGAATGTGTCTGCTGGCTGTTTTTGGATAGCGGCTGTGGCAGTGACCAAAATAATGGCTCCCCAAAATGGCCACCAATAAGGAGCAAACAAATAGCGTGCAGGAACGTAGCAGCAAAGAGCCAAACTTGCTATGAGTGATAGCAAGCAAATTAACTTTGCAATGCCAAAATTGAATGATGTGTGGCAAATCGTTTTTGTGAAAATACGCCATAGAATCATCCCAAACATAAACGCAAAAAATTGCATTATAGGGCAAATGTATATTATAGGCAAAGCCAGTTTATCGGGTATTAAATGTATGACAATAAAATAGGCGATATATAATATGCCGGCAATTGTCCAAAATGTTCGGGGTGTTTGGTCATCAGTTTGTAAACCGGTAAGAACATAATGTAGCAAAACATTAATGAACTAATAAACCAAGATACACTGTTGACTGAGAAATAAATGGCAGGATGTGGAATCCAGCTTTGTAGCATTAAGGCATTTAGAAGGATAACTTTTATTGGAGTGTATTTGATGCCTTCGTTTAGTGCTATTACTAAAATAAAGCATATTAGATACACCGGATAAAGTTTTATAATCTTTTTAGTGATGAATTGTGCGGCTGATTTTATTGTATTATTTTCATCGCAATGATTCTCGTGTTGCGACTTTGTTGTTAAAAAGCCGCTTAATATAAAGAAGAATGCCACAAAGCAGTCGCCAAAAGCGTTTGAAACATAGCTGCACATGCCACAGGTCCACAATATGTGATGTAAAAGTACGCCTATTGTGGCAATACTTCGCAGTATATCTAACTCGGTGAAATGCTTATGTTGCACCTTGGAATTCTGCATGGAAGATATTTTTAGAAGCGGAGGGAGAGGCGGACGTTGATTTGGCGGCGGGTGAGGTAGTTTGGCACGGCGTATTGCATGTTGTTGACGTCGGTGACCCAATAGTAGCTGCTCACGTTTGAGATGTCGAGAAGGTTGAACACGTCGAATCCTATCCATGCATCTTTGAAGTGGCGCAGGAATGTGCTGCCGTTGCGCTCGCGTTCGCCAATGAGCTGGTAGGACAGACCTACGTCAACACGCTTGTAGGCGGGCATGCGGAAGTAGCCTTTGTCGCGCGACGAATGGGGCGCTGCGGTGGGTAGTCCGTCGGACAGCACGCCTTTGAGGCTGAATTTCAAGCGCGGAAGTTTTGGGAAATAGTCGGTGAAGAACAATGCCACGCTGTAGCGTTGGTCGGTGGGGCGGGGCACTTTCACTCCGGCTATGTTTTCTTGCGTTTTCATAAGCGAGAAGCTAATCCAAGAGTCGGAGCCTTCGACGAATTGTCCGAAGAATTTCATGTCGATGCCGGCAACGTAGCCTTTGGCTGAGTTGATGCCTGAGTACACCACTTTCAGGTTCTCAACCTCGTAAGGAATAAGATTCGAGAGGTTTTTATAATACATCTCGGCAGTGAATTTAAACGGGCGGTTGAGCGTGCGGAATGTGTAGTCGCCGCCAAGAATCACCTGTATGCTTCGTTGCGATTTTATGTCGCCGTTAAGCGCAATCACGTGGTTGCCGTCGGTGTCGGTTTGGTCGAGGCGGTATTCTTTGTAGAATGGCGCTTGATAGTAGAGTCCGGTGGCGAGGCGCAGCGAAAAGCGTTCGTTTCCGGCAGGAATGAAGCCTACGCTTGCTCGTGGTGACACAAGGAATTCTTTGTTGAAATCCCAGTAGGAGAGGCGCACGCCGCCGTTCAGGGTGAAGTAGCCTGCCGATGTGGCAAGTTTGTAGGTGTCTTGCAGATATGCGGCAAAGCGGGTGCTGCCAAAGTCATGGTTAGATGCTTGGCTGTAAATCACGTTCACTTCTTCGGGCAGGTGTGGCAGCGAATAACCAGCCGAGTCGCGCCATTCCCATTGGCGGGAGTTTTCGAAGATTGATTCGCGCTGAACGGTGGCGCCGTAGCTGATAAGGTTGTTTGCAATCTTGTTTGAACCCTTTAGTGTGATTGCCAACACGCTTGCTTTCAGGCGGTTGCGTTCGTGCTCGTGATATTTGCCCACGCCCAGTTCGCCGCCCACTTGGTCGCCCGAGCTGTTGCTGCCGCCTGCTTCGTCGAGCCAGTACTCGCCGTGGATGTCGTAGGTGACCAACTCGTTGGTCTTATAGCCCGAAGCCATGAGCGTGTAGGAGTGATTCTTGTTGGGGTTGAACGACAGCGACATGGCTCCGAAAAATGTCTCGAAGCGGTCTTTCTCGAATCCGTCGAAATACACCTTAAACGATTTTGCGTTGGTGGATGTGCCAAAGCTTGTTTCGCGAGTTTCGGGCGTGAAGCGATAGTTGTTCATTGATATGTTGCCAAGCACCGACAGCTTCCATTTGCTGCTGATTGCCCAGTTCATAAACGTCTGATAGTCGAAGTATTTTGGGTCGTATTCGCCCTTGTCCTCGAGCGAGCCGAGCAACCCGGAGTTTCGTTTGAATCGGAATCCGTGCAGCTGCGAGAAGCGGTTGCTGCTTTGCCCCAATGATAAGCTGCCGCCTTGCAGGCTGAGCGCAGCCGAGCCTTCGAATGCCTCGGGGTCGCGATAGCGAATGTCGAGCGCCGACGACATCTTGTCGGCGTATTCGGCACCAAATCCGCCTGTGGAGAATTTCACCGAGCCCACCATGTCGGGGTTGATGATGCTCAAGCCTTCCTGCTGACCGTTGCTCACCAGCTGTGGGCGATATACTTCGATGCCGTTGATGTAGACGCTGTTTTCGTCGTACGAACCTCCGCGTACCATATATTGTGTGCTCATCTCGTTCTTTGAGCTTACGCCAGCCATTGTGGTGAGCACCGACTCGATGCTGCCGCCCGAGGCGTCGGGCGTGAGGCGGCTCACCGAGGCATCGATGGTTTGCATCTGGTCGGTTTGACGTTTTATTTCGGTTACATTCACCTCGTTGAGTTCGTGAGATTTTTCGTAGAGCTTCACGTTGAGGGTGATGGTGCCTTTTGGCTTAATGAATTGGCGCTTCACGTCGGAATAACCGATGCATGAAAACACCACCATGAGCGTATCGCGGTCGGAAACCGTGATGGCGTATTCGCCCTTGTTGTTTGTGGTGGTGCCAAGAGCCGAGCCCGCCACTCGCACTGTGGCAAATTCGATGGGGTTGTTGCGCTCGTCGCTGACTTTACCTTCAATTTTTATGTTAGCCAGTGCAAAGCCCAGATGCACCGATGCCAAGAGCACCAGCAGCATGATATATAGTCGCGCCATTTGTTTTGTCATACGAAAAAATGATTTAGTAAAATAACGAATAATGTGTGGGTTAAATTATGTGGTTGAGCCAGTTTTTGCTACAAAGAAAAATTATAGATC
>JBJECZ010000115.1:0-26226 GCA_051871555.1 Muribaculaceae bacterium | reverse complement strand
TAGTGGTTTCCGATAGTATTTGCGACAATGCACCACCGATGCTTCGGGTAGCCATTATGCGTTTTTTTTGATAACATTATGAATATTTAAATTATAAAGACTATGTATTGGACACTTGAATTAGCAACAAAGCTTGAAGATGCTCCTTGGCCTGCAACAAAAGATGAATTGATTGATTACGCAATGCGTTCGGGCGCACCTGCCGAAGTAATTGAAAATCTTCAGGAAATAGAGGATGAAGGCGAAGTATACGAAACCATCGAGGACATTTGGCCCGACTATCCAAGCAAAGACGATTTCTTCTTCGACGAAGAGGAATATTAATCAGAATTTTCTTTATTTCAAACAACTCTGATAACCAATGGTTAAGCAAATTTTTATTTGCTTGACCATTGGTTTTTTTGCGGTGCTATTGTTTCAGGATTTCAAATCGTCACTAAGGTATTATATCCTCAATTAACGATGAGGATTCTTGCCAATGAATCCTTTAGTTTTCAATATAACTTATTGAATGCAGAAAGTGTTTGCGTCGGCAAATTGCTTATCTACAACAAGTTGTATTACAATTTATCGCAATTTGCGATAAATTACGATAAATAAACTACTCTCGGTTGGTGTATAGATATTTAAAACAAACTTTGTTCGAGGTGTTTGCAAAACAGAAACCAAAAATCATGTAGATATGTAATGTGTTGAAAATCAATGAAAAAATAGCAAATAGAAATTATCCAAAGAAATAATTAGGGCGATTTTTGACAAAATCCAAACAAATAGTTCCCTCAGATTTGAATAATTGTGATTTGTTGCCTATATTTGTATCGTCAAACGATATATTGGCAAACGATATATGAACAGTTCAACATCATCATTAACGGAATCGATATTCTACATCCTTTTGACTTTGCAGGAGCCGATGCATGGTTATGGCATAATGCAGCGAACATCGGCTATGAGCAAAGGCAGGTTGATTCTTTCTGCGGGGACATTGTATGGCGCTATTTCCAACCTGCTCGAGAAAGGGTGGATATCTCCTTGCGGAGAAAGTGCAGAGACCGACGGGCGAAGAAAACTGTATCAGATAACTGATGAGGGGCGGGCGGTGCTTAAAGCAGAGTTGGTGCGCCTCGAGGAACTTGTGTCAAACGGGAAACAATACATAAAAATGTGAAGGAAATGAAGAAGATAGTGGTCAACTGGTTCGTGGATTACGACAAAGAGGAGAAATGGTTAAACGAGATGTCGCAAAACGGTTGGTGCCTTTGGCATACCAATGGATACATCTACAGGTTTAAGGAGTGTGAGAGGGGTGAATATATATTCCAGATTGACTATGATGAGGACTATGTGAATAAAGGCAGCGAGGATTATGTGAAATTCAGGACGTCGTGTGGCGACATCTTCGTGCATGAATGGGATGACAAAATCTATTGGAAAAGGAGACGTGTTGATGGCGCTTTTGAAAACGGCGATAATGTTGCTTCGAAACTGCGTCTTGCAAACAAGGCTTTCAATCATTATTTCAATAGGTTGACAGTCCTGTTATATATGGGCGTCTTTTGCCTTCTACTCCTGCCTTTGCTGAGGTTGCTGCCTGAGTGTTGGTTTTCAAGATTGCTCACCGGCATTTGCAGAGATTTCCCAATCGTATGCCTAATTGTTGCTACGGTGGTGCTGTACCCGGTTGTTATGAAAATTCGCAGGAAGATGAACAGCCTGATTAGAAAGTTGTTTTAGAGCCTGTTCCATAATAATAAGATTCTGACTCGACAGACATTTGAGGTGAGGCTGTGGGCTTGGCGAGAATTCGATATGCGCGCATGGCGAGTTGATACAATGCAATTTCAAAATGACACTTTGCTGCGAATTTTGGTGCTTAGAATTTGCATTATTGCGTCGATAATAAGTATATTTGCACTGCTATTGCAAGCAATTTGCCAATTCAATCGTTTTACAAACTCAAAATGCTTGAAGCATGAACAGTAAACCAAAAATACTCATCATCTACACGGGTGGCACGATAGGCATGATTGAGAACCCTGCGACCAAAGGTTTGCAGCCTTTCGATTTCACACACCTCATCGACAATGTGCCTAAGATTAAGATGCTCGACTACGAGATAGGCAACATCCAGTTCGAGCCGCCAATCGACAGTGCAAACATGAGTCCGCAGCACTGGTGCAGCATTGCTAAAGCCATTGAGGATAACATCGACGTTTACGACGGCTTTGTGGTGCTTCATGGCACCGACACCATGGCTTACACTGCTTCGGCTTTGAGTTTCATGCTTGAAAACCTGCAAAAACCGGTGATAATCACCGGTAGCCAGTTGCCCATCGGCGAGGTGCGCACCGATGGCGAGGAAAACCTCATCACCGCCTTGCAGATTGCTGCTGCCACCGACATCAATGGCGAACCGATGGTGCAGGAAGTGGCAATACTTTTCGAGAATCATCTGTGGCGAGGCAACCGCTCGTCGAAGATGAGTGCCAACAACTTCGATGCATTCAAGAGTCACAACTATCCGGCGTTGGCTAAGATTGGGCTCGACATCGAGTTCAACGAGGATGCGCTGTTCCGCACCAACACTAAGCGTCCGTTGCAGGTGCACTACAATATGGACACCAATGTGCTGTTTGTTGAGATTTTTCCCGGCATCACCGAATCCACTTTGCGCCACATGCTCGGCACCCCCGGGGTGAAAGGCATTGTGCTCAAGACCTACGGTGCCGGCAATGCTCCGTCGAACGATGTGTTCACTCACACCATTGCCGAGGCTGTTGAGCGCGGCATAGTGATTGTGAACGTAACGCAATGTGTCAACGGCGCCGTCGACAGTTCGCTCTACGACACGGGCAGCTCGCTGTCGCGTTCGGGCGTAATCAGTGGCCACGACCTCACCAGCGAAGCAGCCATCACCAAGCTTATGCACCTGTTTGGCATGGGCTTGCCGGCTTCGTCGGTGAAGAAATATATGGAATATTCGATTTGTGGCGAAGCAACGATATAGAAAAACCCTTTCATAACCCTGCTGAAGCCGCGATGGCTTTGGCTATATTTAATAATTTACTTTATCTTATCAATTATTACGACCTGAAAAGTCTGTCTGAGAAAAACTAAAACACGCCCGCTTTGGCAATTAGCCGAGGCGGGCGTGAATGTTATTGTGTGTGCGCAAGCGTTAGGCGTCGAGTTTGCGATAGCGAATTCGCTTGGGCTCTTCGATGCCCAGTCGCTTGGCTTTGTTCACTTCGTAGTCGCTATAGCTGCCTTCAAAGAAGAACACTTCGCCATTGCCTTCGAAGGCGAGGATGTGAGTGCAGATGCGGTCGAGGAACCAGCGGTCGTGGCTGATTACCACGGCACAGCCGGCAAACTGCTCAAGACCTTCTTCGAGAGCGCGAAGGGTGTTGACGTCGATGTCGTTGGTGGGTTCGTCGAGCAGCAGCACGTTGCCCTCTTGCTTGAGCGCTAATGCCAGTTGCAGGCGGTTGCGTTCGCCGCCCGAGAGCACGCCGCACTTCTTCTCCTGGTCGCCGCCCGAGAAGTTGAAGCGGCTCAAGTAGGCGCGAGCGTTGATGTCGCGGCCGCCCATGCGCAGCGTTTCGTTGCCTTGGCTAATCACCTCGTAGACAGTCTTGTCGGGGTCGATGTCCTTGTGTTGTTGGTCAACGTAAGCCAGTTTCACTGTTTCGCCCACTTCAAACGAGCCTTTGTCGGGCGTTTCAAGTCCCATAATCAATCGGAACAGGGTGGTTTTGCCCACGCCGTTCGGCCCGATTACGCCAATGATGCCGGCAGGGGGCAGGCTGAATGTGAGGTCGTTGTATAGCACCTTATCGCCAAAACTCTTGGCAATGTCATGCGATTCGATCACCTTGTTGCCCAAACGTGGACCGTTGGGGATGAATATTTCGAGGTGTTGTTCTTTTTCTTTCTGGTCCTCGTTGAGTAATCGGTCGTAGGAGTTGAGGCGCGCCTTACCTTTGGCTTGACGTGCTTTAGGGGCCATACGCACCCATTCGAGCTCGCGTTCGAGGGTTTTGCGGCGTTTGCTTGCCACTTTTTCTTCCTGAGCCATGCGCTTGCTCTTTTGGTCGAGCCATGATGAGTAGTTGCCCTTCCAAGGAATTCCTTCGCCGCGGTCGAGTTCGAGAATCCAGCCGGCAACGTCGTCGAGGAAGTAGCGGTCGTGGGTTACGGCAATCACGGTGCCTTCATATTGGTTGAGGTGCTGTTCGAGCCAGTCGATGCTCTCGGCGTCGAGGTGGTTGGTGGGCTCGTCGAGCAGCAGCACGTCGGGCTTTTGCAGCAGCAGTCGGCAGAGCGCCACGCGGCGGCGTTCGCCACCCGACAGGTGTTGCGCTTTTTGGTCGGCAGGCGGCAGACGCAGTGCGTCCATGGCGCGTTCGAGGCGCGAATCGAGGTTCCACGCATCGGTGGCGTCGAGCACATCTTGCAGTTCGGCTTGGCGGGCAAAAAGTTCGTTCATCTTGTCCTCGTTTTCGTAGTATTCGGGCAAGCCGAATTTGTTGTTGATTTCCTCGTATTCGGCAAGTGCGTCAACCACCGGCTTCACGCCTTCCTTCACAATCTCGAGCACGGTTTTATCGTCGTCGAGGTGCGGGTCCTGGGGCAGATAGCCCACGGTGTAGCCCGGCGAGAACACCACTTCGCCTTGATAGTCGTTGTCGATGCCGGCAATGATTTTCAGCAGGGTCGACTTTCCGGCGCCATTCAAGCCGATGATGCCGATTTTAGCCCCGTAGAAAAACGAGAGATAGATGTTTTTAAGAATTTGTTTGTTGGTCTGCTTGATGGTTTTGTTCAGTCCCACCATCGAGAAGATGATTTTTTTGTCGTCAACTGTAGCCATGTTGTGTATGCAATTGATAGTTAATTAATTTTTTCAAGAATCCATAGGTTGTCGAGCGGAACGTTCATCTTCACGCGCGACTTGGCGTTGTGCAGAAAGTCGGCAGCGCCTTCGCGGGTGTCGAAAGCCTCGATAATCACATAGTAGAGTTTCTCTTTTTCGTAATAGAGCACATAGGAGTTGTGACCCTCCTTTATGAGGCGGTCGCGCATCGAGCGGGCGTTCACCACCTGCTTGAATCCGCGCAGCACCACATTGTAGCGCTTGGTTTGCGCCTTTTCCACGTCAATCAGTCCCACAAAGCGAGCCACAATGCGCACCGAGTCGCCGTTAACCACGTCGGTGTTGCGGCGTTGTTCAGCCACAATTTTGGCGTATGTGTCAGCACCCACGCCTTCTTTGGTTTTGTTGGCGGCAAGTTCGTAGGATGCGCGATAGTTTTCCTCGGTGGTGTGGCACGAGGTGAACATCATCAGCGCCATCAGCGCCAGCGCATAGGCTGCTGCACGCGAGCCACTGTTGGCTATGAATTTCATTTTCAGTAATTTCATATCTTTGTCGTTGTTTAATTTCATAAAAATGTTGTTGTTGTCTTACTTACGAATCACCTCGTCGGCAAGTTCAATCACCTCGGCATCTTTTATTGTTCCGGCGTCGATGGTGAGCTTCACCAGCGTGCGCACCGTTTGCCAGCCTTGTTTGCCGGCGGCGCCCGGATTGACGTGCAGCAGGTTTAGCTCGCGGTCGGGCACAATCTTGAGGATGTGTGAATGTCCGGCAACAAACAGCTGCTGCGACGACAGCCAAAGCCGCTGCTTGATGCCCGGGGCATATTTGCCTGGATAGCCGCCGATGTGCGTCATCACCACCTTCACGCCGTCGGTGGTGAAAATCTCAATGGCATTGAGTGCACGCCGCGCCTCGGTGCCGTCGATGTTGCCGTAGACGGCACGCACCACCGGAGCCACTTTGCCAAGGCGTTCGATGATGCTCATGTCGCCAATGTCGCCGGCGTGCCAAATCTCGTGACAGTCGGCAAAATGCTTGGCGTAGCGGTCGTCCCACAGCGAGTGGGTGTCGGATATGATGCCTATTCGTTTCATAATCCAGTGTTGATTATTCTACAAATTTAGTGCTAACTGCCATTTTCTGCAACAGCGGCACCGCTTTTTTGGCGATTGAGGGCGAAGATTAAAATTATTTAATCATTTGTGTGTTGATGGATTGACAAGAAAGATGTAATTTCGTAAAACACAATAGTTATGCATTAAAACACATAATATTATGAACATTACATTGCCCAAACGAACCGTCGGCGAACCGCTTCAGCTTAACAACGCCTCGCAGGTGACGGTGATTGGCGCCAACGGTGCCGGTAAAAGTCGCTTTTGCCAGCGCTTGCTGCAAGATGCCGGCGACAAGGCTTACCGAATGTCGGCATTGAAGGGCATTCTCTCTGAGAATTATCATAACATCATGCCCGGAAGCATCGAGGACCAGTATAACCAGAAACTTGCCATCAATCCGCTCATAGGCGGCAAGGCCACCACCGAGTTCGAGCGGCTGCTGGTGATGCTCATGAGCGACGAATTTGCCGAGCTGCTTGTCTACAAGGCGCGCGTGCGCCTCGATGGCGACAACTCCGAGCCGCCTCACACCAAGCTCGACGCTCTGGTGCGCAACTGGCAAGCCATATTTCCGCGCAACAAGATTCTGCGCGAAAGCGGAAGGTTGCTGTTCAGCAACGACAGCGGCGATAAGCCATACGGCGCCATCAGGCTGAGCGACGGCGAAAAGGCTGCTCTCTACTATATTGGGGCCACGCTGTATGCCCCAAAGAATGCGGTGATTCTGGTGGATGCGCCTGAGACGTTCATACACCGAAGCATCATGCAAAACATGTGGAACGTGATTGAGGAGATGCGTCCCGACTGCACATTTGTATATAGCACTCACGACATTGAGTTTGCTTCAAGCCGAATTGCCAACACCTGCATTTGGATTAAGAGCTTCGATGTTGAAAACGAATCGTGGGATTATGAGTTTGTCAACCCCAACGACACGTTCAACGACGAGCTGTATTTCGACCTGCTGGGCAGCCGTAAACCAATTCTGTTCATCGAGGGCGACAATGTGCACAGCATCGACTCGAAGCTATATCCGTTGGTGTTCACCGAATATACGGTGAAGCCGCTTGGCAGCTGCAACAGGGTGATTGAGGCTACACGCACGTTCAACGAGCTGAAGTCGTTCCATAACCTCGATGGGCGTGGCATTGTCGACCGCGACCGCCGCGACGAGGGCGAGGTGCGCTATTTGCGTTCAAAGCGTGTGTTTGTGCCCAATGTGGCTGAGATTGAAAACATCCTGCTGCTTGAAGATGTGGTGCGTGCTGTGGCTCGCTTCTGCCATAAGGACCCCGACAAGGTGTTCTCGCGCGTAAAGCGCAATGTGATTGGCATGTTCCGAGGCGTGCAGACCGCCCAGGCGCTCGAGCATGTGCGCCATCGTGTTAAGCGCAACGTGGAGGTGCGCATCGACAAGCGCTTCGAGGACATCACTGCCCTTGAGAAGCACATGATTTTCCTAATCAACGAAATAAAACCTCGCGAGATGTACGAAGAATTGTGCGAGCGGTTCAAGAGTTATGTCGACGCCAACGATTACGCCAAAGTGCTGATGGTGTTCAACGAAAAAACCATGCTCACCCAGTGCGGCGTGGCTCAGCTGTGTGGATTGCAGAGCAAAGAGGCTTATTTGAGTACCATCTTGCGCATTCTCAAGCATGAAGGCCCCGAAGCCAAGGTGATACGCGATGCAATAATACGCTGCTTCGATGCCGATGACAGTTCTTCTGCTCGGTTCCAGACAAGAAAACCTAACAAGAAACAATGAAACAACTGAAAATATGGATTGAAGCCTTGCGACTGCGCACTCTGCCCGTATCGTTGTCGGGCGTAGTGATTGCAGTGGCTTTGGCTTATTATCGGGGGTGCCTGCGATGGACGCCTGCCGTGCTGTGCCTGCTGTTTGCCTTGTTGGCACAGATTGTGAGTAACCTTGCCAACGAATACTACGACTTTCTGCGTGGTGCCGACAAAAAAGGTCGCGTTGGTCCGCGCCGGGGTGTAACCGAAGGCGACATCAAGCCCGACACGCTCAAGTGGGTGACTGTGTGCACTCTTGTTGCTGCTTGCGCTGTGGGTTGTGGCTTGCTGTTTTATGGTCCGTGGTGGCTGCTGGTTGTAGGCGTCGTCATTGCATTGGCGGCACTTGCCTATAGCGCAGGACCCTATCCGCTGTCGTATCATGGACTCGGCGAAGCAGCGGTGTTCGTGTTCTTCGGGTTGGTGCCTGTCAACCTCACTTATTTCGTTCAGTCGGGCGCATTTGATGCAATTGTGGTGTTTGCCTCGATTTCAATAGGGCTAATGGGCGTGAATGTGTTGCTGGTGAACAACTATCGCGACATGGAAGATGACATTGATGCCGGCAAGCACACCTCGGTGGTGATTTTCGGGCGTAAGTTGGCGGCTACCGCCTATCTTATCAACGGTTTTGTGGCTGTGAGCATCTTGTCGCCGTTGTGGGTGCGACTCACGGTGCTCTCGTCGTGGTTGCGCATGGTGCCTGCTGTGGTGTATTTGGCAATACACACAGCCAACTGGTGGAAACTATGCCATAGCACCGGCGCGGCGCTCAATCCGCTGCTTGGTGCCACTGCGCGTGCTATGCTGCTGTTCACGGCGCTGCTGGCTGTTGCACTCGCCATGGCGTGAAACGGCGCTTAGATTGGCAGAAGCCGAATAATTAGTTGGCGTTGTGTGCCATCAGGTTTTGATTGACAGCCGGAAATTCAATGTAAGCCATACTTTGGTGTATGTGGTTGGAAAAGCGTTGCCAGTCGAAGCACCACGGGTCGTCCTTGCGTGTGGGTGCGATGTCGCTGTGCCCCACAATGTAGCGGATGCGATTGCGCATGCAAATGTCTTTCACCAATCGGCTTAGTGCGTTATATTGAATGTAGTTCGGACCCTCGGTGCGAGTGTTCACAATCTCTATTCCAATCGACGAATCGTTGAGGTGGGTGCGTCCCACACCGGGCAACATGCTGCGGCCGGCGTGCTGCGCAATGTTGTGTTCCTCCACCATCTTTATGATTTCGCCGTTACGGCTGATGATGTAGTGCGGCGACACGTGGTGCTGCCGGAATTGGCTGATGCAGCCCTCGGTGCTGAACGAGTCGGCTTGGGCATAGTAGCACGAATGAATCACAATCACGTCGATGTCGGCGGCGCTACGCCGTGCTTCGCGATAGCCAAAGTTGACGTCTTTAGTGATGTCCTTCGGTATAAGAAAAGTGGGTGATTCCACAATTTCCGAGTCGGCGTCTGTGCGTGATTGCGCCGTCACCAATGTCAGCAAAATCAGTAATAGGGTTGATATGTGTCGTTCAATTAGGTTCATTTTGGCTTTATTTTGATGCTAAAGTTATAAAATTAATTGCAAATTGCCAAATATTTGGCTAAAATAATTTGGCGTTGAAATTATGCAATAAAGCCGCATAGAATCATTAACTTTGCAGTCGGTAAGCCCGCAAGTGCGGGTTGAAGCCACTTAAGATGTTTAATATTAAGTAAATAGCATATCATGGCAAAAGTTAACGATATTGTTCGATTCCTGAATCAGGTGGGAGGCGGCCGCGTGTGCCGCATCGAGGGCAAACTGGCATACGTTGAAGATGAGGATGGGTTTGAAACACCGGCATTGCTGAGCGAGCTGGTGGTGGTGGAGGCTGCCAAGACGGGCGCCTCGGCTTACGACCGTCAGTTGACGCAGGCAAAAAGCAAGGAGGTGCCGGCACCGAGCTCAAAGCCGGCTCCGCCAACCGACCTGCCCATCGAGGAAACACCCACCGGCGACGTGCTGAACGTGGTGCTGGGCTATGAGGCAAAGGAACTCAAGCACCTCAACACCACCACTTATTATGCCTATCTGGTGAACGACAGCAATTATTTCCTGTATTTCACCTATTTCACGCGCAACGAGGACACCGGCGAGTGGACCACTCGCTACCACGGCGTGGTGGAGCCGAACATACAAATCATGATGGAGGAATTTGACTTTGCCAGCATTCGCGACGTAAACCGCGTGGCTGTGCAATACATTGCCTTCAAGGTCGACAAACCGTTTGCGCCAAAGAATCCGGCGCTGGTTGAACATAGGCTCGACACCTCGAAGTTCCATCGGTTGCATTGCTTCCACGACAACGAGTATTTCGATAATCCGGTGATTGCCATCGACATTGTAAAGGGCGATGTGCCGTCGAAGCAGATGGTGGTTGACAGTGGCGAACTTGAGCGTGCCCTGCGCATGAAACGCGCTGCCGACAAGCCTGAACGCAAACCTGTTGAAAAAAAGAAGAAAGACGAGATTCCGGTTATTGACCTGCACATCCACGAACTGGTTGACACTACAGCCGGCATGGGTCCTGCCGACATTCTTGCCTATCAGATGCAAAAGTTCCGCGAAGCCATGGATGAGCACAAGAAGCACCTCGGCGCTAAGCTGATTTTCATTCACGGCAAGGGTGAGGGTGTGCTGCGCAAGGCGTTGCTCGACGAGCTTAAGCGCCGCTATCCACGCTGCACTGCTCAAGATGCCAGCTTCATGGAATATGGCTTCGGAGCCACTCAAATAACCATTCATTAACCCTTTTTGCCTGAAAAGATATGATATTCTATTTTAGCGGTACAGGCAACTCTAAGCATGTGGCTGTGCAGCTGGCTGCGATGCTTGGCGAGCGATTGGTGGCTATTGGCGAGGCTGTGGCTGATGCCACCTACACTTTCGCGCTTGCCGAGGGCGAGAGCGTGGGCTGGGTGTTTCCCACCTATTCGTGGGGACCGGCGCCCGTTGCAGCCGATTTTGCCTCGAAGGTGCAACTGCAAGGCTGTTGCGCCGACACCTATTGCTATATGGTTGCCACCTGCGGCGACGAGGTGGGCGAGACGGTGACGATGTTCGCCAAATCGCTGGGCAACATCAGTCTGAAAGCTGCTTTCTCAGTGCAGATGCCCAACAACTACATTCTGCTGCCGGGTTTCGACGTCGACGACAAGGCGCTTGAACGCAGCAAGGTTGAGGCTTCAGCCGCACGCGTCAAGGCCGTTGCTGAGGCGATAGCCGCTCAACGCGAAATCATCGACGTGGTGGAGGGACCGTGGCGACGTTTGAAGTCGAGGCTCGTCTATCCGTTGTTTCGCCGCTTTGCCATGAGCGACAAGGCGTTTGCTGCAAATGCCGAGGTGTGCACTCGCTGCGGCTTGTGCGCCCGCGAATGTCCGGCAAACAACATCACTCTTGACGGTGGCAGCTTGCCCCGTTGGCATGGCAACTGCACCATGTGCCTCAGCTGCATACATCGTTGCCCGGTGCGTGCCATTGAATATGGCAAAGCAACGCGCAGCAAAGGACGTTATTTCTTCCGCCCTTAGCCGCGCGCATCTATTGTCTTGAGATATTATCCTGCTCTTATTGCCCGAAGGCGTCGAATGCTTTGCTGAAAAACACCATTTGATAGTCGAGGGCATTGCACCAGAACTGCCAAGTGTGAGCGCCGGGGCGTTCTGCATAGTCGTGCGCAATCTTGGCATCGAGCATAGCCTGATGCAAAGCACGATTAACGTCGATGAAGAAATCGTCGACGCCGCACTCAAACACTATGCGTTGGTTGGTCTTCAAGCCCGGTATTAGGTTGATTACGGTGTGCTTGTCCCACACAGCCTTGTTTTGCGCATATTCGCCCAAAGCAGCTTTCATTTCCCATTTTTCGGCAAACGGACGTATGTCAACGCCACCGCTCATGCTGCCGCAGCTGGCAAACACATCGGGGTGGCGCAGCGCGATGAACAAGGCGCCGTGACCGCCCATGCTCAGCCCGGTTATGGCGCGCATGCCAGCCTCGGGGATGGTGCGGTAGGAGTTGTCGATGAAGTTCACAAGGTCCTCTGCGATGAATGTTTCATACTGCGACTCCTTGTTGACGGGCGAATCCCAATACCAGCTGTTTTTGCCGTCGGGGCAAACAATAATCACACCGTATTGCGAAGCCATATCGGGTAAATCTTCTTTTTTGCTCACCCAGTTGGTGTTGTTTCCGCCGTAGCCGTGAAGCAGATATAGCACCGGATACTGAGCCTCCTGACATTCAGGGTCGGAATACTCCTCGGGCAAGATTATGGTGCAGAGCACCGGTTCCGACATCTTCGATGCCTTCACTTTAGCCTCTTGTATTTGTGAATTCTGCGCAAATGCCGGCAGTGCAATAAGCAAGGCAAGCACGAGTGCAAGAGGCTTTAACGTGATTCTAAAGTTCGTTGTCATTGATTTTGTTGATTAGAGAATATTTGATGGTTGTTTCACTTGCTGCGGTGTTGCAGGGCGTTTCCGGCGAGGTAGCAGATGCTTGCCACCACCATGCCGTTGATTGATGCTATGCCCCAAGGCACGAGGTTTGCCACCACGGCACCGGCTGCCACGCCAGCCACAGCACCCCATTCCACGTTGCTGATGGCAACGGTGCCGTTGATGTAGGCTTTGCGGTGCATAAAATATGAGATGACTATGATGATTCCCACAGGCGGCAGCGTGCAGTTGAGTATGTTCAGGAATCCGCAAAAATTCCAGTATAGCCATTCGGCAGCCAATGTGCCGAGCACTCCGGTGGCAAGCACCAGAGTTTTCTTGCTCAGTTTGGTGATGTTGGCAAGTCCCAGACCGGCAGAGTAGAGCGCATTGTCGTTGGTTGTCCAAATGTTAAGACCAAGCACGAGTATGGCAATGTAGAACAGGTTGAGGTTGAGCATCACGTCGAAGATGTCGTTACCGCCTACGCAAATCGACGATACTGCGCCGAAGCAGAACATCAGGCTGTTGCCAATGAAGAAGGCAATCACGGTGATTATGCAGCCCATTTTGCCGCTGCGGGCAAATCGGGTGAAGTTTGGGGTGGCGCTACCGCCCGAAACGAAGCTGCCTACCACCAGTCCGGCGCCGCCAATGATGCCGAGGTCGGAGGTGCTGCGGGCAAACTGGTCGACGATGGTTGCGTCGCCCTTTTGAATAGCCATAATCATTGCCACGGTGCCGAGTATAGCCACGCACGGCACAGCGATGAAGCTGATGATGGTGAGGCTCTTGATTCCTTTATAGGCACTGGCTGTCATGCAGATGCCTGCAATAGCCACCAGCAGATACTCGTATGTCTTGTTGTCGCCAAGCAGTTGGGTGGCAACGGGTATGGCAAACATGGCAAGGCCCACGCCAAACCATCCGATTTGCGTGAACGAAATCATTGCGCTGGGCAGATAGCTGCCGTAGCGGCCAAAGCTGCGAATGGCGAGGTTGTCGAGCGACAATCCGCTTTCGCCGCCCACAAAGCCGAGTGCTCCGGTGTAAGCGCCAAGGATGACGCCGCCAAGAATCAGTGCGCCGATAAAGCCATAAAGGTCGAGCCCTTCGGCGAGTTTCTGACCCACCCACATGCTTGCCGAGAAGAAGGTGAATCCCATCATAATCATAAACATGCTCCAGAAGCCACGTCGTGCGCCGGCGGGCACTTGCTGGTGGGTGAAATCGATGTCCACTTTGGTGTTGTTTGCTTGATTGCTCATAGTTGAATTGCAGTTTTTTTATTTTATAGATTAGAATTTCGAGGTTAGATGTATTTCCCTAATGCCGATTTGATTTGTTGGAGACGCAATTGGCACACGTTGCTCAGGCTGATTTCAGAGGCTTTTGCCACCAATGCCTGTTCGGCTTCGTAGAGGCGCTTTGTTTCCATTTTCTTCAGCAGGGCATAGTGGTTAGCTTGCAGCCATTCGTCGAAGGTGATAGGGGTGGTGTAGCCAAGTTTCTCCTCGATGAAGTCTTTCATGTTTACCTCATTGGCAATGTTTGCCAGGCTCTCCCAATATTCGGTGGCTTCGTGATAGTGGTCGGGTATTTCGTAGCGACGTGCGCCGCCATCGTAGATGATGCATCGCTCAAACAAGGCGTTCTGGTTGGCTACTACAGCCTTGCGGAATTGTGGCGCAATCACGCCGCCGCCCCAGTAGAAGTCGATGTCGGGGATGTTGATGCCGGTAACGCCGCGGTCTTCGTAAACCGAGAAGATGCCTTCGAAGAACACGCAGTGGATGCCTTGAAACGACGGCCACAGTTTGCGTGCCTTGGCGGTGAGTTCCTCAAGCACGTTGATAGCGCGCGTGCCGCCGATGGTGAAGAAAATCATGCGGCGCAGCTGAGTTCCGGCAGCCTGATATTCGTCGAAGATATAGTTGATGCATTTCACCAGCGTGTCGCCGGTGGCGATGATGTCGCCAATGAGCAGGGTGGCGTTGGCGTCGATGTGATTCTTCTTGTATCGGATGTCGAGCCCGGTGATTACGCGCTCGGGCGAAATCACGCGTTCGCACGACAGGAAACTCATGTTGTCGACCTGTATGCCGCAGCGATAGCAGCTTTCTTCGAGCGGATAGTTGAGACCTCCGCGCAGAATGGTGAGGATGTTTGCCTTAGAGGTTAATCCACATTCCTTAAAGTGTTCGAGGGCGGTGATTGTGGGTGCCAATGGGGCTGCGTAGGTGTCGTAGCCAACCACCTCGGGAAACATCATCAGCTTCATGGTGGCTGGGTTGCTTGCCACATAGTAATGATTGCTGAGGTGCGGAGCGTCCAGTTTGTAGAGTTGGGTGCCGTTCTTGTAGATTAGTGCTTTCAGACTTGTGCCTTTTGTGAAATTTTCCATCGTTTGTTATGGTGTTGAATAGGTTTATTATTGAGTTGGGTGTTAGTATGAGTTTTTTAATCGTTTCTTTTTGAAAAAATCGGTCATCAATTGCGCACATTCGTCGGCGAGCACACCGCCTTGCACCACAGTGCGTTTGTGGAAAGGTTGGGCGCAGAAAGTATGATAGCCGCGTTTGTCGTCGGGGGCGCCGTACACCACGCGAGCAATCTGGCTCCAGCCCAATGCGCCGGCGCACATCAGGCATGGCTCAACGGTGACGTAGATGGTGCAGTCAATCAGATATTTTCCGCCAAGCATGGCGGCAGCCGAGGTGATTGCTTGCATCTCGGCATGGGCGGTGACGTCGGTGAGCGTCTCGGTGAGGTTGTGTGCTCGGGCAATTACTTGACCGTGGCTCACAATCACGGCGCCGATGGGCACCTCGTCGGCATCGGCTGCCAGACGCGCCTCGTTGAGCGCCATTCGCATAAATCGTTCGTCGTCGTTGTTGTTGGTTGGGGTCATAACGGAGCGGGTAAAAAATAAGTGGTATTTATTCGCGATAATATACGCGCTTGATGCGGGTGGAAATTGAAGTGAGAATCTCGTAAGGGATGGTGTCGCGCACCTCGGCAAGCCGTTCCACCGGGATGTGTTCGCCAAAAATTTCCACGTTGTCGCCAACGTTGCAGTTGGCGTCGGTGACGTCAATCATGCACACGTCCATGCAGATGTTGCCAACTGTAGGGCACAATGTGCCGTTCACCCACATATTGATTTTGCCATTGCCAAAGTGGCGGTCGATGCCGTCGGCATATCCAACGGGTATGGTGGCAATGCGCGAGCGTCGGCTGAGCACGCCTCGCTGGCCGTAGCCTATTGTGGTGCCTGCTTCCCATTCTTTTATGGAAATAATCACCGAGTGAAGCGACGACACCGGCATGAGGGCTGCCTCGCTGCCGTCGGTGGTGGTGGCGATGCCGTATAGCCCTATTCCAAGGCGCACCATGTCGTATTGGTGCTCGGGAAAGCGCACAATGCCGGTGGAGTTGAGTATGTGGCGCATAATGTAGTGGGATGTGCCGTCTTGCAGAATCTTGCAGCATTCGTCGAAGTAGGCAAACTGCTGCATGGAGTAGGCGTCGCGCGCGGGCTCGTCGGCAACGCACAGGTGCGAGAACACGGTTGCCGGGGTGATGGCGTTTTGGCTTGAGAGCAGCTCGAGCAGTTCGGGCAGTTGCTCTTTCACGAATCCCAGACGGTGCATTCCGGTGTCGAGCTTGATGTGCACAGGATAGTTGGAGATGCCGTATTTCTGGGCTTCGCGAATGATTTCGCGGCATTCGTCGATGCTGTATACTTCCGGCTCGAGCTGATAGGCAAACATTGCCTTGTAGTTGACCACACGCGGGTTCAACACCATGATTTTGGTGGTGATGCCTGCGTTGCGCAGGTCAACGCCTTCGTCGTGAGCCGCTACGGCTATGTAAGCCACGCCGCTGTCCTGCAGTGTCTTTGCCAATTCGTAGCTGCCGGCGCCGTAGCCCGATGCTTTGAGCATGCACACCATCTTGGTGGTGGGCTTCAGCAGCGAGCGGAAGAAGTTGTAGTTGCTCGAAAGGGCATCGAGGTTCACCTCCATCACTGTTTGATGCAGTTTTGCCTCGAGCATGTCGGTGATGAGCTGGAAGTTGTATTCTGGAGCACCTTTCACCAAAATCAGCTCGTTCTCGAAATCGCTTGGCGACATCGAGTCGAGGAACTGCTGCGTTGAGCCAAAGAAGCGTGTCTCGCCCCGAAACAGGTGAGCATATTTGCCTATTGTTGAGCCGATGCCAATCACGCGTGTGATGCCGCGGTTTTCGAGCAGTTCAGCCATTTGTGCGTAAGCAATGTCGGGATGGATGAGCAGGTCGGCAGAGTCGCTAATGATGGCGGTGTTGCTCAGCATCGAGGTGTTTTGCCGCGCCATGAAGTCGAGTGCGCCGGCAAGCGAATTGTAGTCGCTTGGATAGCTGTCACTCACAATCATGCATCCGTTCATGCCTTCAATCACATTTATGCGAGTGCGCACTGGCGTTAGGGCAGCAAGGCGCATGGCTGCTTCGCGCGGAGCGATGCCAAGGCTGAGCAGCACCGTCAGGCAGGTGATGGCGTTGTCGACGTGATGAGTGTTGATTGATGGCACGGTAGCCGTGAATTGCTCGCCATGATAGGCAAACGTGAGCACGGTAGAGCGGTTGTGCACGGTCGAACCGATTATTTGCAGCGAGGCATCGGGGTTGCCGCGACGGCTCCAAAGCGCCTTGGCAGCCGAGTGATGTGCAATTGCGTTTGCCATGTCGCTGTTGTCGGCATCGAGCACAATGGTTTTGCAGTTGGCAAAGAGTTTGGCTTTTTCGGCAGCTTTCTGCTGCATCGAGCCGAAGTTTTCGCCGTGCTCGTTGGTGAGCGAGGTGAACACGCCCAATGTGGGGCGAATCATGGCCTCGAGTCGTGCCATCTCGCCGGGTTGCGAAATGCCGGCTTCGATGATGGCAATGTCGGTGGCTTCGTTGATTTCCCACAGCGAGAGCGCCACGCCAATCTGCGAGTTGAAGCTGCGAGGCGAGCGCATGGTGCTAACCGACGAGGCGAGCAGCTGGTGCAGCCATTCTTTCACGCAGGTCTTGCCGCGACTGCCGGTGATTGCAATCACCGGGATGTTGAAGCGGCTGCGGTGATAAGCTGCCAGTTGCTGCAGTGCTTGCAGCGTGTTGGGTGTAACGATATAGTTAGCGTGGGCAGGCAGCCCTTGGGTGCTTTCAACCACAAAGTTGCGCACGCCCAGTTGAAAGAGGTTGTCGACGTAGCGGTGTCCGTCGTTGTTCTTTGTGCGTAAAGCAAAAAAGAGAGTTTCGCTGGCAAAGGTGAGCGAACGCGAGTCGGTGAGCAGTCGGCTCACCACTGCATCAGGCTCGTATAGCGAGTCGGTGCTTGCCCCAAGAATCGAGGCTATTTCCGATATTGAATAGTTCATTACTTTGTTTTCAATGAAAAAAGTTATTTCATATCATTGTAGCAGCTTTAATGGCGGGATGAGAGGCAATGTAGGGATACTCTTTTATGAGGTTAGCCACAACGGCGCGGGTGTCGGCGTCGAATCGGGCAATTGCGTCGGGGTTGTCGGTGATGTGTCGATGGTTGAGGCGCTTGTTCACGCGCTCGCAGCGGCTCACGGCTTGCGAGGTGCGGTCGTCGAAGAACGTGGCTTGAAACGCTTGCCAGATGTATTCCACAGCCACGTCGCTGGGGTGCACCATGTCGGCGGCATAGAAGCGATAGTCGCGCAGGTCGTCCATCACAATCTCGTAGGAGGGGAAATATGTCACTTTGTCGGGCATCAACTTTGCTATGTTGTCAGCCACCACGCGCAGCATGGCTTTGCTCAAGCTGTTTTGCGAGAGTCCGTCGGCAATGTGGCGTATTGGGCTAACGGTGATGATTATGTTGATGTTGGGGTTGAGCTTGAGCAGCTCGGCGAAAGCGTTGTGCAGAGCGTCGGTCATGGTGTCGATGCTCGCCATCGAGCGCACAAATTCATGTCCCGGCAGTTTGTGGCAGTTGCTCACCACGCAGCCCGACTGGCGGTGACGATACACCATGGCGGTGCCGAGTGTGACGATGAGGGCACGGGCATTTTGCAGGTGCTCGTGGCACGAAGCTATGCGGTTGTTCATGCCCTCGAGGGCGCGCAGCTTGTTGCTTCGCGACATTTTTGAGTGAAAGAGGAAACTGTTCCACATGCCTCCGGCAAGAAACACGTCGTCGCCGGTGAGCGGAATGTTGCTCACGGCTCGCAGCAGGTTGGTGGCGATGCTCAGCGGATTGTAAATCGGGCCGAATGCGTTAGCGTCGACGTTCATCATTGCCATGCGCATGCGGGCGCCGATGTTGTCGCTGAAGCATGAGCCCAGAAGCACTGTGGCATCGGCATGCGTAATCATGCCGCGACATTCATCGATTTTTATTGCTGTTCTCAGTTCCATTTCAATTTCAACGAAGTTTGGTGCAAATATACGAAAAAATATACACAATTTGGTGTTGCGAGGCACTATTGCTCGATTGCTGTGTGCTTTGTGTGTGGCGTGCGCGCGTAACGGCGTAACAAAAAAACATCCCACGGCGGCAATAGATGTCGGTGGGATGGTTTGTGTGTATTGTGATGCTCGTGTGAGCTTCGCAATCAGGTGTCGATATTGGCGTAGGTGGCGTTTTCTTCAATGAACTGGCGACGAGGTTCAACGTCTTCGCCCATAAGCATCGAGAACACGCGGTCGGCTTCGGCAGCATCGTCGATTTGCACTTGCTTGAGGATGCGGTTTTCGGGGTCCATGGTTGTTTCCCACAACTGTTCGGGGTTCATTTCACCAAGACCTTTGTAGCGCTGAATCTTGATGTTCTTTTCTTCGCCTTGACCGTAGGTGTCGATGAAGCGCTGCTTTTGCATGTCGTCCCAGCAATATTCTTCGCGCGAGCCTTTCGACAACTTGTACAACGGCGGAGTGGCAATATAGAGGTAGCCGTTCTCGATAATCGGACGCATACGGCGGAAGAAGAACGTCATCAGCAGGGTGCCGATGTGAGCGCCGTCGACGTCGGCATCGGTCATGATGATAATCTTGTGATAGCGCAGCTTGCTCAGGTTGGCTTCTTTAGGGTCGTTTTCAGTGCCGATGGTCACGCCAAGAGCCTTGAACATGTTCACGATTTCTTCGCTGTCGAGCACGCGGTGGTCCATAGCCTTCTCCACGTTCAGAATCTTGCCTCGCAGTGGAAGGATGGCTTGGAAAGCGCGGTCGCGACCTTGCTTGGCTGAACCGCCTGCCGAATCACCCTCCACGAGGAACAACTCGCTGTCCTCGGCGTTGCGGCTCTGACAGTCGGCGAGTTTGCCAGGCAGACCGCCGCCCAGCAACGGAGTTTTGCGAGTGATGCGTTCGCGAGCCTGTTGTGCGGCGTGGCGGGCAGTGGCAGCAAGCACCACCTTCTCCACAATTGTCTTGGCTTGCTTTGGATGCTCCTCGAGGTAAACCGACAGAGCTTCGCGTATTGCCACCTCAACGGCGCCAATCACTTCCTTGTTGCCGAGCTTGGTCTTGGTTTGACCTTCAAACTGCGGCTCGAGCACTTTCACCGAAATCACGGCAGTCAAGCCTTCGCGGAAGTCGTCGGGGTCGATTTTCACCTTCACCTTCTCCAGCATCTTGTTGTCCTCGGCATACTTGCGCAAGGTGCCGCCAAGACCGCGACGGAATCCGGTGAGGTGCGTACCGCCCTCTATGGTGTTGATGTTGTTCACAAACGACAGCACGTTTTCGTTGAATGTGGTGTTGTAGGTCATAGCCACTTCCACCGGAATGCCTTGCTTCTCTGTGCTGATGTGAATCACGTCGTTGATGAGCGATTCCTTGTTATGATCGATGTAACGAACAAACTCGTTCAAGCCGGTTTCGCTATAGAAGCGTTCGTGGCGAGGATTGCCTTGCTCGTCGCGCTCGCGCAAGTCGGTGAGCGTTAGCTCAATGCCGGCATTGAGGAACGCCAAGTCGCGCAGGCGCATAGCCAGACGCTTGTATTCGTAAACCGTTTCGGTGAATATTTCGGGGTCGGGATGGAAATAAACCGTGGTACCGTGGCCTTCGGTTTCGCCAATCACCTTCACCTGGCAAGTGGGCTTACCCTTTGAGTATTCTTGCATGTACACTTTGCCTTCGCGGCGCACCTCGGCGCGCAGATAGGTGCTAAGTGCGTTCACGCACGACACGCCCACGCCGTGCAGACCGCCCGACACTTTATAAGAGCCTTTGTCGAACTTACCGCCGGCATGCAGCACGGTCATAACCACTTCAAGCGCCGATTTGTGCAGCTTTTCGTGCTCGTCAACCGGGATGCCGCGGCCGTTGTCTTCCACTTGTATGCTGTTGTCCTCGGTGACAATAACGTCGATGCGAGTTGCAAAACCGGCAAGAGCCTCGTCGATGGAGTTGTCAACCACCTCGCTCACCAAGTGGTGCAGACCCTTCACGCTGGTGTCGCCTATATACATGGCCGGACGCTTGCGCACTGCTTCAAGTCCTTCAAGAACCTGAATGTTATGCGCCGAATATTCGCCTGCCTGTTGTTCTAATTCTTCGTTTTCTTCTGCCATTTCTCTATTTTAAATTATTGAATTTAGAGTGTCGTAATCAAAAAAATATTGTGTTTGCTCAGCTTTTGTGCCAAATGTCCGACGCGTTTGCCTCGCCTAAATACACTTCAGCCAAAAAACATACAAAAATACAAAAAAATATCCGAAACTGAAAGAAAACCGCCCGAATTTGCTTGAATGGCACGGTTAATGGTTTTGGAGATATTTGTGTTGTAGCTGACGAGCCAAGTTAAATTTATGTCAGTTTAACAACCTATTAAAAACGAGGTAAAACAATTAAAATGAGAGGCGTTAGTTGGATATTTTGCATTACAAACACACATATTTTGGTGTGAAATCGTTAAATATTGTGTCTTTTTTTATCATTTCATGCATCAACATATCATAAAATAAAGAAAAAGTTGTAGTTTTGTATTCGTAAATAAATGTTGAATGTCATTATGAGCAAAACAACTATGGGCACAAAGCTCCCGAGAAAGCTTGAGCAGAAGATGCAGACAGTTGGCGAACAAATCAAACTGGCGCGTTTGCGTCGCAACCTAAGTGTGGCACAGGTTGCCGAACGTGCCACCTGTTCTCCGCTTACGGTTGCCCGCATTGAGAAAGGAGCACCTACTGTTGCCATAGGTATTTATGTGCGTGTGCTCTACGCTTTACAGCTCGAT
Source organism: Muribaculaceae bacterium (assembly GCA_051871555.1). Lineage (GTDB taxonomy): Bacteria > Bacteroidota > Bacteroidia > Bacteroidales > Muribaculaceae > SFTJ01. Next base: position 4,705 of record JBJECZ010000115.1, on the reverse strand, counting down.
GATGACATCTTGTTGCTTGCGCAGAAGGATGAGATGGGTCGTGCTTTGCAGGACCTCGCCCTTAAACATCGAGAACGTGCATCTAAAAAGGAACTGACGAACAAGTGAGAGCAAACCTAAGCTCGCTTGGGTTTGCCGAACGAGGAGGAAAAAAGAAAAAGTAAAAAAACTATGCGTACATTATGTATATATGCAGATTTCGACTGGCTTGACGAGCCATTGTTGGTTGGTGAATTGGGCTATGAATCGCTTCGTGGCTCGGATTACTATTCTTTCAAGTATGACAATAACTGGCTTCGTCGGTATGGCAGTCTATTCCTGAGTGCTGACATCAATAACTATCCAGGTCAGCAATATACACAACCAGATAGGGACATTTTCGGCTGCTTCAGCGATGCTTTGCCTGACCGTTGGGGACGGTTGCTGCTGAACAGACGTGAACAAATCCTTGCCACCGAAGAGAAACGTCCCATCCGTAAACTCTCCTCATTCGATTACCTTATGGGTATCGATGATTTTTCACGTATGGGCGGTTTCCGTTTCAAGGAATCGCAAGACGGTGAATTCATTAACTGTGAGAAATCTCTCCGCATTCCTCCCTTGACTGATATACGTGCATTGGTGGTAGCCAGTATGGCGATTGAAAAGAGTGAGGAATTGAACCAACTGCCTGAAAAGAAATGGCTGCTGCAACTTGTTCATCCAGGTACTTCACTTGGCGGTGCACGTCCTAAAGCAGGAGTCATAGATGATAAAGGCTGTCTTTGTATTGCCAAGTTCCCATCAAGGAATGATAATTACGATGTCGGCCTGTGGGAGCATCATAGTCATCTATTGGCAAAGGAGTCGGGCGTGGTAGCAGCCGATACAGGCATTGTTGAGACTGGAGGGAAGTATCATGCCTTGCTTTCCAAGCGTTTCGATAGGATTGCCGACGGACGAAGAAAGCATTTTGCATCTGCCATGACCCTGCTGGGGTTGACTGATGGCTGTGATGCAAAGACGGGGAACGGTTATTTGGACATTGTGGACTTCATCCTGCAGAACTGCTGTGATGTGGAAGAAAACCTGCGTCAACTCTATCGCCGCGTGGCATTCAATATCGTCATAGGCAATAGTGATGACCATTTCCGGAATCATGGTTTCCTGCTTACTCCAATAGGTTGGACGCTCTCACCAGCTTATGATATGAATCCTACTCTGAATGAATATCAGGCATTGCTCATCAATTCCACAACCAACCGTGCAGACCTTCGTGTGCTCCTCGATTCATCTGAGGAATACATGATTGGTAAAGAAGAAGCTGGACGAATCATCGATGAAGTTAAGGCTGGTGTGAAGCATTGGAAGTCAATAGCCACTCGACTTGGCATAGCCAAACGAGAAATGGATGTGTTTGAACAGGTGTATAATAGGTGCTTTCGTAGCTAAGGTGATAAAAACACGGCATGCCTGCTCTCGGGTTTGAGGGCAAGCATGCTCAATATTTAGGAGTTAAGTTTTGCTTTATTTCTTGGCTTTTGGCTTGGCAGCTGTTTTCTTGGCGGTTGATTTTGCCTTGGGCGCTGCCTTGTCGGTGGCTTTCTTGGCGCAAGGCTTGCGCTTTGGTTTTTCGGGTTCAACAACCACAGGTTCGCTCACCATCTTCAGCACTTGCATAGTGCGAGCCGGCAGATAGAGGCGCAGCCAGCCGAGCCCGTACTTGGCATAAAGTTCGTCGCTTTCGGTGAAATGGTGCATTGTGCTGTCGATGTTGCCGTAGCCGCCATATTTCGGGTCGTCGCTGTCCATCACGCCGGCGTATTCGCCGATTGGGGCGAGGATGCCATAGTCGCTAAGCGAGCGGTTAGGACTGAAATTATAGACGAACAGATATTGCCCGCGGCTGTAGGCAAGCACTTGGTCGTCGTCCTTCTCCCAACGCTTTTCCACCGGGGTGGCTTCAAACTTCTTTATGCCGCCGATGAGGTGAATCATATCGTTGTCGAAGGCATTGAGGAAGCGATATTTGAGGTCCTGACGGTCGACGAGCTCCCATTGGCGGCGAGCATATTTGTGCGACCATCCGTTGCCTTCGCGCGGGAAGTCAATCCATTCGGGGTGACCGAATTCGTTGCCCATGAAATTTAGATAGCCGCCATTGATGGTTGAAGCGGTTACCATGCGAATCATTTTGTGCAGAGCCATGCCGCGGTCGACGGTAGCGTCGTTGTCGCCCACCATCATGTGCCAATACATTGCGCTGTCGATAAGGCGGAAGATGATGGTTTTGTCGCCCACAAGTGCTTGGTCGTGACTTTCGGCATAGCTGATGGTTTTTTCGTCGGCGCGACGGTTGGTGAGTTCCCAGAAAATGGATGTTGGGTGCCAATCTTCGTCCTTGCGTTCTTTGATGGTCTTAATCCAATAGTCGGGTATGCCCATTGCCATGCGATAGTCGAAGCCCATACCGCCCTTGGCAAATGGCAGTGCCAAGCCCGGCATACCGCTCATTTCTTCGGCGATGGTGATGGCTTTTGGGTTAACCTCGTGAATGAGCAGGTTGGCAAGGGTGAGGTAGGTGATGGCGTTAACGTCCTGATTGCCGTTGTAGTAGTCGCCATAGCCGCCAAATGCTTGTCCGAGTCCGTGGTTATAATAGAGCATCGAGGTGACGCCGTCGAAGCGGAAGCCGTCGAAGCGATATTCTTCGAGCCAGAATTTGCAGTTCGAGAGCAAGAAGTGGAGCACTTCGTTCTTGCCATAGTCGAAGCAGAGCGAATCCCATGCCGGATGTTCGCGGCGGCTTGGGTCGCTGTAGAAATATTGGTTGGGTGTGCCATCGAATCGGCCTAAGCCTTCAGCCTCGTTTTTCACGGCGTGGCTGTGCACGATGTCCATAATCACGGCAATGCCGCGCGAGTGGGCGTCGTCGATGAGCGCTTTCAATTCCTCTGGCGTGCCAAAGCGGCTCGAAGCGGCGTAGAAACTCGACACGTGATAGCCAAACGAGCCATAGTAAGGGTGTTCCTGAATAGCCATTATTTGTATGGCGTTATATCCGTCGGCAGCCACGCGAGGCAGCACGTTGGTGCGGAATTCCTCGTATGAGCCCACCTTTTCGGCATCTTGACCCATGCCTATGTGGCACTCGTAGATGAGCAGCGGCTGCGTGTTAGGCTTGAATTTCTTAACCTGAAATTGATAAGGTGCAACGTCCCACACCTGAGCCGAGAAAATTTTTGTGGCTTCGTCCTGCACCACACGGGTGGCATAGGCAGGAATGCGTTCGCCTTCGCCGCCCTCCCAGTGCATGCGCAGTTTATATAGGTCGCCATGCTTCAATTGGTCGGCATCAAGGGTTATTTCCCACACGCCGTTTTCTTTCTTTTCAAGAGCATAGCTTGGATATTCGCCCCAATCGTTGAACGTGCCCGAGAGGAATATAGCAGTTGCATTCGGAGCCCATTCGCGGAACACCCAGCCGCCGTCGGCTGTGTGGTGAAGTCCGAAATAGTTGTAGGCGTTAGCGAAATCGCTGAGCGAGCCGTCGGCTCCAACCAATTCAAATTGTTTTTTGAGCACATCTTCGTGGCGGCCGTTGATTGCGTCGGCATACGGTTCGAGCCACGGGTCGTTCTTTACGATGGGGAGGACTTTCTTTTTCATATTCAAATTTAGGGTTATGTTGTAACTGCCAACAAAAATAATGCAAAAGGGCGAAATATACAACTGTGAAGGGCTCGAATTGCACACAAAATAGTCGGTAATGACTAGTGTTTGCTGCATGTTGCACATTCGGCATTGCGAGCAAAAGGCACGGTGAGGAATTCCATCGATGCAATGTTGAAAGTGAGCAAGCGGTTAGTGAGCAGTTCGCCGGTTCCTGTAATCCATTTGATGGCTTCGGCAGCTTGCAGTGAGCCGGTGATGCCGGGAATCACGCCTAACACGCCCACCACCTTGCTCGATGGCACCTGCTCGGGGTCGGGCGGAGTGGGGAAGATGCAGCGATAGCAAGCCGAGCCGGGCACATGGGTCATCAGCTGCCCCTCGAAGCGCAGTATGCCGCCAATGCAAAATGGCTTGCCGGCAGCCACGCAGGCATCGTTAACCAAATATTTCACGGCAAAATTGTCGGTGGCTTCAATCACAAAATCGTATTGCGAAATCACCTCGCCGATATTGTCGGGAGTGAGAAAAATGGCGTGCTTTTCAACTGTCACGTCGGGGTTGATTTGCTTGATGCGCTGCTCGGCAGAGTCGACCTTAGGCATGCCTACGTTAGCGCTGTCGTGCACAATTTGGCGCTGCAGGTTCGAAAAGTCCACCGCATCGCCGTCGGCAATGCCCAGCGTGCCCACGCCGGCGGCTGCCAGATACATGAGAATGGGTGAGCCGAGCCCGCCGGCACCAATCACCAGCACACGCGCCGCGCATAGGCGTCGCTGCCCCTCGAGCCCGAATTCACGCAGTTTGATGTGACGGTCGTAGCGCGCAAGCTGTTCGGCGCTGAATATGAAGTTTGTTTCCATTGTAAATGTAACCATTGGTTTTGCGACAGCAAAATTATCAATTTTGCGCCACAATAGCAAGGTGCGCCACTGTATGCCAGCCAAAAATACCATCATCGTGGTATGCTCAACCGACCACACCATCCCCGCCCCATTTATATCCTTAATTCCGCAACACTATTACCAATATAACTTTTTAAGAACCTGAGCAA
>JBJECZ010000114.1:0-26345 GCA_051871555.1 Muribaculaceae bacterium | reverse complement strand
AAATATGAAGAAATCATTTAAAGTTGCCGCAGGGTTTGTAGCTTTGTCGGTGATGTTGTTTGCATTGTTGGGCTCGAGTTGTTCGAAAAACGAAGCGAAGGACTACACCCAATATGTTAATGTGTTTATCGGAACCGGTGGCCATGGGCACACCTATCCGGGTGCTGTGGTGCCTTTCGGAGCCATTCAACCCAGCCCCGACACTCGCATCTACGGTTGGGATGCTTGCTCGGGCTATTACTACAACGACAGCACTATCAACGGCTTTTCGCACACTCACCTCAGCGGCACCGGTTGCTGCGACCTTGGCGATGTGCTGGTGATGCCAACCGTTGGCGCTCAGGACATCACTCAGGAGGAGGAACGCGGTCAAACCAAGGCTTACGCTTCGCCGTTCAGCCACGACAACGAGGAGGCTGCTCCGGGCTACTATCGTGTTAAGCTCGACCGCTACGATGTGGTTGCTGAACTCACTTCAACCACTCACGGCGCCATTCACCGCTGGACTTTCCCGCAGACCGACGATGCCGGCGTGATTGTTGACCTCGACTATGCACTTGAAGACCAGGTGAACAAGGAAATGAAGCTTGAGGTGGTGAGCGACACCGAAATCGTGGGCCACAAGATGACCGTTTATTGGGCTTTCGACCAATATATTAATTTCTACATCAAATTCTCTAAGCCGTTCACCTACACTTTGGTTGACGACACCGTTACTGTGGGCACAAAGCAGAAGCCTCGCCGCAAAGCGTTGCTGAAGTTCGGTGCTACCGACAAGGGCGAAATGATATTTGCCAAGGTGGGCGTTTCGGCTGTTGACATCGACGGTGCTAAGAACAACGTGCTGAGCGAGATTCCAGAATGGGATTTCGAGACCGTGCGCCTTGCCGCTAAGCAAAAGTGGAACGAGTATCTCTCGAAAATCGACATCGACACCTCCGACGATGAAGCCCGCACAGTGTTCTACACCGCACTCTATCACACCGGTATGCAACCTAACTGCTTCACTGACGTCGACGGTCGCTATTGGGGTATGGACATGAAGCCTCACCAAGCTGAAGAAGGCAAGACAATGTACACCATCTTCTCTACTTGGGACACTTTCCGCGCCTTCCATCCGCTCATGACCATCATCGACCCGGCTCTCAACGACCAGTTTGTGAACTCGCTGTTGCAAAAGGCTCGCGAGGGTGGCATCCTGCCTATGTGGGAGCTTCAGGGCAACTACACCGGCTGTATGATTGGACACCACTCGGTGCCTATCATTGCCGACGCCTATGTTAAGGGCAGCCGTGCATTCGACGGCGCTGAAGCGCTCAAGGCTATGATTCGCACTGCCGAATACGACACCACCGGCATCATCTGCCCGCGTCCTGTGGTGCCATGCCTTATGCCACCGGCAAAATACTGGAAGAACAAATTGGGATATGTGCCTTGCGACAAGGACAACGAAGCTGTTGCCAAGGCTCTTGAATATGCCTACAACGACTGGTGTATCGCCAAGATGGCTGAAGCTGTTGGCAACACCGACGTGGCTAAGAAATACAACCGCCTTGCTGAGGGCTACACCCACTACTACGATGCCGAAACCGGTTTTATGCGAGGCAAAGACTCGCAAGGCAAATGGCGCACGCCGTTCGACCCTAACCGCAGCACACACCGCAGCGACGACTATTGCGAAGGCAACGCTTGGCAATGGACATGGTTTACTCCGCACGCTCCCGAAGGCTTGATGAAGCTCATGGGCGGAAAGGACGTATTTGTGCAGAAACTCGATGCCCTGTTCAGCGCATCAAGCGAAATCACCGGCGAAGCCGTGTCGGCTGACATCTCGGGTTTGATTGGACAATATGCTCACGGCAACGAACCGAGCCACCACATCATTCACTTCTATAACTATGCAGGCGTGCCTCACCGCACTCAGGAACTTGTTGATGAAGTGCTCACCACACTCTATCACAACAACCCCGACGGTCTCTCGGGCAACGAGGACTGCGGTCAGATGTCGGCATGGTATGTGCTCAACGCAATGGGCTTCTATCAGGTGGCTCCGGGCAACCCCGTTTACTCAATCGGTCGTCCGCTGTTCAACCAAGCCACAATACATCTGCAAGGCGGCAAGCAATTTGTTATAAAGGCTGTAAACAACAGTCCGCAGAACAAATATGTTCAAGAAATCACCCTCAACGGCAACACACTCACTCAACCGTTCTTCTCGCACAAGCAACTGATGAACGGCGGCGAACTGGTGATGGTGATGGGTGCCGAACCTAAGAAATAATTTTTGTTCGTTCCTCTCGTGATTTGCTCATCGAGGGGAACGATTTTCATTTATTCATTATTCAACAAATCAATGGCTAAATTTTCAGAAAAAATCGGCTATGCCCTTGGCGATGCCGCAGCCGGTGGCATCACATGGAAGGTGATGTCGATTGCGTTTCCTCTCTTTTTCACAAATATCTTCGGGCTCACTGTGGCTGATACTGCCACGTTGATGCTGCTTGCGCGTATGTTCGACGTGGTAACCGACCCGCTCATGGGCAGCCTCGCCGACCGCACGCAATCGCGTTGGGGCACCTATCGTCCGTGGCTCATCTTCGGCGCCGTGCCTCTTGGCTTGGTGTTCGCCCTGCTGCTCTATACTCCCGAGCTCGGTCCTGTGGGCAAACGCATCTGGGCATACTCGCTCTATCTGCTCATGATGGCAGTCTACACAGCAGTGAATGTGCCTTACGGCTCGCTGCTTGGCGTGATGACCGACGACGATAACGAGAAAAACCAATTCTCGTCGTACCGCATGGTGGGAGCCTACGCAATGGGCTTCATCACTCTGCTCTCGTTCCCATATCTGCAAAAGATGGTTGGCGGCAGCGAAGCGCATCAATATGCTGTTCTTGGCGCTGCACTTGGCACTGTGGCTGCGGCAATGACCCTTGCCTGCGGATTGCTCACCAAAGAACGCCTCAAACCCGTTCGTGCCGAGAAATTCTCCTTCCGCCCCTTTGCCGACCTTTTCAAGAATAAGCCATGGATTTATCTCACCCTCATTGGAATCTGCAGCAACTTCTTCAACGGATTCCGCTATGCAGTGGCTGGATATATGCTCACCTATTGCCTCGGCGGCGAAGTGACCGTGAGCGGACTCATCATCAACTACACCGTGTTCATGACCTTCGGCGAAGTCACCTGCATGATATTCGGTGGATTGTCGCCGGCATTCACCAAGATGGTGGGCACAAAAAAGAAAGCATTCATGTGGGCAGCAGCAATTTGCGCCATCACATCGGTGCTATTCTTCTTCATCCCTATGGACCCGGCATTCATTTGGGTAATGGTGGCAGTTGTGATTCTCACATCGATAGGCATCGGACTTTATTCGCCGCTGCTGTGGTCGATGTACGCCGACGTGGCTGACTACGCCACCGAGAAAAACGGCACCTCGTCAACCGGTCTTATCTTCTCGTCCGGCACAATGTCGCAGAAATTTGGTTCTGCCATCTCGGGCGCACTCGTGGCGCTACTGCTGGGCGTGGTGGGATTCATTTCGGGCACCAACGCCGAGGGCGAAACCGTGGTGACCATCGCCGATGCCGATATGCCCGCAGTGAAGAACATGATTTGGATGCTGTTCTCGTTGTTCCCTGCCATCATTGCCGGCTTGATGATGTTGCTCGTGAAGCTCTACCCAATAAAGAAATAAACCGGATAACATAAAAGTAATTACGCCCTGCAAGTCAATCGGCTTGCAGGGCGTGTTGCTTATGCCTGCACGCCCCCTCGCGGAAAGGATGGTGTTGGCTGGCTTTCTATATTTTTGTTTTGCGTTTTGTTGGCAATGTATTATTGCAATACGGTTGTTTTTTTGTAACTTTACGGCATCGTAATCGAAATGTTGTATATAAGCAAAAAATAAAAGAATAATATATCAAACCTACACATTATGCAAAACAAAGTAAACATCCCTTGGGAGGACCGCCCGGCAGGTTGCAAAGAGGTGGTTTGGCGCTCGAGCCGAAATCCAATCATCGACCGTTACCATATTCCGACGTCGAACAGCATATTCAACAGTGCTGTGGTGCGCTATGGCGATGGTTTTGCCGGCGTGTTCCGTTGCGACAACCGTTCGGTGCAGATGAACATCTTTGCCGGACGCAGTGCCGATGGCATCAATTGGGAGATTGACGAAAACCCTATTGAGTGGAAGTGTGGCAACACAACGATGATTGATTCAACATATAAGTACGACCCTCGCTGCACATGGATTGAGGACCGTTATTGGATTACTTGGTGCAACGGTTACAAAGGTCAACCAACAATCGGCATCGGCTACACATTCGATTTCAAGGAGTTTTATCAATGCGAAAATGCGTTTTTGCCATTCAACCGCAACGGCGTGCTTTTCCCTGAGAAAATCAATGGCAAATATGCCATGATGAGCCGCCCGAGCGACAGCGGTCACACTCCGTTTGGCGATATCTACGTGAGCTACAGCCCCGACATGAAATATTGGGGTGAGCATCGCCACATCATGGGTCCTACGCCATTCCCATTGAGCGCTTGGCAATGCACCAAGATTGGCGCCGGCACAGTGCCTTTCCTCACCGATGAAGGCTGGTTGATGTTCTATCACGGCGTAATCACCACATGCAACGGTTTCCGCTATGCGATGGGTGCTGCCATTCTCGACCGCGACGACCCATCGAAGGTGTTATATCGCACGCAGCCCTATTTGTTGGGTCCGGCTGCGCCTTACGAGCTGGTGGGCGATGTGCCTAACGTGGTGTTCCCATGCGCTTCGCTTCAGGAAGGCGACAAGGTGTGCATCTATTATGGTGCCGCCGACACGCACGTTTGCATGGCATTTGGTTACATTAGCGAAATCATCGATTTTGTGAAGAAAAACGATTGTGCAGGCAAATAATGCACAACCTGTGTGAAGGACATAGCTAAGAGAGAATTTCAGTCGCCAGGCAGCACAAAAATGCTGTGGCGACGGTGTTCTCTCTTTGGCGTTTACTAAGTGTTAATGTTAACACACCGATAATCAAACTAAGCTTTTTCAAATAAAATAACCATAACAACAGTAACTTAATGAGAAAACAATTCATAACCATGCTTGCCGCGGTGTCGTGCTTGTGGGCGAGCGCAGTGGCACAAGACCAACCGGTTGACTATGTAAACCCGTTTATCGGCACATCGAATTTTGGTACGTGCAACCCTGGTGCCATTTGCCCGAACGGGTTGATGTCGGTGGTGCCATTCAATGTGATGGGCAGCGACGAAAACCGCTTCGACAAGGACTCGCGTTGGTGGTCGACCCCCTACGAATTTTATAACTGCTTTTTTACTGGCTATGCGCACGTCAACCTTAGCGGCGTTGGATGTCCTGAGATGGGCACGTTGTTGCTCATGCCAACCACCGGCAAACTCACTGTCGACTACAAGGAATACGGCAGCAAATATAAAGACGAGGTGGCACATCCGGGCTATTACAGCAACGTGCTCACCAAATATGGCATCAAAACCGAGGTGACCGCCACCATGCGCTCTGGCGTGTCGCGTTTTACATTCCCTGCGGGCGAGAGCCACATTCTGCTCAACCTTGGCGAGGGCTTGACCAACGAAAGCGGTGCACAGGTGCGACGTGTGAGCGACACCGAGTGGGAAGGCATTCGTACCCTCGGCACCTTCTGTTATGTGCCCGATGCAGTGTTCCCCATCTACTTTGTGATGCGCGTCAACAAGGCGCCTCAGTCGGCAGGTCTGTGGAAGAAACAACGCCCCATGACAGCCGAAGCTGAATGGGATTCGACAGCAGGAAAATATAAGTTATATAAAAACTACGGCAAACCGCTTGCCGGCGACGACATCGGCGTGTATATGAACTACAACACCCGTGCCGGCGAACAAATTGAGGTGCAGATTGGTGTGTCGTTTGTGAGCATCGAAAATGCGCGTCGCAACCTCGATGCCGAGCAAAAAGGCAAGAATTTCGCCAAGATTTCAGCCGAAGCACGCAAGGCATGGAACGACGACCTAAGCCGAATCACCGTTGAGGGCGGCACACGCGACCAAAAGACTATCTTCTACACCGCCATGTATCACATGCTCATCCACCCCAATGTGCTAAACGACGTCAACGGCGAGTATCCGGCAATGGAAAGCAACGAAATCAAGACCACCAAGGGTCAGCGCTACACCGTGTTCTCGCTTTGGGACACTTACCGCAACCTGCATCAATTGATGACCATGGTTTATCCCGAGCGACAAATTGAAATGGTGCACTCAATGCTCGACATGTATCGCGAAGGCGGATGGCTGCCCAAGTGGGAGCTGTTCGGCCGCGAGACGTTCACCATGGAAGGCGACCCGGCAATTCCGGTGATTGCCGACACTTGGTTGCGCGGCATGCGCGACTTCGATGTGGAACTGGCTTACGAGGCTATGAAGAAGGGTGCCACCACACCAGGTGCGCAAAACTTGCTTCGCCCCGACATAGACGAATATATCGAAACAGGCTATTGCGCCCTGCGTGAGCAATACGACAACTCGGTGTCGCATGCTCTGGAATATTACATTGCCGACTTTGCGCTGTCGCAGATGGCTCAGCGACTTGCCGCCCAAGCCAAGAAGCAAGGCAATATCGAAAAAGCCAAGAAATACGAAGCCGACGCGGTGTTGTTCAGCCACCGTTCGCTGCAATATAAAAAATATTACAGCAAGGAATACGGCACTTTACGCCCGATTCTGCCAAGCGGCGAATTTTATAGCCCGTTCGACCCCAAGCAAGGCGAAAACTTCGAGCCGTCGCCCGGCTTCCACGAAGGAAATGCTTGGAACTACACCTTCTATGTTCCACACGACGTGAAGGGACTTGCCAAGCTGATGGGCGGCGACAAAAAGTTTGTTGAACGCCTGCAAATGGTGTTCGACAAGGGCTATTACGACCCGGCAAACGAACCCGACATTGCCTATCCACATTTGTTCTCTTACTTCAAAGGCGAAGAATGGCGCACCCAAAAAGAAGTGCAGCGACTGCTTGCCACTGTCTACAAGAATGCGCCTGACGGAATCCCCGGCAACGACGACACCGGAACAATGTCGGCTTGGGCTGTGTTCAACATGATGGGCTTTTACCCCGATTGCCCTGGCAAGGCAGAATATACGCTCACCACACCGGTGTTCAACAAAGTCACCATCCGCCTCGACGCCAAGCGCTGGGGCAAGGACAAACTGGTGATTGAGGCAGCGCGTCCAGCTGGCGTGGCTGACGGTGGCGAGGCTTTCATCAAAGGCATCACCGTGGGCGGAAAGGCTCACAAGGGCTATCGCATTGGGTGGAACGACCTCATCAATGCCGGCACCGTGAAATTCACGCTCAAGAAATAACGATTTGTCAAACTAAAAAAATTAAAAAACCTACTAATGAGAAAAATCAAAATAACACTATTGTTGGCGGCTGCCTTCGCCACACTTGGCTCGACGCCGAATGTGCAGGCTGCCGGCGTGGTCGATTATGTCGACCCGATGATTGGAACCGGCTTCCACGGACACGTTTTTGTGGGCGCAAGTGTGCCGTTCGGAATGGTGCAGCTCGGACCTAACAACATCGATAAAGGTTGGGACTGGTGCTCGGGCTATCATCACAGTGACAGCATTCTCATCGGATTCTCGCATAATCACCTCAGCGGCACCGGTTGCGGCGACCTTGGCGACGTGATGCTCATGCCAATGACCGTGCCAAATGTGATTCGCGGCGAGCAAAAAGACATCTCAAAAGGCTATGCATCGAAGTATCGCCACGAAACTGAGGTCACTCGCCCCGACTATTATTCGGTGATGCTCGAGCGTTATGGCATCAAGGCTGAACTCACCGCCACCACACGCGTGGGCTTGCATCGCTACACCTATCCTGCCGGCAAACCATCGTATGTGTTGGTTAACCTCAAGGATGGCGTGGGCAGCATAACCGTTGGCTCGATGATTCGCCGTGTCGACGACTACACCATCGAGGGTTATCGCTACACTCGCGGCTGGAGCCCAATGCGCAAAACCTACTTCGTGCTTAAGGCTAACAAAAAAATTCGCGACATTAAGCTTTATGCTCAGGATAAACTCATCGAGGGAGTGCCTCAGCTGCGCGACAAGGCTGTGAAGGGCATGCTTGATTTCGGCAGCGAAAAAGAGGTGATGGTGAAGGTGGCACTCTCGTCGGTGAGCTGCGAAAATGCTCATGCCAACATGGCTGCCGAGATGCCGGGCTTCGACTTCGATGGCACTGCCGCAGCTTGCCGCAGCCAGTGGGAGGATCGCCTCGGCAGAATTGAAGTGACCACCAACGACGCCGCTGCCAAGCGTGTGTTCTACACTTCGCTCTATCACACCATGATTGCTCCGTCGGTTTTCTGTGACGTCAACGGGCAATATCGCGGCATCGACGATATGATTTACACCGCCAAGGGCTTCACCAACTACACCACACTCTCGCTGTGGGACACCTATCGAACCCTGTGCCCATTGTTCACAATCGTCAACCCCGAAATCGTGCCCGACTTGGTGAACACCATGCTCTCGGTTTACAAGCAAAACGACAAACTGCCCATTTGGGCACTGCACAGCGGCGAAACTGAGTGTATGCCCGGCTATAGCTCGGTGCCTATCATTGCCGATGCCTATCTGAAAGGCTTCACCGGATTCAACGCCAACGATGCTTTGAATGCAATGGTTGCCACCGCCACCTATCGCAAGCAAAAGGGCGTGCCTTACGTGCTCGAGCGCGGCTATATCCCTGCCGATAGCGTTCACGAATCGGTTTCGATTGCAATGGAATATGCCGTTGACGACTGGGGCATCGCTGCCATGGCTCGCAAGCTGGGCAACCAGCCGGTAGCCGACGCATTTGCAAAGCGTGCAATGTACTATAAGCGATATTTCGACAGCGACATTCAGTTCATACGCCCAATAATGGCTGACGACTCGTGGCGTACGCCTTACGACCCGGCTAACAGCATTCACATGACAGGCGACTTCACCGAGGGCAATGGTTGGCAATACACTTTCTTTGCACCGCACGATGTCTACGGCCTTATTAATCTCTTTGGCGGCGACAAGCCGTTCCTTGCCAAGCTCGATGCATTCTTTGTAAACAACGACAGCATGGGCGACCAGGCTTCAGCCGATATCACCGGTTTGATTGGTCAATATGCTCACGGCAACGAGCCGAGCCACCACATCGCCTACATGTATGCCTACGCAGGTCAGCAGTGGAAAACTGCCGAAAAAGTGCGCTACGTTATGGACGAATTCTATACCGATAAGCCCGACGGCGTAATCGGCAACGAGGACTGCGGTCAGATGTCGGCTTGGTATGTGCTTTCGTCGATGGGCTTCTATCAAGAGAATCCGTCGGACGGAACATTGGTGTTCGGCAGCCCGCGCTTCGACAAGATGACAGTGAAAGTGCGTGGCGGCAACACCCTCACCATCGAGGCTCGTGGCAACAGCGCAAAGAATATCTACATCCAAAAGGTGCTGCGCAACGGCAAGCCATACACCAAAAGCTATATCACCTACAGCGACCTGCTGCAAGGCGGAACGCTCACATTTGTGATGGGCGCCAAGCCAAACAAGAAGTTCGGCGCTTCTGTTGAATCGCGCCCACAGGCAGTGAACAGCATTCTGTAATAGATAAATAGCATAGAATAAATGCGAGAAGGTGTGTCATTAATTTGATGCACCTTCGTTGTTACTACACAGCCTGGCGATAGTCCTCGCTTTGAGCCTCAAGAGCCTCGCTTTGCTTCTTGGCGTCCGGACAGTACGCGAATTACCACAGTCTGCTGAATCTGCAACCGCGCCGCGGTTGATGTCTCTGGGTTTCATCGGCTATCCCCACGTAGCCGGCAACGCTTCGCTTGCCGTCAACATGGGGTTATACGAGTTGCAACCGCTCGCGCGGTTGTGTGCGACGATAGGCAGATACAGCAAGGCGATTGTCTCACACCGATTTATCGGATTATTATGATCCCTCTGTGGCATCTGCGAGGGGATGTTCCTCATACAAAGCCATAACAACCAACTATGCGCCTCGATATTAACCGCGGAGCGGTTACATCTTCTATAACCCCACATTGGAGCGAAGCGACTATGTGGGGATGGCCCATGCCACCACCACATAACCAACCGCAGAGCGGTTGCACACCAAGCACCAAGATACCACCGAACGGCGTTTCGTTTCCCCCCTCTCTTGCATTAAATCATTCATAAGGAAATATAGGACACTTTTTGTGCTTAATTGCCCACAAAACGTGCGCTAATACAGCAACGCCTTCCGAGCCGAATTGCGTAAATTTGCATTTGCAAAATAAAGCGCACGTATCATGAAGAAATCAGAAGAATTCAACGAAATCAGCCTCACCGACATAGTTGGAAGAATAAAAGATGTGGATGGGGTAAACTTGATGTATCACGACGATGATTTGATGTGCATGCGACTGGAAGCGCATGATTTCAAGAATATCAAGAAGACGGTATCCACCAATATGGCGATTCTCATTTTTTGTACCGAAGGAAGCATGAAATTGCAGTTGTTGGGTAGCACAATCCAATTGGCAAAGCGCGATGCCGTGTTCATCCGACTAAAATCGTTGTTCCTTGATGTTGATATTTCTGATGATTTCAAAGGCTATTGGCTGGGATTGAATATACATTTCACTCGCGGATTGATTCGTATTGATAGTGGCTTGCAGCAAATAATCTATTACTTGATAAAAAATAGCATAGTGCAGCTCAACGACTCCGAGGGCCGCATTATTGAAGCATATTTCAATTTGTTAGAGGCAAAGATAGGGCATATGCAGTACTATGGCAAAGAAACAGTTAGTAGTATAGTAAAAGCTTTGCTCTATGACTTTTTCTCGCACATTCGCACCGAATTGGTCACCAAAAATCTGCCGATAGAGCCGTTACACAGTGCCGACTCCATTTTTCTGCGCTTCTCCGAGCTGTTGCTCGACCGCAACTGCACATCGCGAAAGGTGAGCTACTATGCCGACCAGCTTTGCATCACGTCGAAATATCTTTCGTATGTGTGCTTTACGGTGTGCGGCAAAACTGCCATGACACTCATCAACGAAGCCATGACCAAAAGCATAAAGTATTATCTTGAATATACGCCTCTCACTGTCAAGGAGATTTCAAATTTGCTTGATTTCCCTTCGCTGTCGTTTTTCGGACGATATGTGAAAAAGCATCTCGGCAAATCGCCAAACGCCTATCGAGCCGAAATAATTAAATAAACATCCACACAGCGGCGATGTTTGATTAGCGTAATAAATTAAGAGCCTTCGTCATCGCGACGAGGGCTCTTATCACATACTCGGTTATTAAATGAAAATTTGCTTGTGTGTTTCTGTAAATATTAATGGAGTCTGCGTTGTTTTATATAGCACCTCCACCAAGTGCATTATACACGCTAATCACGCCTTGAATGGTGGCAATCCGGTTAGCGGTTTGCTGCAGCTGTCCGCTAAGCAAAGTTTGCTGAGCGTTTAGCACTTCAAGGTAGGTGGTGTTGCCGTTTTCCATTGTCAGTATTGTGCCGTCGTAGGCACGTTGCAGCGCCTCCACTTGCTGGTCGTAGAGTTCCGCCTTCTTTTTCGAAGCCTGATATTGCGTGAGGGCGTCGTTCACCTCAATGCCCGCATTGAGCAGCGTTTGCTGGAATTGCAATTGAGCTTCTTGGGCTTGCGCTTTGGCAATGGTGAGCTGGGCATTGAGTTGGCCGCGAGCAAAGAGCGGCTGAGTGAGCGAGCCAACAGCCGAAGCGATGAATTTGCCGGGGTTGACAATCATCGAGCCGGCATTGTTGGTCCAGCCTGCACTGCCGCTAAGTGTAATTGATGGATAGAAAGCCGAGCGGGCAGCGTTGGTGGCATAGAAAGCCTGCTCGAGGCTGCGTTCGGCGGCGCGCACGTCGGGGCGAGCGCTGAGCAAGCTGATGGGCACGCCCACGCTAAGCACTTCGGGGAAGCGTTGTTCGGCGAGGGTGCCGCGCTCGATGTGACGAGGCGTTTGGCACAGCAGTTTTGCTATTGCCAGCTCAACGCTTGTGGTTTGAGCCTCGATTTCGATGATTGAGGCACGCACTCCGTCGAGCGAAGCATTCATTTGCTGCAAGGCAATGTCGGTGCTCATGCCGGCATCAACCATTGCACTTGTGGCGTCAACCGTGTGTTGCCAGCTTTGGGCGGTGTTGCGAGTGATGGCAAGTTGCTCGTCGAGCATGAGCAAGGTGTAATAGTTGTTAGCAACCAGCGCCACCACCTGCGATTGCACAGCCTGCCGATAATCTTGGCTTTGAGCCACAAGCGCTTCGCTTTGCTTCTTGGCGTTGCGCAGCTTGCCGAAGATGTCAACTTCCCAGCTGGCGGTCAAAGGCAACTGATAGGCTTGAGTGGCTTTGTGTCCGTCGAAGCTGCTCACGCTGCCCTGCGGAGCCAGGGCAAACGAAGGCAGATAAGCCAACTTGGCAGCCTTTAGGGTGGCTTTGGCTTCAACGATGCGTTGCTCGGCGGCGAGCAAGTCGGTGTTTTGGGCGAGAGCCTGGTCAATGAGGCTCTGCAGATGCGGGTCGGTGAACAATTCGCGCCACGACATTGCCCCCAGCCCCACGCTGTCGAGGGCAACAAGGTTGGTGTTCACCGCCTCGTTGTAGAGTCCCTCGGGCACAGCGTCAACTTTCTGGTATTTTGAATATATGCCGCAACTGCACATTAGCGATGCCAAAAGCGGCACAATAAGAAATGTTTTCTTCATTTTGATAATCGGATATATCGGGATGTATTTATTCGTTATTTTTCATATCATCGGCAGTGCGTTGTTGTTCAAGCAGCACTTGTCCGTCGGCTTCGACGTGCATTGGTTTGCGCACGCGTTCTTGCAATGTTTCAAAAATGATGTAGAACACAGGCACCACAAACACAAGTGCCAGCGAGCCTATCAACAAACCGCCTACTACACCGGTGGCGAGCGACGAGTTGCCGTTTGCGCCGGCGCCGGTCGAGAACATCAGCGGCAGCATACCAAACACCATGCAGAGCACTGTCATCAGAATTGGACGCAGACGCACTTGTGCAGCTGAATAAGCCGATTCCACGATGCCCATGCCCTTGCGGCGGCGCTCGATGGCATACTCTGTGATAAGAATTGCCGTTTTGGCAAGCAAGCCGATGAGCATAATCACGCCCGTTTGCAAATAGATGTTGTTTTCAAGTCCGAACAACTTGGCAAAGAGGAAAGAACCCATCAAGCCAAACGGCACGGAGAGAATCACGGCAATAGGCAACAGGAAGCTCTCGTAGAGGCACGAAAGAATCAAGTAAATCAAGAACACGCACACGGCGTAGATGAACACGGTGTTGCTGCTGCCGTCGTTTTCAGCCAGCTCGCGGCCCATGCCGCCATATTCGTAGCCGTAGCCATTGGGCAGCACTAGCTCAGCCACTTCGGCAATGGCTTTTTGTGCCTCGCCGGTTGAATAGCCTTCGGCTACGTTCACGTTTGCAGTGATTGAGCTGAACAGATTGAAGCGGTTTTCAACTTCCGAACCCATCACGTCGCGCAGCGTTACGAATTGGCTGATAGGAGCCATTTGAGAGCCGTTGCGCACCATCATGTTGTCGAGCGCATGCTTGTCGAGGCGATAATTGGGGTCGCCTTGCAGCATCACGCGGTACACCTTGCCGAATTGATTGTAGTTTGAGATGTAAGTGCCACCGCAATAACTGCCCAAAGTTTCGAGTACAGTTGCAGGCGAGATGCCGGCACGCTTGCACTTGGCGGCGTCGATGTCGACAGCCACCTGCGGGAAATTGATGTTGTATGACGAATATGCCATGGCAATTTCGGGGCGCTGGTTGAGTGCGCCAATCATCTTCATTGCGTTGGTGTAGAATGTAGTCATGTCGCCACCGGTTTTGTCTTGCAAATTGAGCTCGAGCGCGTTACCCATACCGTAACCCGGAATCATTGAAGGCTGGAATGTGAATAATTGAGCCTCCTTGATTTGGGCGAACTGCGCATTCAGGCGGGCAGCAATGGCGTCGGCGGTATGCTCCTTGCCCTTACGTTCGCTCCAGTCTTTCAGTCGGATGATTAATGTGCCGTAAGATGTGCCTTGACCCGAAATAAGTCCGTAGCCAGTAACCCTGACACAGTGCTCAACTTCAGGGACCTGTTCAACAATTGCTGCAACCTTGTCCATGATTTTATTGGTTTCCTTTAGGGTGTTGCCCGGCGAAGTGCTCACGTTCACCATCATTACGCCTTGGTCCTCTTGAGGCACAAGACCTGTTTTGGTGGTTTTCATGAACCACACAAGCAGCACGCAAGCGGCAGCAGTGGCAGCCCACACCATCCATTTGTGGCGGATGAAGAATACCACACCTTTCTTATATTTGTCCAACAATGCATTGAACGAGGCGTTATAGGCAGCCTTCACGCGGCCGTTGATGCTCTTCGGACTCTTTTTGCCGTCGCTGGGGCGCATAATCAAGGCACATAATGCCGGGCAGAGCACAAGCGACGATATCATTGATATGCCCACAGCAGTTGCCATGGTGATACCAAACTGGGTGTAGAAGATTCCTGAGGTGCCACCGGTGAAAGTAACAGGGATGAACACCGCCATGAACACGCAGGTACACGAAATGATTGCCATCGTCACGTCGCCCATAGCCGACTTGGTGGCTTGATAAGCCGAGGTGTAGCCGGCGTCGAACTTGCTTTGCACCGCCTCAACCACCACAATGGCATCGTCGACCACCGTTCCGATGGCAAGCACGAGTGCAAACAGTGTGAGGATGTTGAGGCTGAAGCCAAACGCTACGAGGCAGGCAAATGTGCCCACGAGCGACACTATGATTGACACCGACGGGATGAACGTGCTCTTGAAGTCTTGCAAGAAGAAGTACACCACAAGAATAACCAGGATGATGGCAATAACAAGGGTTTCAATCACATTATGGAACGATGCAAAAAGGAAGTCGTTGGAGCTCATCATTGTCACAAACTGCACGCCTTCAGGCAAACTTTTCTTCATGACGTCAATTTGGGCACCAATCGCCTTGTTGACCGCCGTGGCATTCGACCCTGCGGTTTGAAACACGATAAACGATGTGGCTGGTTTGCCGTCCATCATGCCCACGAAGCTGTTTGTGAGGGTGCCTAATTCCACACGAGCCACGTCGCGCAGGCGCAGTACCGAGCCGTCGGCATTTGAGCGCACCACAATGTTGCGGAACTCGTCAACGTCTTTCAGACGGCCGCGATACTTCATGGTGTACTGATACACATTATTGGAGTTTTCGCCAAGCGAACCGGTTGGCGCCACAATGTTTTGCTCGCCAAGCACGGCAGTGATGTCGCTTGGCACAAGTCCGTATTGAGCCATCAGTTCGGGCTTTAGCCAAATGCGCATACTGTAAGTGTCGCCAAGAGCCAGTACGTCGCCAACGCCGCTCACGCGCTTGATTTGCGGCACCACGTTGATGTCCAAGTAGTTGCTCAAGAAAGTTTGGTCGTAACGGCCGTCGGAAACAAGCGACCCAATCTGCAAGAAGCCGTTTTGTTGCTTGCGTGTGGTTACACCAATCTTTGTAACTTCGGCAGGCAGCAAGCCTTGGGCAGCACTCACGCGGTTTTGCACGTTCACCGCTGCCATATCGGGGTCGGTTCCCTGCTTGAAGTATATAGTGATTGTAGCCGAGCCTGCGTTAGTGGCTTCCGACGACATGTACATCATGTTTTCAACACCGTTGATGCTCTCTTCGAGCGGCATAATCACCGAGTTCATCACAGCCTCGGCATCGGCGCCGGTGTATGTGGCTGACACGCGCACTGTTGGCGGTGCAATGTCGGGATAGTTTTCCACCGGCAGCGACATAAGCGATATCAAACCCACGGCAAAAATCAATATCGAAATGGATATTGCCATCACCGGGCGCTTAATGAATATATTTCCTTTCATTTGCTATTTTCTATAATAATTCTTTATATCGTAATGATGTGTAAAAACGGTGCGTAATCACTTCACCTTTGTGCCTTCGCGCAACATGCCGGCTCCTGTGGCAACAATCTCGTCGCCGGGCTTGAGTCCGCCGGTAACCACATATTCGCGACCGTCGCTTATTGGCGACACTTCGATGAGCGCCGACTTGGCAACGCCGCCCTCGGCAACCTTATACACCAGCACCTTGTCTTGCATCTTCACTGTGGCTCCTTGCGGAATGAGTATGCAATTCTTGTAAGTAGTTGGAATCACTACCGAGCCCGAAGCGCCGCTGTGCAGCATGCGTTCGGCATTTTCGAATTCGGCACGGGCAGTCACGCTTCCGGTCAGGCGGTCAATCACGCCGCTGATGCTTTCAATCTTGCCGTTGTGGGCGTAGGTTGAGCCGTCGCTCAAGAGCAACTGCACTTCAGGCATATTCTTCACCAGGGCATCCATCGAGCCGTATTGGCGAGTGAGCGCCAGCAGTTGGTTTTCGGTCATTGAGAAATAAACATACATGCGGCTGTTGTCGCTGATGGTGGTGAACGGTTGCGGCATCGACGGTCCTACCAAGGCGCCGGCACGATAGGGCAGATTGCCCACCACACCGTTGCATGGTGCTTTCACCTCGGTGTACGACAGGTCGTTGCGTGCATTCACCAGCAAAGCTTCGGCTTGCGCAAGTTGAGCTTTTGCCGAGATATAGGTGTTTTCAACCGTTTGCAGATTTGAGGCCGAAATCACTTTCTTTTCGTTGAGCACACGGCTGTTTTTCAAGTTGAGTTCGGCGGTGCGCAGTGCAGCTTGAGCTACATCGCGGCTTGCCTCGGCGGTGCGTACAGCCGAGATGTATGGCACTTGGTCAATCACAAACAGCAGTTGACCCTTTTTCACCACGTCACCCTCTTTCACGCATATGCGTGTGATTTTGCCCGACACTTGCGGCAGAATTTCCACGTCCTGACAGCCGCGGATGGTTGCCGAGTAGGCTTCGTTCACCGTCTTGTCGGTTTGCTTCACTTTCATGGTCTCGTAGTTTGCAGCTGGAGCCTCGTTTGCACCGGGCTTGTTGCACGATGCAAACACTATGGCTACCAGCGCCATAACAATCATTTTTACCAAATTTCGTTTCATTGCTTGTTGTATATATTAAGTCCTAAAAATCGTGGCAAAGTTAGTGCGGCTTTTTTCTTTGGCGCTTGTCTGTTTTTCCACAAAGATTGTTCGAAATTCACCTACAGCATTAATTTTATTTAAAATGTATTTACGATGGTTTAGTTGCTGAGTGATTGTTATCAATTTCCAAATTTTCAATTGCGTTTTTTGCGAAATGGTGAGCGAAATTTGGTGGCGTGGGCGTTGGTGTTTCCGAAAATATTTAGCATCTTTGTTGAACTGAATTGTCCTACAAGTTCCCCTTAGGCAGGACTATGTTAAAGCAAACCATAACCTTTTTGAGATAATGAAGAATTTTGCAAAGAAATTAATGATGATTATGGCGCTGGTGCCGTCAGCCATGAGCGCCCGAGTGGATTGTTTTGTGCCGCAACCGCAAAGCGTGGTGGTGCAGCGAGGTGTCACCACATTTGCCCCGGAGAGCACCGTGGGCTATGCCACGCCGACGCTGAAGCCGGCTGCCGAGTATGCCGCACAGGCGTTGAAGCGGGTTAGCGGCGTGGAGTTTGCCGTGAAGAGCGGCAAAGGCAGCATCACGCTCAGCGTTGCAGGCAAGAAAATGGCGAAGGGAGAGTATGCGCTTAGCGTATCGTCGGGAAAAGCATCGGTTGTAGGTGCCGATTATGGCGGCGTGATTAATGGCATTGCCACGCTGCTGCAGATGTTTAAACCGGGCAGCGGAGAAGTGGAAAACGTGCGTATTTCCGACCGTCCGCTATACGACTGGCGTGGAATGCACATCGACGTGTCGCGCCATTTTTTCACTGTCGACGAACTGAAGACGTTCATCGACGTGCTTGCAGCATATAAGTTCAACAAGATGCATTGGCACTTGACCGACGACCAAGGTTGGCGCATCGAAATCAAGCGTTATCCGCTGCTCACCCAAAAAGGTGCGTGGCGCACTCACAACAATCAGGACCAGATTTGCTTTGCTCGTGCCAAGGCTTGGCATAACGACGACCTGCTGCTGCCTTCCGACCGCTATAGTGAAGTGGAAGGCGAAAAGCAGTATGGCGGCTTCTACACCCAGGAGCAAGTGAAAGAGGTGGTGGCGTACGCTGGCAGCCGAGGCATCGACGTGGTGCCGGAAATTGATATGCCGGGGCACATGCTGGCTGCCGTGAGCAATTATAAAGGCGTGGCGTGCTTCGACGAAACGGGGTGGGGCGCATTGTTCTCGTCGCCCGTATGCCCGGGCAAGGATTCGGCGCTTGAGTTTTGCAAGAATGTGTATGAAGAAGTTATTCCGCTGTTCCCCTACGAATATGTTCACATCGGCGGCGACGAGGTGGCAAAAGAAAACTGGGTGAAATGCCCCGATTGCCAAGCCCGTATCAAGGAAAAAGGCTTGAAGAACGAGCACGAATTGCAGTCGTGGTTCATCAGCGAGATGGAGAAGTTTCTCAACGCTCACGGCAAGAAGATGATTGGTTGGGACGAGTGCATCGAAGGCGGTTTGTCGGCAACCTCAACCATAGCGTGGTGGCGCAGCTGGGCAAAGAAAGCACCCGCCGAAGCCACTGCCCACGGCAACAAGGTGATTGTGATGCCTAATCATCGCTTCTATCTCGACAACGACGAGGACGATGCCGACTTGCGAAACATATTCAGCTACGATTTCTTGGCAGAATCGGGCGCCGACGCCAGCCTTGTGATTGGCGTTCAAGGGGCATTGTGGTCGGAACGTATTCCCACGCTCAACCGACTGTTTTATCAAGCATTTCCGCGCGCATTTGCCATTGCCGAGATTGCTTGGCGCAAGCCCGACGGCAACTTCGATGCCTTTGCTGCTCGTGTGGCAGGGCAGATGGCGCATCTCGAGCACCTTGGCGTGAACTATCGAATACCCAACTACGACAACTTCAAGGTGGTGAGAGCATTCACCGACAAAGCCGAACTTACGCTCACCGGTTTAGACAAGACTGCCATGACACGCTACACAACCGACGGCTCGGTGCCCACGCTTCAATCGCCACTCTACACCAAGCCGATAACCGTGAGCGAAAACACGCTGTTCACGTTGCGCAACTTCCACGTCGGCGGACACCCGGGCGATGTGCGTAGTGTTCGCTTCGAAAAACAGGCTTACGGGCGCTCGCTGCAACCAAATGGCACTGAAAAGTCCGGACTTGTTGCCGACTGGTATGACTACGGCGGCGGTGTGTGCGGCGAGATTCAGCAAGCCCCGTTCAAGCAACGCTTCACGGTTGACGATGTGGTGATTCCGCAAGGTGCACAGGGCAATATCGGATTAGTGATTTCGGGTTACATCAACGTGCCCGCCGACGATGTTTACACCTTTGCACTGCTCAGCGACGATGGCAGTACATTGGTCATCGACAGCCGAATGGTGGTTGACAACGACAAAGAACATTCTGCCATTCAGCTCACCGGCGAGATGGCTCTGAGCAAAGGCTTGCACCCCATTTGCGTGCGCTACTTCGACCACAACGGTGGTGTGCTGTGCCTGACGGTGAGCAACAGTCGTGGCGAGGTGATTGCCGCAAAAGGTTTGTATTGCCACTATTGATAAGTTTTAAATAATTGTTATTCCGCCGGAATTGCTGCTTTGTGTGGGGCGGTGGTTTCGGCGGAATAATTTTTTGTGTTTTCACCTTCCGGCGTACAGGACGCGAATCGCAAAAGGACGTCCGTCGAGGACGTGACCCCGAAGGCGTAAGCCGAAGGGACTTAGCCGTGGGTGAGCGAAGCGTAACACACGGACTACAACCACCACCCCGAAACCAGCGTCCGACAGGACTCGAATTACCTTTATTGCACACCCGGCAAATCGGGTATTCACCGTAAAATGGCAAATTTGCCATAATTAAGTTTAGGAAAGATAGGCGTTTTTTTATTTTTGATTATTGTCGTGAAATGGAAAATCGGCTACTGCTCGCCCATGTCTGGGATTAAAGCCGCACACAAAATAATTTGGTGTATTTGCCCTGTTATGTCGTGTTGTAATGAATTATGACTGTGGTTAGTAAATGCACAGGCATAACTCAAACCCTTTTGTTTTGGCATAGATTGAAAAAAATTAACTACTTTTGCAAATGCCTTTGTCCAAACTGGCGCAGTTTGCTGGCTTATAGGCTGAAATAATGTGGCATGCAACTTGCGTTGTGGCAGGTATAAGCCCGTTATTTTTTATATTAACAACGAAAATAAACGACTTCTCGCAGATAATGATTGATAATAGCACATTTACTACGCTCACGGCTGAATATCACACGTTGGGCTGTAAACTGAATTTTTCGGAAACGGGAACAATGGCACAGCTGCTTGCCGAGCAGGGAGTGCGCCGGGCACACGGTGGCGAAACACCTGATATTGTGGTGGTGAACACGTGCAGCGTCACCGAGGAAGCCGACCGCAAATGCCGTGCCTTGCTGCGCAGATTGCGTCGGCGCTATGCCGATGCGCTGATTGTTGCCACCGGCTGTTATGCTCAGCGAGCAGGCGATGAGGTGGCAAAGTTGCCGGGCGTGGGCGTGGTGCTTGGCAGCGACCGCAAGCGCGATGTGGTGGAGGCTGTGCAGAGTTGGTTGGTTGACCGCCGGCAGCAAATCGAGGTGACTCCGCTCAAGGACATGACCACATTCAGCCCGTCGTGCTCGCGTGGCGACCGCACTCGCTATTGGCTAAAGGTGCAGGATGGATGCGATTATTATTGCTCATATTGCACCATTCCGCGTGCTCGTGGCAGAAGCCGCAGCGGCACCATCGACAGCCTTGTAGCTCAGGCTCAGGCAGTGGCTGCCGAGGGCGGAAAGGAGATTGTGATTACAGGCGTGAACATTGGCGATTTCGGCAAGCCGCGTGGCGAAAAGTTCATTGACTTGGCGCGTGCCCTCGACCAGGTTGATGGCATTGAGCGCTATCGCATATCGTCGCTCGAACCCGACTTGCTTAGCGACGAACTTGTGGAGTTTGTGGCTGGCTCGCGCCGATTCATGCCGCATTTCCACATTCCGTTGCAAGCCGGCAGCGATGAGGTGCTGAAGCTGATGCGCCGCCACTACGACACCGATTTGTTTGCTCGCAAGGTGGAAGCCATAAAGCGTGCCATGCCGCACGCATTCATCGGTGTGGACGTGATTGCCGGTGCCCGTGGCGAAACGCCCGAGCTGTTTGAGCAGTCGCTTCGCTTCATCGAGGGGCTCGACGTCACCCGCCTGCATGTGTTCCCTTACAGCGAGCGCCCCAACACTTTGGCACTCACAATTCAGCCGGTGGTTGACTTGCATCAGCGACGCGTGCGCACCAACCGCCTCATTGCAGCGAGCACGCGCAAGCTCAAGGCATTTGCCCAAGGCTTTGCAGGAACGGTGCGACCGGTGCTGTTTGAGCAGCCGCGCGACGGTGAGCCTATGCATGGTTTCACCGATAACTATCTGCGCGTTGAGGCTCCGTTCGATGCCTCATACATTGGCAAGGTGGTGCCAACCCGTCTGGGTGAAATTATCGACGACGATTGCACATTTTCAGGCAAACTTGCCCTTCAAGAATGAACGAATAGCGTTGAATAATTGTATACTAAATATATTTACACAAAAACAATCTCTACATGGAAGAACTCAACAAAGTGGCTGTAGTGATACTGAATTGGAATGGCGCCCCGCTGCTGCGCCGCTATTTGCCTTCGGTGGTGGCTAACACCAATCGGCAGGTTGCCGACGTGATTGTTGCCGACAACGGCAGCACCGACCAAAGCCTCGCCTTGTTGGCTGTGCAGTTTCCTGAAGTGAAGGTAATTCATCTTGAGGAGAATTTCGGTTTTGCCGAGGGCTACAACCGAGCGCTGGCTCAGTTGCCGTACCGCTACACTGTGCTGCTCAACAGCGACGTGCGCACGCCCGCTGGCTGGGTGGAGCCGCTGTATGAATATATGGAGAAGTATCCCGAAGTGGGCGCCTGCCAGCCCAAGTTGCTTAAAGACTACGACGGCGAGCAACCGCTGTTTGAATATTCGGGCGCTGTGGGCGGCTACCTCGATTGCCACGGCTATCCATTTTGCCGCGGACGGCTGTTTGCCAGCGTAGAAGCCGATTACGGTCAATACGACCGCGAAGAACCTTACGATGTGTTTTGGGCCACGGGCGCGGCATTGATGGTGCGCACCGAAGTATATCGTAAAGCCGGCGGCCTCGACAGCTTCTTTTTTGCCCACATGGAGGAAATAGACCTTTGTTGGCGAATACATTTGCTGGGCTACCAAATTAAGTGCGTAACTCAGAGCTACGTCTACCACTATGGCGGAGCAAGTCTGCCATCAAGCTCGCCCCGCAAAACCTATCTTAACTTCCGCAACAACCTGTTTTTGCTATATAAGAATCTGCCAAAAGCCGACGGCAAACGCATGTTGCTGGTGCGAAGGCTCTACGATACGCTGTCGATAGTGATGTTCATCGTCACTTTCCAATGGGCTAATGCCCGTGCCGTGATTCGTGCCCATAACCATTACCGCCACTCGTGTCACCGCTACGACGGCATCCAGCCCGAAGTGAATTTGCTCAAGACAATGCCTGAGGCACAACGTAACATCGTGGTGGAATATTATCTGAAAGGTCGCCGCAAGTTTTAGTGGCGTGTTTCAGAACATAAGCCGCGGCTGAGGCGAGGTGTCGCCATGTCGCGCCCCATAGTAGATGAACTTGCCTTATAATGGGCATTTTAAATGTGAAATTATCAAAAAAGTATTGACAAGGGCTTTTTGAGGTTGTAATTTTGCAGTCGAAAAGTCCGGACGCATATTTTTTACGTCGCATCAGGAAGGTGAGAACCTTGCTGAAATGCTGAATGAACAGTACGGACAGAGTTTTTTTTTACTTACGAGCAGTGAGCTAATGGCAAAAAACAAGCATAAATCAACATTATCAACAATTCACAGCAATGCTACCTCGGTGATGAGTGTGGCAATGGTGTTGTTTTTGCTTGGTATGGTGGCTGTGCTTGGCGTAGCAGCCCATTCGCTCACCACGCAGCTTAAGGAAAACATCGGTTTTGATGTCGTGATTAGTGAACAAGCCGGCGATAACCAAGTGGTGGCCCTAAAGCAGTTGTTCACCACGGCGCCGTATGTGAAAAGCGTTAAGTATGTGTCGCGCGACGAGGCGCTAAAGCAATGGGAACGCGAGACCGGCGAAGATTTAATTGAGCTTATCGGCGTGAATCCGCTTTGTGCCGAATTTGAGGTGCGTGTGCGCGATTCGTGGGCTTGTGCCGACAGCTTGAGCATGATTGAATATCAGTTGAAGAAAATGCCCGGAGTGGAACACATCGACATGCATAAGGATGTCGTTGAAAAAATAAACACAGGCATCAGCCGCGTGGCTGTGGTGCTGCTGGTGGTGGCTGCGCTGTTGCTGCTCATTTCCATCGCGCTAATCAGCAACACGGTGCGTTTGACGGTGTATTCGCGCCGCTTCCTCATCCACACCATGAAGTTGGTGGGTGCCAAACCGAGTTTCATTCGCAGGCCTATTGTGCTCAGCAACATGGTGGGCGGTGTGATTGCTGCCGTGATTGCCTCGACGTTGCTTGGCGCTGCGCTCTATTATCTGGTGGAGTTTGAGGCCGGTTGGGCTGAACTCATCACCATTACTGACGTGGCTATGATTTTTGGGGCATTGTTGCTCACGGGCATTGTGATTTGTTCAATTGCCGCCGCCATTGCCGCCAACCGTTTCATCGGGCTCAACTACGATGAATTGTTCACCAAATAGATTTGCAATAAACACTTTAATACTACATATATTTTATTATGGCTCAATTATTAAAAGAAACCCGAAAGAAAGAAGACAAGATTAAATATAGCAATTTTCCGCTCACTCGCATCAACTTTGTGCTGATGGCAATTTGCGGCGCAATGATTGTGATTGGCTTTTTGCTGATGCTTGGCGGAAGCAATCAGCTTGACCAATTCAACGCCGATATCTTCAGCTCACGCCGCATCGTGGTTGGTCCAACCATTGCGTTCCTGGGCTTCGTGGGTATGGCATTTGCAATAATCTTCAAGAAAAAATAAACTTAGCTTATAGGCATGGGCGGACCGTCGAGGCAGAGATAAGAGTTGGCGGAGCTGCGCTGATGCTGTGGATGTGTGCTGCGAATAACGGTTGCGAAAACCGCATCGAGCATCGGATATTTAATAACATTAGTTCAAAATAAACACAGAAAAACAAGACATGAGTTGGTTACAAGCTTTGATTTTGGGCATCTTGCAGGGGTTGACGGAGTTTCTGCCCGTGAGCAGTAGCGGCCATCTGGCAATAGTTTCAAATTTGTTTGGTATCGACGGCGAGAGCAATCTCACCTTCACCATAGTGGTGCATGTTGCCACCGTTTGCAGCACGTTGCTGGTGCTGTGGAAAGAAATCGACTGGCTGCTGAAAGGCATTCTCAAGTTTAAGATGAACGACGAGATGCGCTATTTCTTCAACATCGTCATATCGATGATTCCGGTGGGAATTGTAGGGTTGTTCTTCAAGGACACCGTTGAGGAAATTTTTGGCGAAGGCATGCTGGTGGTGGGCATTATGCTGCTCGTAACAGCCGCCTTGTTGTCGTTTGCCTTTTTCTATAAGCCGCGTGTAAACCGCGAAATCACTTTGCGCGACGCCTTTGTGATTGGCTTGGCTCAGGCTGTGGCTGTTTTGCCAGGCTTGTCGCGCTCGGGCAGCACCATTGCCACCGGTTTGCTCATTGGCAACAAAAAGGAAAAGTTGGCACAGTTTTCGTTCCTGATGGTTATCCCGCCAATTTTGGGCGAGTTGTTGCTCGACGGCAAAAAGATAGTAGAAGGTGCAGCTGCCGGGCAAGGCGATGTGTCGCTGCTGGCGTTGGCTGTGGGCTTTGTGGCTGCGTTCGTTTCCGGCGCATTGGCTTGCAAATGGATGATTAACGTGGTGCGTCGCGGCAAACTCATCTATTTTGCCATTTATTGTGCCATTGTGGGTCTCACGGCAACGGTGTTCTCATTGTCGGGAATTTAAACTGATAAATTAAGGCAGAGTTTATGCTGAATCCTATACAAGGCGAGGTGTTTTACCTCGACAAACCATTGGGCTGGACATCGTTTGATGTGGTGAAACGCATTCGCGGCAAGCTGCATCACCGTTTGGGCATCAAGAAACTGAAAGTGGGGCATGCCGGCACTCTCGACCCCTTGGCTACGGGCGTGCTGATTATTTGCACCGGCAAGATGACCAAGCAAATCGATGAGTTGCAGGCTCATGTAAAGGAATATGTGGCAGAGATGGCGCTTGGCGCAACCACACCGTCGTTCGACCTCGAAACTGAAATCGACGCTATATATCCCACTGAGCACATCACCCGTGAACTGGTTGAACAAGTGCTTCAGGAGCATTTTGTGGGTAGCATACAGCAGGTGCCGCCAGCATTCTCGGCTTGCAAAGTTGATGGCCATCGTGCCTATAAGATGGCGCGCAAGGGCAAGGCTGTGGAACTGAAAGCCAAGGAACTGGTGATTGACGAAATTGAGTTGCTTGCCTTTGAACCGCAGAAAATCACTGTGCGTGTGGTGTGCAGCAAAGGCACTTACATTCGCGCGCTGGCTCGCGACATCGGGGTGGCATTGGGCAGCGGAGCCCACCTCACTGCTTTGCGCCGCACCCGAGTGGGCAACGTGAGGGTTGAAGATTGCCTCAGCGTGCCCGATATGCTCAGCGTGCTCGACGAAGCCGAACTGGTGATGCCCGAGCAGGAATAATTGCACGGCTGCGTGTAACGTGGAAGAAATTATTTAGAAACAAGAAAAATATAAAAGATATACTATGAAATTATCGGAATTTAATTTTGATTTGCCTGAGGAACTGATTGCGCAACACCCAAGTGCGGTTCGCGACGAATGCCGACTGATGGTGCTGCACCGCAAAACGGGCGAAATTGAACACAAAATATTCAAGGATATTTTGGAGTATTTCAATGAGGGTGACCTCTTTGTGTTTAACGACACGCGCGTGTTCCCGGCTCGATTGATTGGCAACAAGGAAAAAACCGGAGCTAAGATTAAGGTTTTCCTTTTGCGTGAACTCAACGAAGAACACAAAATGTGGGATGTGCTTGTCGACCCGGCACGCAAGATTCGCAT
>JBJECZ010000113.1:0-6136 GCA_051871555.1 Muribaculaceae bacterium | reverse complement strand
TTTTTGCGACTTATTGCTTTTTGAAAAAGAAGATTGCTGATTCTGAACTTGTGTCAAAATCAGCAATCTTTATAATGGTTAGCTTAGTGCGATGTGTTAACCGCCAAAATTGTCGTAGTGGATGCTTGACGGGTCTACGCCGAGGCTGTCGAGCATTTGGTTCACAGCGTTGCTCATCGGACCAGGACCGCACATGTAGTATTCAATGTCTTCAGGCGCTTCGTGGTCTTTCAGGTAGGTGTTGTACATAACCTGATGAACGAAGCCCGGAGTATAAGCCACGCCGGCTGCGTCGGCAGCAGGGTCGGGGCGGTCGAGAGCCAAATGGAACTTGAAGTTAGGGAATTCCTTTTCAATGGCAAGGAAGTCTTCGAGATAGAACACCTCGTTGAGGGCGCGAGCACCGTAGAAGTAGTGCATCACACGGTCGCGTGTTTTGAGAGTCTTGGTCATGTGCATGATTTGAGCGCGCAATGGAGCCATACCGGCACCGCCGCCAACCCAAATCATTTCACGCTTCGAGTCGAAAATAGGATGGAAGTCGCCATAAGGACCGCTCATAAGCACCTTGTCGCCAGGCTTGAGGGTGAAGATGTACGATGAGGCAATGCCAGGCATCACGTCTTGGAATCCCACTTGTGGCTTTGGTTTGAAAGGCGGTGTGGCTATGCGCACGGTGAGCATGAAGCGGTCGCCTTCGGCAGGATAGTTGGCCATCGAATAGGCACGCACAGTGGGCTCGGTGTTGCGGCACTTGAGGGTGAACAGACCGAATTTTTCCCAAGCAGGCAGATATTCGCCAATCGAAGCTTTG
This sequence comes from Muribaculaceae bacterium, assembly GCA_051871555.1. Lineage (GTDB taxonomy): Bacteria > Bacteroidota > Bacteroidia > Bacteroidales > Muribaculaceae > SFTJ01. Next base: position 5,322 of record JBJECZ010000113.1, on the reverse strand, counting down.
TCGATGTCCTTGTCGTAGTCGATGTCGTATGTAGGAATCTTGATTTGAGCGTAGCTGCCCGGAATGAAGTTCATGTGTTCGCCTTCGGGCAGAGCAACAATGAATTCCTTGATGAACGATGCCACATTGTTGTTCGAAATCACTGTACATTCATATTCCTTCACTTCGAGAACTGAATCGGGAACTTGAATCTTAAGGTTGTCCTTCACCTTCACTTGGCAGCCCAGACGCCAGTGGTCGGCTTGCTCTTTGCGGCTGAAGTGAACGGTTTCAGTAGGGAGTATGTTGCCGCCTCCTTCAAGAACGCGGCATTTGCATTGTCCGCAGCTGCCTTTGCCACCGCAAGCCGACGACAGGAAAACGCCATTGGCTTGAAGGGTTGAAAGCAGGGTGTTGCCCGACTCGGCATCGATTTCTTTTTTGTCGTTGATGGTGAGTTTCACCTTGCCTGAAGCCACAAGGTAGTGCTTGGCAACGAGCAGTACAATCACGAGGATGAGTGTGACAATCAAGAAGATGATTGCACTCAGTGCTACGGTTAGGTTGTTTATTTCTAATAGAGTCATAGCGCGTTTAGATTTTAATACCGAGGAAACTCATGAATGCGATACCCATAAGACCTGTGATGATGAATGTAATGCCAATGCCTTTGAGGGCGGCGGGAACATTTGAATATTGTATTTTTTCGCGTATGGCAGCGATGCCCACAATAGCGAGCAGCCAGCCAATGCCCGAGCCTGCTCCGTAGACCATTGAGGTGACTGCCGAGCCAAGGTCGCGTTGCTGCATAAAGAGCGAGCAACCAAGGATGGCGCAATTCACTGCAATGAGCGGCAGGAAGATTCCAAGCGAAGCATAGAGCGACGGCGAGAATTTTTCAACTGCCATTTCCACCAGTTGAGTCATCGAGGCAATAACGGCTATGAACATAATCAAGCCCAGGAAGCTGAGGTCGACGCTTGCATAGTCTTCGCCGAGCCAGCTCAACGCGCCGGGTTGAAGCACATAGGTGTTGAGCAAGTAGTTGATAGGCAGGGTGACTACGAGCATGAAAGTAACTGCAATACCCAGTCCGAACGCCGTTTTAACATTCTTGGATACTGCCAAAAACGAGCACATACCCAGGAAGTAGGCGAATATCATATTGTCGATAAAAATCGAACGAATAAATAAATTCAGATTTTCCATTTGTCGAGGTTTAAATATTTACGTTACTTTTCTTGTAGGTCTTTGTCGTGTGAGCGTTGAACCCAGATGATGCAAGCCACGGTGATGAGAGCCATAGGAGGCAAAATCATCAATCCGTTGTCCATGTAGCCGAGGTCGTAGAGCGCTTGAGGCACCACTTGCACGCCAAACAGAGTTCCCGAGCCGAGCAGCTCGCGGAAAAAGCCCACGATGACGAGGATGATGGCGTAGCCGATGCCGTTGCCAACACCGTCGACAAACGATGGCCAAGGCTTGTTGCCGAGGGCAAATGCTTCGAGGCGACCCATGAGGATGCAGTTGGTGATGATGAGGCTGATGAACACCGAGAGTTGCTTGCTCACCTGATAGTTGTAGGCTTTAAGCACTTGGTCGACAATAATCACGAGTGCCGCTACCACCACAAGTTGCACAATGATTCGGATGTTGGTGGGGATGGTGTTGCGTATGAGCGAGATTATTACATTTGAGAATGCCAGCACCGCCGTAACGGAGATGCCCATAACCAACGCCGGTTCGAGTTTTGCTGTGACGGCGAGCACCGAGCAGATGCCAAGCACTTGCACAATCACAGGATTGTTCTTTGAGAACGGGTTGAAGAATACTTCTTTTATTTTTGTTGCCATATCGTTAATCACTCCTTAGAATTATCGTTCGACAAATTTTTTAAGAACGCCGTGTAGTCGGTGAGGCAATCGTTGAGCATCGATTGCACACCTTTGCTGGTGATTGTGCCGCCCGATATTGCGTCGACATAGTCGGCGCCGTTGGTGGGCTTTTGTCCGGCTTTCATCACTTCCACTGGCTTGAATTCGCCGTCTTTAAACAGGTTCTTGTCTTGAAACTGCTCTTGGAAAGCGGGCTTTTCGATTTCGGCGCCCAAACCGGGTGTCTCGCTTGCGTGCGAGAAATAAGCACCGTAGAGAGTGCTGCCGTTAGCGTCGATTGACACATATCCCCAAATTGCGCCCCACAGACCAGCGCCCGAAAGCGGCACGATGTAGCGAACTTGCGAGTCGTCGCCGACGAACTTATAAACCGGCAACATTCGTTCGCTGCTTGGCTTTTTCATTTCTTTTGCCATATCGATGGCAAAAGCAGCGTCCTTGTCGTTGCTGACGGTTTCGCCTGCCACATTGATGATGAAGGCTTCGGGGATGTATTTATTATATGTGTCGATAACCTGGTCGTCGCTTTCGGTGACGATTCGCACTGCCGACAGCATTTGCTTCATCTTGTCGATTTTGATGTTTTCCTCTTGTTTTGGCTTCAGTGCACCGTAAACAAGAGCCAAAACTGCTCCCACCACAACAACCATTATGGCGGAGTAAAGAATGGTGTAGGTGTTACTTTGCTTGTTCATAGCTGTTCCTCCTCGTTATTTTGCTTTAGCGCGGTTGAGACGTCGTTTGATGTTGGCACTCACTACGCAGTGGTCGATTGTTGGCGCAAATGCGTTCATGAGCAGCACAGCGAGCATTGCTCCCTCGGGGAATCCGCCGTTGTAGATGCGAATCAATATTGCAAATACGCCGATAAGGAATCCGTAGATGAATTTGCCTATGTCGGTGCGGGCACCTGTCACCGGGTCGGTTGCCATAAACACTGCAGCAAAGGCAAAACCGCCGTAGCAGAGTTGGTCAACGGGACCGAGCATCGATGCCGGGAACAATGTCGAGGCGAAGGTGTTGGCAATGGTTGCCATTACAAGACCTCCGGCAAACACCGAGAGCATGATTCGCCACGAAGCGATGCCTGTGATGAGCAGGATGGCTGCACCCACTAATATAAATAATGTGGAAGTCTCGCCAACCGAGCCCGGAATGAGTCCGAAGAATGCGTCCCAAGTTGAGATGGGGTCGCCAACGATGTTGGTGAGATGGAGGGTGTCGCCCACATTTGTGGCAGCTTGTCCGAGCGGAGTGGCGCCGGTGTAGCTGTCAACAAGCGTGCCCTTGCCCAAGCCGAACACTGGGTCGGTGGCAACAAACGCTGCGTCGCCCGACATCTTCGACGGATAGCCGAAGAACAGCACGGCGCGGGTAATGAGCGCCACGTTGAAGATGTTCATGCCTGTGCCGCCAAACACTTCCTTGGCAAAAATCACTGCAAAGGCGGTTGCTATGGCAATCATCCACAGCGGGGTGTTGATGGGGCAGATGAGCGGAATGAGCAGACCGGTTACAAGAAATCCTTCGTTGATTTCGTGCCCGCGAATTTGAGCTCCGATAAACTCGATGCCAAGACCAACCACATACGACACTACAATGCTTGGCAGCACTGCAACCAAACCAAACAGGAACGTGTTGATGAATGTTTCGTTTTGCCCGATGGCGAGATAGTGCTGATAACCTACGTTGTACATGCCAAAGAGCATGGCAGGCATGAGGGCTATCACCACAATTATCATTGTGCGCTTCAGGTCGATGCTGTCGTGAATTTGCACACCTATTTTCCCTGAAGTGGAGTTTGGCGTGAACAAAAACGACTCAAAGCCATCGTAAACCGATTGCAACTTGGCTAATTTGCCGCCAGGTTGGAAATTCGGCTTGATGTTGTCCATGAATTTTTTTAAAGCTTTCACTTTATTGCGATTTTTTTGTAGTTAATATTCTTGAATTGTTATGCTTCGTGTGCAAGTGGGATCAGCACATTTCGGCATGTAGGCGGTTGAGGCCGTCGCGCACAATGCGTTGCAGCTCCAGCTTCGATGTGTCGGCATACTCGGCGAGTGCGAAATCTTCGGGCGCAACCTCGTAGATGCCGAGTTGCTCCATCTTTTCGATGTCGAAAGTGATGATTGCCTTTATCAGGAATTCGGCATAAATGTCCATCGGAATCATGCGGTCGTATTCGCCAGCCATCACAATGGCACGCTCGCCGCCGTTGATTTTTGCGTCGAACGATTGTGGCTTGCTGCCTCCCAGCAGCCAGCTGGTGAAGCTGCGATAGATGCTGAACTTCTTTGGGCTGACAGATGCCCAGCCCATAAACTCGTCGGGACGGCTGATGTTTGGGATGGCGGTGATTTGACGGTAAGGAGTTCGCAGATAGCTGTCGGCGTCAACCGGGATGCCGGTGAGCACGTTGCCCGAGATGATGCGGGTGTTGGCAGCGTCGGCAATGTTGCCGTCAACGATGCTGCTGATGGGCGTTCCCATAACGCATTCCACCAACTGCGGTTTCGACACGTTTTCGCCCGTGACGGCAACAACAGTGGTGTAGTCAACTGTGCCGGTGGCAAGCAGTTGTCCGAGTCGGATGACAGTGACGATATCGGTGGTCCAAATCACCTCGCCTTTGTTCACCGGTTTGATGTTGGCGGCTTGGATGCCTGCATTTCCGGCAGGGTGAGGTCCGTGGAACACCACGGTGTTGTCCGACTCAATCACATTGTCGGGCGAGCAACCCAGATAAACCTTTCCAGCGGTGAGCTTAGAAAGCGCTGCTATTCCCTTGGCAATAAACTCTTGCTTGCCTTGGGTGAAAACCGACAGCGAAGGGGCGAGGGGCGCCGAGTCGAAGCAGGTGACAAAGATGTCGCGTGGTTCGGTGCCGGGGTCAGGAACGATGTCGTATGGGCGTTGACGCATCATTGCCCAGAGCCCTGACTGCAGCAGCGCTGCCTTGATGTCGTCGGTGGGGATTTTTGCACTTGTCTGTTTGCCATCGGCTTCGATGATGATAGCCTCAATTTTACGGCGTTCGCCACGGCGCACTTCCTTTACAGTGCCGCTCACGGGCGAGCAGACTTTGATAGACTCGTTCGACTTGTCGTGATAGAGGGCTTCGCCTGCAGCTACAATGTCGCCTTCCTTCTTCTCAAGTCGAGGAACGACACCCGAAAAATCGTCGGGCACAACGGCATAGAGCTGCGCTTGCGGTGCTTTGACAATGGTCAGGTCTTCTACGTTCCCTTTCAGTTTAAGGTCGTAACCTTTCTTTAACTTTATCGTAGTCATTTGTTGAATAATGATTATACTTTTTATTTATGTTGGCAAAGATATTAAAAAAAATTAAAACTTGGGTGTGCAATCATCAATAATTGTCACATTATTATAAAACCTTAATTCCGCAACACTATTACCAATATAACTTTTTAAGAACCTGAGCAAC
>JBJECZ010000112.1:0-6148 GCA_051871555.1 Muribaculaceae bacterium | reverse complement strand
GATATTGATTGGTTTCAATAAGATGAAACCGAGCAAACTCACTACCCACCGCCGCTTGCTTATTGCCATAGATAATGTCGCGATATGTCTCGTATCGGTCGATGAGCTTGCTCATAAATACGCCATCGAGCCGAGTGCGAATAACCTTGCTCTCAGCAGTCACTTCGCCATGCTCGTCAATTAGCCACTCCTTGCGGAATGCGGCGTCAACAAACCTGTAGCATGCTCTCCCCGACGAGCGGAACACCAGAATAGAGAACGGGCCGTGCTCATGCTCAACCTCATAGACGATGTAGGAATTGGCATGCGGCAAGTAGAAATCGTCGAACGAGCGCATCTCTTTAGGGATGCCAAGATGCAACTTATCGGCATTATAGAAAAATAATATAGCCCTGAGCAATGTGCTTTTGCCCACGCCCTGGGTGCCTATAAAATGAACATTTCCGTCGAGTTTCACCTCGGCAAAACGTATGTTGGCACTATTCACAAACACTATTTTACGCAACGACCTCATGATTCTTCAGTTTCATAGATGGTGAGACAATCAATAAGCTCCTCAATATAATGGAATGCATCTGTCACCTTGTAAGTGCCATCAAGTTCGTTCTCCAGTTCAACAAACCCCAAGCGCTCCAAATCACCCACAAGTTTCTCAATTTTTTCTTGATTAGTTTTCACGTCGGCATACAAAGTACGAGCCTTTTCCTTGAGCTCGATATCGCTTGAAAATTTCTCAAGAATGTTCGACACTCTAAATAAAAACCCGGGGCCAAAGGTATTATTAAAGGTTTTTAGGAAATCAACGCGGTCAATCCACAGCGCCAGACGCTGCACTTTATCAGCCAATTCCACCCGATTCTCCGTTCGAGTGAAGTAGTAATAGCCATTACCACCCTCGAGCACAAACCCGATGCCCAGATAATAATCGTAATAGTCCTGAAAACTATCCTCTATAGCGTCGAAGTAATGAGAGCGCTGTTGCGAAATGGAATTGCGCGAAATAAAGCCTCCTTTGCTCAATATGTCGAATATCTCTTTAGTGTAACGCATTGATGATGTAGATGTTAAGTGTTTAATATAATGGGATAGATTAGCGGATACTCTATTGCGCCATATTGGCGAAATTCGTCGGAAATACTAAATTCTTCAAGATATTGCGACGCAATTTGGCAAAACAGCACCAACTTTGCCTCCTCGTCAATATCAATTCGATATCCCGAATAATTCATTACAAAATGAAACAGATTGTCGCCCGAAGCCATAAAAGCATTTTTCACCTCGCCAACATCAACCGTCTGGCTAATATGCTGCTGTTCTGTGAGTTCATCTTCAGTAAGCGCATCGGCAAGATTGCCTTTCCGCAACCTGTTGTTGCCCTTGCCATTAGCCACGTCATGCAAAATCTTCAGACCGTCCTCCGAGTTGCGCAGCATCGACAACGACACCTTAAGCGAATATCGCGGACGCGGCTCCATCCAAACAGGATTGCGAGTGCTCAGTTTTTCCCTAACGTCGGTGTTAGTGTCGAGCAATAGCTGGTCACGCAAGTATTTCAGTTTCTGCACCTTTTGCAGCAATCGGTTTTGATACTCAATCAGGTTTAGATAGTTAATAATCTGGCGGTCAAGCTCAAGCAAATTGTGATACACCTCACGCAACTGCAATTTAACATCAGTCACAATATCCTTCAGCTGAACATCCATAACCTCCTCCATGAAGAAATTCGACTGCTTAACGTCGATAAGCCGTTCACATTCATTTATTAGCGCTGCAATGTCGCGGCGTTTCTCATCCAAGTGAACAAGTTTTTTCTTTTTTACTGCAAAAGTCGGCTCGTTTTTATATGTGTTATCGATATTTCGCTTCAAATCAATCACATTTCTCAATGTGGTGAGAGCAATGTTTCGAAGCATGCGTTTCACATCACGCAGATAACCATACTTTCGTCCGGGGTTGGATTCGCTCCTGTAATAGTCGATTGCATTATTAAGGCTATCTATACTCTCCTTCACACTCGCCACGCTGATTTCCTCGTTAACCTCAAGCACATCCTCAAAAAAACGCAAGTACACATCCTCCAACTCCAGAAAATCGGCATTACTACGAATAACGCCAAAGCGGCGCAAAAAATCGATGCTCTCGTCACGCTTACTTGCCAGCTCGCGCGCAAGGTCGTAGCGAAACGAAAGCCGCTTTCTATCCTGGAAAAGAGCATGTATAAGCCTGCGCTCCCTCTCAAGGGCGCGAATCAATTCGTCGAGCGAGCGAAAATGCGACAAATGCTCCATGCAAAAAAACTGTAAGGTTTATATCCGAGCATAAATGTAGTTATTTTCTGTCATACAAAAAAGAACAACAAAGAATATCTGCAAAAATAAGAACTGCAGCTATAAAATCAAAGCAACACAGTTTTATGCCAGAAATCAAGCCATACAAAACTCATCACTTCTGGCAGATGAAGCTCTTTAGTTTGCCGAGAATACGCTTAAAAACCGAGTTTGGTTCTTGCACAGGCTGAGTTTCCACAGGTTGTGTTTCTCTATGCCTGTTATTGTAATGCTCTCTAATCAGGCGCAAAATCTCAAGCAGGCGTTCGCTGCTGCCGCTATGGTATTTCAATTTCCAAGTGCGCAAATTGTCCACTGTAATGAAAAACGAATATCCATTAAATTTATTTGCCAGATTAGGGTAATGTGCAGCTTCTTGCTTATTCATACGGTCAAGAAGTTCTTTTTCGGGACCAACCGGATGAATATAAATAGCGTCGTCACTCATCCGCTGGCTAGCAGCAAACTTTGTTCCTGCTGGCACAACTATCTCGCCAGCGCCCGTAAAAGGAGCCCTAAAGTACACCAAGAACTCCATCTTGGTATCTTCAACAAGTTCAAAAACGTTTTCCTCAAAATGAAGAGTTGCAAAGAATTCCTTTGAATCCATAGTCACACTATTTTTAATCCTAAAAAAATATAATCAAATAAATCGAGGTTTAATTTGTCGATATATTTTATTCACAACAAATATACGGAACATCATTGATAAATAAAAACAAAAAGAGGCTGAATTTCACGCACGGGGCGCGATTCAACCTCTTTTATTTTATATTCTGCTTAGCTTTCTCCAATGCTACTGCAATGCTCACACCAGGGGTGTGGCAAAAATGCGGCACTGTTGAGGCCAAGCAAATTGCTTACTCAGCAGCGGTTTCTGCAACCGGTTCAGCAGCAGCTTCAACAGCTTCGGCCTTAGCAGCCGACTTGCGGCCACGGCGAGTAGACTTAGCCTTCTTGCCAGCCTTGGCTTTGAGCATGTTTTCGTTGTAGTCGACAAGTTCAATGAAGCACATTTGAGCATTGTCGCCAAGACGGTTACCAGTCTTGAGGATGCGAGTGTATCCACCTGGACGGTCAGCAATCTTTTGAGCGATGTTGTTGAAAAGTTCGCTGACAGCAGTCTTGCTTTGCAGATAGCTGAACACAACACGACGCGAAGCGGTGTCGTCGGTTTTAGCGCGGTTGATGATAGGCTCAGCATAGATTCTCAAGGCTTTAGCCTTAGCCAGAGTAGTGAAAATTCTCTTGTGTTCGATAAGAGAAATAGTCATGTTAGCAAGGAGGGCGTCGCGGTGAGCTTTCTTGCGGCCTAAGTGATTGAATTTTTTATTATGTCTCATCGTTTAATTACTCTTTATCTAATTTATATTTTGAAATATCCATGCCGAAGTTGAGCTTGTGTTGAGCCAAAAGGTCGTCGAGTTCGGTGAGCGACTTCTTGCCGAAATTGCGGAACTTGAGCAAATCTGTTTTGTTGAAACGTACCAATTCGCCGAGGGTTTCCACTTCAGCCGACTTCAAGCAGTTGAGCGCACGCACCGAGAGGTCGAGGTCAACAAGTTTGGTTTTGAGCAGCTGACGCATGCGCAAAACTTCTTCATCGAATTCTTCGTTGCCTTCGGTTTCAGTGGTTTCGAGGGCAATCTTCTCGTCGGAGAAGAGCAGGAAGTGATGAATGAGAATCTTGGCAGCTTCTTTCAAAGCGTCCTTAGGCAGGATAGATCCATCGGTAGTAATTTCAATAACCAGCTTTTCGTAGTCAGTCTTTTGTTCAACGCGATAGTTTTCAGTAAAATACTTTACGTTGATGATAGGAGTATAAATCGAATCGATTGCAATCACGTCGATGGCATCGTTTGGATTCATATTTTCATCGGCAGGCACATAACCACGACCCTTGTTAATGGTGAGTTCGATTTGGAAGCTTACGCTTGGGTCTAAGTGACAGATAACCAAATCGGGGTTAAGTACCTCAAAACCTTTGAGTGCTTTACTGATATCACTGGCTCTAAACACATCCTGACCCGCAACCTTCACAGTAGTTTTTTCAAACTCGGTGTCTTCAACAACTTGTTTCAAGCGCACCTTCTTGAGGTTAAGGATTACGTTGGTAACGTCTTCCTTAACGCCGGGTATTGTGGCAAATTCATGTTTCACACCGTCGATGCGGATAGAAGAGATGGCAAAACCCTCGAGAGAGTTGAGCAGCACTCGTCTAAGAGCATTTCCGATAGTTACTCCATAACCGGGTTCCAATGGACGGAACTCGAATTTGCCGAAGAAGTTGTCGGCTTCCAACATTACCACTTTGTCGGGTTTCTGAAATGCTAATATAGCCATGGATCGAATTAAATTTATTGTTTAGAGTACAATTCTACAATAAGTTGTTCCTTGATGTTTTCAGGGATGTCTTCGCGCTGAGGGTTGTGCAACAATTTGCCACCCTTGATGCTTTCGTCCCATTCAATCCAAGGATACTTGCTGTGGTTGAAACCAGCGAGACAGTCGGCAATCACTTCGAGCGACTTCGACTTTTCGCGAACGGCAATCACTTCACCTGGAGTAACAGAGTAAGAAGGAATATTCACCACTTGACCGTTAACGGTGATGTGACGGTGGAGCACCAACTGGCGTGCAGCTGCACGAGTAGGAGCAATACCCAAACGATAAACGATGTTGTCGAGACGGGCTTCGAGAAGTTGAAGGAGAAGCTCACCAGTGATACCCTTCATTGAAGAAGCCTTCTTGAAGAGGTTGCGGAATTGCTTTTCGAGCACGCCATAGGTGTACTTAGCCTTTTGCTTTTCGAGTAATTGTGTGCCGTATTCCGACATTTTTCTGCGTTTGTTGGCGCCATGTTGTCCGGGAGGGTTCTTCTTTTTAGCAAGCACCTTATCTTCACCGAAAATTGGTTCGCCAAGCTTACGAGCGATTTTTGATTTTGGACCGGTATATCTAGCCATTTTGTTAATTATTAAAGTTTGTGTTGAATCTCGAAAGTGCAGCCGCGATTGCAGAGAGGTTGATATTAAAGTACAATCTTATTCACTTTGCGTGAGATTCGGTGAAAAATAATGTAAAAATCTTGAAAGAGTTAACTTGAAAGAGCAACTATCGAATTAAACTCTTCTTCTCTTAGGAGGACGGCATCCGTTGTGTGGAAGTGGAGTGACGTCGATGATTTCAGTCACTTCAATGCCAGCACCGTGAACGGTACGGATAGCTGATTCGCGGCCGTTGCCTGGACCCTTAACATAAGCCTTAACCTTACGGAGTCCGAGGTCGAAAGCGACCTTTGCACAATCTTGAGCTGCCATTTGGGCTGCATACGGAGTGTTCTTCTTCGAACCACGGAAGCCCATTTTACCGGCGCTTGACCAAGAGATAACTTGTCCCTCGCTGTTAGCAAGACACACAATAATGTTGTTGAAAGAAGAATGTACGTGGAGCTGACCAACTGCGTCAACCTTGACATTTCTCTTCTTTGCTGCGACTGTTTTTTTTGCCATACTTTAATATTATTTAGTAGCTTTCTTTTTGTTAGCAACTGTTTTCTTGCGGCCCTTGCGTGTGCGGGCATTGTTCTTGGTGCTTTGGCCACGCACTGGCAGGCCATTGCGGTGACGGATGCCACGATAGCAACCGATGTCCATCAAACGTTTGATGTTCAATTGTGTTTCGCTACGAAGGTCACCTTCTACCTTGTAGTTTGCGCCAATCACTTCGCGCACCTTTGCAGCCTGAGCATCGCTCCAGTCCTTCACCTTGATGTCTTCGCTGATTCCAGCAGTCTTCAGGATGGTAGATGCTGCGCTACG
>JBJECZ010000111.1:0-6304 GCA_051871555.1 Muribaculaceae bacterium | reverse complement strand
AATTAAGAAAAACGCCTATTCAACGCAAATAGAGTGATGAAATGTGGCAAATAATTAGTAATTTCGCATAGTAAATTTTTAATAAAATAAGAATACTATCATGTGTAAATTGTTAAAGTCGTTATTGGTTGCCGTGGCCTTGTCGGCATGCTTTGGCGCAATGGCAGCGGAAAAGGAAATGAAGTATGTTAATGCTTTGGATTTAAGAATTATAAACAAGGGGTTTGATGATTCATTGACACCTTACACCCGCATCCCGGCTTGCCTGAAGGATAGTGTGCGCCCCACGTTGTGGGAACGCGCTCAATGCTGCACGGGCATGGCGGTGCGTTTTGCTACAAACAGCAAGACGGTGGGCGTTCGCTACAACCTGCTTTGGAACACTCACATGGTGCATATGGCTGACACAGGATTGAAGGGTGTGGACTTGTATCGACTGAGCGATAGCGGCGAATGGGAATATGTTAACACCTGCCGTCCGTATAAGCAGGATTCCATTCAGCACAAGATTTTCGTGGAAAACCTCAAAGGCGATATGCGCGAGTTCATGATTTATTTGCCGCTCTACGATGGCATGAACTGGCTGGAAGTGGGCGTTGAAAAGGATGCCACAATCAGCAAGCCGATTCTCGACAACCCACTGACTAACAAGCAGATTGTGTTCTACGGCACAAGCATCTTGCAGGGTGGCTGTTCAACCCGTACTGGCATGTGCGGCACAAACATCATCCAACGCGACTTGGGTTTGGAGTGCGTGAATATCGGCATCAGCGGCGAGGGAAAGATGGATTTTTGCATGGCAAGGGCAATGGCAGGAATAAAGGATGCTGTTGCATTTGTCATCGACCCGGTGCCAAACTGCACCGAGATGATGTGCGACACGCTAACCTACGATTTCATCAACATCCTTCGCTCATTGCGTCCCGAGGTGCCAATAATTATGGTTGAAGGTCCGATATATCCTTATGCTAAATTCGATTCGTTCTTTGGCAACTATTTGCCAAAGAAAAATGCTGCATTTCACAAAAACTATCTGCGGCTTAAAGCTGAGAACCCAGATAACCTGTTCTATGTTGATTGTGATAATCTTTATGGCGGTCAGGAGGGCACGGTAGATGGTGTGCATGCCACCGACATCGGTTTCGTGGCTTATGCTAAGAAACTTGAACCAGTGATAATGCAAGCGCTTTTGTTGGCAGGCGATGTGAAAGCTAAATTGGCTGCCAAAGCTGAAAAGCAAGCACCCAAAAAGAAGAAGTCGAAAAAATAAATAATTGATTTATTCGTTTCCTAAATGTGGATTGGCTTCTGCTGAAAGTTGTGTTGATGAGTCAATCCACATTCTTTATGTTAGTCATAATCAGATGGAGTATAGAAGCAAGCATTTCATTCAAAAACTAATCGCGGAAGGTGAACACGAGCATCAAGATTTTAAGTATCAGATTTCGGATGCTAAGAAAATTGCCCGCAGCATATCGGCTTTTGCTAACAATAGTGGAGGCAGGTTGCTGATAGGCGTGAAGGACAATGGAAAGATTGTGGGTGTGAGTAGCGAAGAGGAGATTTACATGATTGAGCAGGCAGCGCAAATGTATTGCCGTCCGCCTCAGCAGGTGAAATGTACAGTATATAAAGTGGAGGGCAAACCGGTGCTGTATGTTGATATTAGCGAAGCTAAGGAGAAACCGGTGAAAGCACCCGACGAGAACGACCGTTGGCGCACTTATTATCGCAGACGCGATGAAAACATCGAAGCAAGCTCGTTGCATGTGAAAGTGCTTGAGCAGCAGAGCAATGAATCTGACAGGGCGTCGATTGCCTATACTGATAACGAACGCATGCTACTGGAATATCTGTCGGAACATGGAGGCATAACTATTGAGGGCTATATGAAGTTGACTCATGTTTCGCGCATTGTGGCAGAGAACACAGCCGTGAACCTTTGCAAGATGGGAGTACTTGACATCACCTATCACGATGGCACTTGCTTGCTTGTGCTTGCCTGAAGGGGCTCAATAATGAAGGCAAAACATAATAATTAAACATTATAATATGGAGGCGAATGTTTTAATCGTCTCCTTATTTTTCGTTATTTTTGAAAATCGGTTGTCTTGTGGCGCCATAAAAGGCTTGCTTTTAATGGTTCGGTGTGTTATATTTTCGGTTTTCTATTATTTGATTAAAATAGTCTTTTCCCCAACGAATCAATTCGTCAATGAGAGGCAAAAGAGTGTTGCCAAAATCGGTGATGCTGTATTCTACTTTTGGCGGAACATCAGCATAGAGCGTGCGTTTAATTAGTCCATCGTTGGTTAGTTGCTTTAAAGTGGCAGATAATACTTTCTCGGAGATTGAAGGAATATTGCGGTATAAATCGTTGAACCTAATTGGCTCGCTCTCTGCAATTCTAATAAGAACTACTAATGTCCATTTATTGCCAATCCATTCTAATATGGGAGCGGCTTTGCAATAGCTATAGTCTAATTTTATTCGCACTAATATTCTTGCTCATCATGTTTCAAATACGGTTCCTCTTACAGGGGCTTTGCCTTATGATAAAACCGAGATTATAAACGAACTTGACAGGGCAATTAAAGAGTTCCCTGAGGAAAAACTCAAATTATACCGTAACAGGATATGGCATCTTTAGGTTTGGAATGATAGAATGGCGCCGTTACGATTTAATAAAAATAATGCCAGCAGTAATAAAAAGGTACTACTGGCATTAATTATTTTAAAAACAGCAATAGCGCAAGTTATTCTTTGTTTGTGGCTCGTTTGTATTCGCGTTCGCTGATAAGACCTGAGCGATAGCTTTGCAGCAGCAGTTGCAAATCATCGATTTGTCGAATTATTTCTTTGCCTATGTCGGTGTCCTTAACATGCATCCGGTAGGCGCTCATTTCCACCACTTGGGTTGTTGATTTAATGTCCTGACCCTCGGCGACTGCCTTTTCGATTGATGTGAATGGCTCGTGTTTCACTAATTGGAATCCTCGCGAGTGGTAGACGAGGGTGTAACCTGCAATGCCGGTTTTTGGCTGATAGGCTTTTGAGAAGCCTCCGTCGATAACCATCATTTTGCCGTTGGCTTTGATGGGTTGCTCGCCTTGCAGTGTCCTCACTGGAACATGTCCGTTGATGATGTGGCGGTGTTGGCCTTCCACTCCAAATTCATCAAGAATGTAGTCGCATACTTTTTCGTCGTCGCGCAGAATATAGTAGTTGCCTTTGATTTCTTTGCCGGCTTGTTTGTCGTCGATGAAATAGTTTTCGAAGGTAGCCATTTTGTTTTTGTCGAATACGGGAGAGTCGGGGCCACACCATAGATACCAGTCGTAGTCGAGTGCATACTGATAGCTTTCTTTGTCATCGTTGTTGCTGCCGAAATATGCTTCGCGAATCATGCTGCCCACTTTGTCGAAAAGAGCGCGCCCACAGTATTCTTCGCCGCGTATTTTCACTTTCTTTAGTGTGCCGTCGGCATTAAGTGGAATAGATGCGTGGAAAAGCAGGTTGGAATTGCTGATAGTGAAGACACATCCGTGGCGGAACAAACATTTCATGTGGCGTTTGAGTTTCTCGCTACGGCAGAACGACTTGTGAAGCGAGTCGACGATGCTTTGTTCCTCATCGGTAAGGCGATATGGGTTGGTTGGGTCGATTGTTGGGAAGTGGGTATCGCACAACGGATATTCTTTGCCGTCTAATGTGATGGTACCTGCATTGTAGTTGATGTTGTTCAGCAGCAGGCGGTTATTCATGCCGTATTCGGGATGGCGCATAATCATTTGGCCCTCAAGTTTCAGCTGGATAATGGTTATGGCTTTGTGCATCATGCCAATGAGTCGCGAGTCTTTTTCGTCAATCTTGTCGGATTCGTTGAGATAATTTGGCATAAATCGGTCGCAGCTATCGCCTTCGTAAACCGACATTGCAAAGGTTGCCAATGGTAAAATGTTGATGCCGTAGCCGTCTTGCAGCACCGATTGGTTGGCGTAACGCAATGTGATGCGCATCACATTGGCAATGCAGCAATCGTTGCCCGAGGCAGCACCCATCCAAAGGATGTCGTGGTTGCCCCACTGAATGTCGAAGTTATGATAGTTGCACAATATGTCCATGATTCGGTCGGGACTCGGACCACGATCGAAAACGTCGCCCAAAATGTGCAGTTTGTCGATTGTGAGTTGCTGAATGAGATTGCAAATAGCAATGATGAAATCGTCGGCTCGCTCAATGTCGATGATGGTTTTCACAATCACGTCAACGTAGGCTTGCTTGTTGGGGTCGAGGGTCGATTCGTGCAGCAGCTCTTGAATTATATAGGAGAAATCTTTAGGCAGTGCTTTGAAAACCTTGCTTCGTGAATACTTCGAGCTTACGTTGCGGCATACTTTCACGAGACGGTTGATGGTTACAAACAGCCAGTCGTTTAGGTCGTCGGTTTGTTGCTTAACCAGCTCGAGTTTCAATTCCGGATAATAGATGAGCGTGCAAAGCTCTTTTTGGTCCTTGGCACTGAGTGTTTCGTTGTAGATTTCTTTTACTTTGCGCTTTATAGCACCTGAGGCATTGCGAAGCACATGCTGGAATGCTTCGTATTCGCCATGCAAGTCGGCAAGAAAGTGCTCGGTGCCTTTTGGCAAGTTTAGAATTGCTTGGAGGTTGATGATTTCGGTGCTTGCAGTGGCAATGTTAGGGAAATCTCGTGCAAGTAGTTGCAGATATCTTAATTGGTCGTTGCTGATGTTCATAATTGTTTGTTTGTGAAATGTGGAGGAAGATTATTTGCTGTTTCGATATTCTTGAGGTGTGCAGCCAGTGTAAGTGCGGAAGTAACGGGTGAATGTTGTTGCGGTTGGGAATCCAAGCGAAGCTGCAATCGAAGCTACAGGCATGTGGGAGGCTTTGAGTTGAGTTTTAGCATCCATGATTATCAGGTTCATAATGATTTCCTGAGGCGTCATGCCGGTGGCTTTGTTTATTACGCTGCAAAAATGCGACAGGGTGAGATTCACTTCGTGGGCATAGAACGAAATTTTGTGTTCTTCACGATAGTTCTCGATTGCCAGCTGCAGAAACTCCGACAATATTTGTTGCTCGCGTGTGTTCATATTCTTGTCGCTTGTTGCCAAATCGTTTTTCAAGCTTTGAATGAGCATTTCCACGATTATTTCCATCATAGCTTGTGCTATTTGGCGAGTGATTAGGTTCCCTTCAAGCTGACTGGCTCGAGTGAGCAGCGACAACATGTCGGATATTACAGAACCCATATCTTTACTCAAGTGAAAAATAGGCTTAGTGAAAATCTGAAGCATCACTTGCGACATTACTTTCCAGAAGTTCACGTTCTTCAAAAATGCCGACGAAAATCCCATGAAGCTGATTTTCAAGTCGTTACTTAGATTTTTTATTTGAATGAACGTTCCCGGAACAATCACCGCGAAATCGCCTGTTTTAAGTGTGTAATCCCAAAGATTGATGGTTGCAGTCACTTCACCTTTCACAATATAGGCAAATATGCAAGTCTGAAGCTTGCATGGAAAACTGGCATAAAACTTGAGCAAATCGTTTGTGATGTCGTCGTAAACAATAAAGTCAACAGGAAGGTCCATCAGTGGCATGTTCCCGTTGTTGTGTATCATTGTTATTGCTTTTTCATTCATTGCCTTGCTAAAATATGAAATGATAATGCAAATTTAGCGAATTATTTCGCAAAACATCATTGCAAACCAATAAATTTGCACATTTTATATTAATTATTTTAGCGCTTGTCAGGCAAGGGTGTCGCAGAACTATTTTGTTTCGTGATACGAGTTGTCGGTGTTCACATTCCATACATTGTCGTGCAAAGTGCTGCCCGACAAAATGTTGTTCACAGCTTCAATGGCAGTGAGCATTGAGTGGTCCATGTTGTTGTAGCGGTGTTGGCCGTTGCGACCGATGCAGTATAGGTTGTCAATGTTGTTGAGCCAATGGGTGAGGGTGGAGAGGTCGTTGTAAGTGCCGTGATAGGCTGGGTAGGCTTTCTTCACTCTTTCAACATGGCTGTCGATTACGGTTTGTTGTGGCGCAATGAATTGCAGTTCGGTGAGTTCGCGACGTGCAAGTTCGGAGAGTTGCTCGTCGCTCATGGTCCAAAAATCGTCGCCTTCAGTGCAGAAATATTCAAGTCCCAGCCAAACGGTGTTTTTATAATCGGCAACAAGATATGGCGACCAGTTGTTGAACACTTGCAAGCGACCCATTTTCACATTGGTGTTATGGATGTAGAACCAAGTGTCGGCAATGCGTTCGGCAT
>JBJECZ010000110.1:0-1700 GCA_051871555.1 Muribaculaceae bacterium | reverse complement strand
CAACAGAGTATAACAGTACCACCACACAATATCCTCTTATAATATATCTTCACGGGCTTGATGCACGTGGCCTTGACAACAGCAATCAAATGAATTATGCTGCATTCTATTTTATTGAACACAACAATCAATATCCCACCTTTGTGGTGTATCCGCAATGTCCTAACGACGCTTATTGGGGACTTGCTAATCGTCCATCAAATTTCCATCCCGTCAAAATGGATGTTCTGCCGAAAAAAAGTTATATGGACATTGGGCTTATAAAACTCATAGAGGATTTGCAAAGCAGCTATCGCATTGATGCAAAACGCATTTATATTGCCGGACATTCAATGGGAGGCATAGGCACTCTTGATATGATTGCATCTCACCCCGACATTTTTGCAGCTGCCATATCATTTTGTGGCACAATCAATCCGTTACGTTTCACTACCAGCCACGAAGTGCCACTTATGCTTTATCATAACGCTGACGACGACATTATCACTGTGGAGGGTTCTCGAAAGACATATCAAAGATTACTACAACTGGGCAGCGAAGTGATTTACAATGAAGGCGAGAGCGGAGGACATATCTGTTGGTCAGATGCCGTTAAAACACCCGACATGATGGATTGGCTATGTTCGCATTCAATTCAACAACCCGAAAAACAATAGTATCGGAGGTGCTGATTGCTGCCGAACCCAAAACAATGACACAAGCGCAAAACAACTATGAAATGCTTACATGGCTTTTTAGCCACAACAACAATTAACTCATAATAATTAATGGCATCAAAAGAAAGAATTGAATATTTCGACTTTATGAAAGGTCTATGTATTATCCTCATATTGGCTTTTCATATCGACCCAAACATTTTTCCTGGGCAAGTTGGTCACATGATACAGTCATTTAGAATTCCGATGTACTATTTCTTGTCAGGCATATTCTTCAAAACATACAACGGTTTTAGCGATTTTACACGACGTAAAGTAAACAACATCATTGTTCCATGCTTGTTTTTTATTTTACTTGCCAACATCATACACCTTACAATCTGGTACGCCATTGGCTTCGGCGATTGGGAGATGATTGCCCTTGCCGACCCTTTCGTTAATCGCGTCTATCACTACAATGTGCCAGTATGGTTTCTTATAAGCCTTTTCGAGGTTAACATCATCTATTTTGCTCTTAATATGCTGCTAAAGAAACGCGCGCTTATCTATTTATCCATTGGCATATTAGCATTTTCAAGTTGGTGTTTACGTCACACCCAAATTACCGATAATCAGCTTTTGCTCGACACCGCATTTGTGGCGTTACCATATTTCGTGCTTGGTTCGGAAGTAAAACGATTAGGGTTTATTGAAAAAAATGCAAAACTCGACAAATGGGGATTTGCTGTAATAATTCCTGCGTTTGTGTTTATATATTACATGTCGTCAGAACTCAATTTGCTTGAGCGGATACTGCCCGATTTTCACATGCTCTATCTCGTGCCTTTTGTTGCCATATTAAGCCTATTCTGGTTTTGCAAAAACCTGCCAAGGATACCGGTGATTAACTACATCGGCCGCTATTCCCTGATTGTGCTGGGCACACACAGCATCATTTTAGGGTCAATTCGCACGGTTGTATTCAAACTTATTGGCGAATCGTATGGCAGCTACTGGGTGGTGTTGGCTGTGCTGATTGCAGCAGAACTCATAATCATACCCATA
>JBJECZ010000109.1:0-27296 GCA_051871555.1 Muribaculaceae bacterium | reverse complement strand
TTGGCAACGGTCCACACGTTCTTACGGCAACCAAAATAACCTCTTGTAAGTTTTAAAACTCTTTTTCTACGTGCTCTTGAAGCAACATGATTAACTGATCTAGGCATGTTTTTAAACGATTTTGAATGTTAGCGGCTTGTTTGCTCTTTTAAATTTTTTGCTAAACATTCGGTTAATAAAAAAACTTTAAGAATCTCTTTGTTTAAATCAATTGATAACAATTTGCGAAGCGCGATGATTACTTCATCACCAACATCTTGCGTACGTTGCACAAATCGGCAACGTCAACAAGCGAGAAGTGAGTGAGGTTTCTCTTTTGCTTCTTTGTCTTCTTAGTCAAGATGTGGCTCTTGAAAGCATGTTTTCTCTTGATTTTTCCTGACCCGGTAAGGACGAACCTTTTTTTGGCACCGGAATTAGTCTTAACCTTTGGCATTTTCTTAAAAAGTTTAAAAATTATATAGTTTTACAATCACGGGGTTAGGCACTTACTAAACCCAACGCCCTCTTTTTTCTGTTTCATGCAAGCCACAACCGCATTTTCGGCGGGTTATAGCCAAGCAATATTACTTCTTTTTCGGAGAAAGCATGATTATCATGCGTTTACCTTCGAGCACCGGCATCTGCTCCACCTTGCCATAATCCTCAAGGTCGTTGGCAAAACGCAACAACAGCACCTCGCCCTGTTCCTTGAACAGGATTGAGCGTCCTTTGAAGAACACATAGGCTTTCACCTTGCTGCCCTCTTTGAGGAACTCCATGGCGTGCTTGAGCTTGAAGTTGTAGTCGTGGTCGTCGGTTTGTGGTCCGAAACGAATTTCCTTCACCACCACCTTGGTCGACTTAGCCTTTTGCTCCTTCAAGCGTTTGCGTTGCTGGTACAAGAACTTCTGATAGTCGAGCACACGGCACACCGGAGGCTGAGCATTTGGCGAAATCTCAATCAAGTCAAGTTCCAAATCGTCAGCTATTCGCAATGCCTCGGCAATAGGATAAACTCCTTGCTCCACGTTGTCGCCCACGAGTCGCACCTCTTTGGCGCGAATGTGTTCGTTGATGGCATGTTGGTCGCCTTTGTCTTTGTCATTTTTGCGGGCCGGTTGCTTCTGATTGGCACCTGCTGGCTTTTTAGGGCCGGTAAACAATGGTTTTTTCTCCATTAAGTAATATTAAAAGTTTGTCATCGACTCAATTTCTCGAGCAAATTCATCTGCAAAGGTAGTAATTTTTTTCGTACCTTCGTCACCTCCGCCCTGTTTTCTTACAGAAACTTCGTCATTTTGTGCTTCTTTTTCGCCTACAACTATCATATAAGGCACTCGTTTAAGCTCATTGTCACGAATTTTCTTGCCGATTTTCTCATTTCGGTCGTCAACAGTAGCGCGGATGTCTTTCTCTGCCAGGATGTTCACCACCTTGCGGGCGTAGTCGTTATACTTCTCGCTGATTGGCAGCACCACCACTTGGTCGGGCGCCAGCCACAACGGCAATTTGCCTGCGGTATGCTCAAGCAGCACAGCCACAAAGCGCTCGAGCGAGCCGAACGGAGCACGGTGAATCATCACCGGACGGTGCTTCTTATTGTCGCTTCCGGTGTATTCGAGGTCGAAGCGCTCCGGCAGGTTGTAGTCGACTTGGATGGTACCCAACTGCCAACGGCGTCCGATGGCGTCCTTCACCATAAAGTCGAGCTTCGGACCATAGAATGCAGCCTCGCCTTGCACAGCGCGTGCCTTAAGTCCCTTTTCTTCGCAAGCCTCGATGATGGCGCGCTCTGCTTTTTCCCAGTTTTCGTCTGTGCCAACATATTTTTGCTTGTTGTTAGGGTCGCGAAGCGAAATTTGGGCTTCGTAGTTCTGGAAGTTCAAAGCCTTGAAGATGTAGAAAATAATGTCCATCACCTTCAGGAATTCGCCCTTGAGCTGCTCGGGAGTGCAATAGAGGTGAGCATCGTCCTGCGTGAAACCGCGCACGCGGGTCAGACCGTGAAGCTCGCCGCTCTGCTCGTAGCGATACACAGTGCCAAATTCGGCAAAGCGCAGAGGCAGGTCCTTATAAGAGCGCGGCGAAGTCTTGTAGATTTCGCAGTGGTGAGGGCAGTTCATTGGCTTGAGGAAGTATTCTTCGCCTTCCTCAGGAGTGTGAATTGGCTGGAACGAGTCCTTGCCATACTTAGCATAGTGTCCCGAAGTAACGTAAAGCTGCTTATTGCCGATGTGCGGAGTGATTACCTGCAAATAGCCGTAACGCTTTTGAATCTTGCGCAGGAATTGCTCGAGGCGGTCGCGCAAGGCAGCACCCTTTGGCAACCACAATGGCAAACCGGCGCCCACGTTTTGCGAGAAAGCAAAGAGTTCCATCTCCTTGCCAATCTTGCGGTGGTCGCGCTTCTTGGCTTCTTCAAGCAGTTGCAGATACTCGTCGAGCATCGACTTTTTCGGGAAAGTGATGGCATAGATGCGCAGCATTTGCTTGCGCTTTTCGTCGCCGCGCCAGTAAGCGCCGGCAAGCGACAATATCTTGATGGCCTTGATAGGAGCAGTGTTAGGCAAGTGCGGGCCACGGCACAAGTCGGTGAATGCGCCTTGTGTGTAGGTGGTGATGTGTCCGTCCTCAAGTTCGCTGATAAGTTCGCACTTATAGGTCTCGCCACGGTCGCCGAACATCTTCAGCGCGTCGGCCTTGGCAATGTCGCGGCGCACCACTTCCTCCTTCTTGGCAACCAGTTCTGCCATCTTCTTTTCGATTTTCTCAAATTCAGCCGATGTAATCTGGTTGTCGCCCGGGTCGATGTCGTAGTAGAAACCGTTTTCAATAGCCGGACCGATGCCGAATTGAACACCTTGATAAAGCTCCTGAAGGGCTTCGGCAAGCAAGTGTGCCGATGTGTGCCAGAAAGCATGCTTGCCTTCAGGGTCTTCCCACTTGAACAGCTTAATCGCGCCATCGTTACAAATCGGGCGCGACAAATCCCATTCTTCACCATTCAAAGTAGCAGCCAACACTTCACGCGCCAGGCGTGGGCTGATACTTTCAGCAATCTGCAACGGCGTAGTGCCTTGCTCGAATTGCTTTACGCTTCCATCTGGAAAAGTTATATTCATCATTGTTTTATAAAATAGTTTTTCGCCGAGTCATACAACAACACGGCATTACGTTTTAAATCGGACGCAAAATTAATAATCTTTTCACTAATTTCAAGCACTTAGCCTCACCTTTTTTTAATTAGGTGACATATTAGTTCTGTAGGCATTATCGCGACATGCGCTTGAGCACGTTGTAGGAAGGCAGGATGCCCAATTCGCCGGCTTTGCTTAGGTCGGTAAGCCCTTTCTCCTTGTTGCCGAGACGCAAGTACACCAGTCCGCGGTTGTAGTAGGCTTCGCCAAAATCGGGTTTGATGGCGATGGCTGATGTATAGGCGCTTATGGCAGCCGTGTTGTCCTGCATCATCATGTACACGTTGCCTTTGTCGAACATAGCATATACGTTTTTGGGCGAATACTTCAGCGCGGCATCGAGGTCGGCAAGCATCTCGCCATAGAGCTCGGCTTCCTTGCCACGCGCAAGCATTGCCTGCTCCTTGATTCCAGTGTTAGCCTTGCCCGCAGACGCCACAGTAGGAGCAGTGCTGCCCACTTCGTCCATCTTATTAGCCACATATCTTGCATAGGCGCGGGCAAAATAGGCGAGCGCAAACTGCTGACTCATGGCAATGGCTTTGTCGAGGTCGGCAATGGCAGCCTTGGGGTTGCGCACCATCATCAGGTCCATGGCACGGGCAAAATAGTCGATTGAACGAGGTTGCGAAGTGGCAATCAACCCATTGTAATATTCAATCGAGCCGAAGTGGCGGTTGATGTCGTCAGCGGTGAGGCGCGCATCGCTGTTGGTAATCACAAGCGTGAACGGCAGCATGCGCGTTTCGTTCACGTCGGTGAGGTCCTTGATGTAGTTGGTGGTTTCGCGCAGCTTTTTGCTCACGTCGTAATACGACAGGAAGAACATCGGTTCGGGGTCGATTTGATAATTATTGTCCTGAATTCTGCCACGAGTTTTGTTTTCGTATTTTGGAGTGATTTTGCTGTCGGTTTCAACCGTTAGCAAAGTGTTGAACTTGTTCATCACAGCCGATTCGCTTTCCACCTCTTCGTTGGCTTGCTGCTCGTCCTTGTCGGGGTCGTATTCGGCAATCTTTTTCTTCTTAGCAGAGAGTGCGCGTGAGCGGTTGTAGTCGCGTTCGCCGCCAGCCATGTCGCCCATGCGGCGCTTGCACTCGCTTCGGGCAAAGAGTCCGGCTTCGAAGTCGGGATATTTTTCAAGCACCACGTCGTAGTCGGCAATAGCCTTGTCGTACTGACCGGTTTTATAGTAGAGCAACGCACGGTTGTAACGCGCCATAAAGTTGTCGGGGGCGCTGCCAAGCACATAAGTAAAGTCGCCAATAGCCTTGTCGTTTTCGCTCACCTCCACGTTGAGCAAGCCGCGGTTGAAGTGGGCAGTGACGTTGGTAGGCTCAAGCTCCAGGGCATAATCGTAGTCAGCCATGGCGCCAAAGTAGTCCTCGAGCTTATATTTCATGAAGCCGCGGTTGATGAAATAGCCGGCATAGTGCGGCTCGAGCTTAATGGCTTCGTTCATGTCGTTGAGCGCAGCTTGATAGTCGCCGTCGTGGCGCATGGCAATTTCCGAGCGAATCACATAGCTTGCCGGAATGGTTTTGTTGAGCGAGATGCACTTGTCCACATCGCGGCGTGCACTCAGGGTGTCGCCCTTGGCAAGCATCAACTGCGCGCGTGCCAGGTAAGCACGGTCGTAGTTGGGATAGAGCTTCAGCAGGCGCTCGTAGGTGGCTGCCGAGGCATCGTATTCTTTCAAGTCCTCTTGGCAGATGGCTTTGTTGATGAGGAACACTTTTTCCTCAGGCAGATATTTCAAGCCCATATCGTAGTCGCTCACCGCCTCACGATACTTATTCAGCGTTTGGCGGGCAATGCCGCGCACCTGATAGGCATCAACGATGAACGGATTGATTTCGAGCGCTTTATCGCAATCTTGCTCGGCGCCTTGATAGTCGTCGAGGTTGATTTTTGCCACAGCGCGATAGAAATAGGGCTCGGCAAGATAAGGCTTTGCCTTGATTACCTGATTGAAATACTGTATCGATAGCACATAATCCTCAAAATACAAGGCGTTGCGCCCAATGTTCAGCACCTGCTCGGTGTTGATTTGCGCCCCGGCTTTGGCGGGTATGAGCATCAAAAACAATATATATAATATGTATAGACTTCTACAGTTTGGCATCTCTCTGTTTATTTTTTATGCAAAGATATTGCATAAGCGCCACCCACGACGCCGTGCAAAGCTCCGTTTAATAAAGTTTAACTACTTAATTCAACGAAAAAGACACTTATCCATGTCCTCAGGGCTTAAAATGTGCAAAAAAATAGCGAAATTTGAATCTTGAATTTACAAATCACTATTTTCAACCAACAACCGAACAATGAATAAGATTATAACCATCATAACGCTTTTGTGCCTGTTGCTTGTGCCAGCCGACTCATTTGCCAAGAAGAAGAAAAAGAAAAACAAGAAAACCACAGTTGAGCAAACCATAACAGCGCCTGCCGAAACAAAGGACGAAGCCAAGACTTTTGTGCTTAGCAATCCGGTGAAGCAACTGTCGGGCGAATGGACAGTGAAAAAGCTGCGCAACAAGGCTGTGACCACAAGCGAGCGTGCATATCTGAACTTCGACGTCGCCAACGCTCGCCTCTACGGCAGCAACGGTTGCAACGTGATTAACGGCAAATTCACGCTCAACGGCGCAAACATCACGTTTGCCGACATAATCACCACTCACAACTCGTGCAGCAACAGCTCGGCAAGCCGAAACATCATGAAGGCGATTGCCGAAACCACCAACCTCACCATTACCGAGGAAAACGGCATTGAATATCTGGTGCTGCGCAACAAAAGCAACCACGAGCTGCTGCGTCTGAAACGTCACGACTTCACCTTTGCCAACGGCGCTTGGACCGTGAAAGAAATTGGCGGCGAGCCTATGACAGAATGCCTGATGAAGCTGGTGATTGACACCGACCAACTTAGCATTCACGGCGACACCGGTTGCAACATTGTGAACGGCATCATCACCATCGACAGCGACAAGCACCACGCCATACAGTTTGAGGACCTTATTTCCACCCGCAAGATGTGCCGCAACATCGCCTACGAAACCGCTCTGCTGGTGGCGCTTGAGCAAACCGTGAGCGCGCGCCTCAGCAGCGATTCGCTGCTGCAGCTGGTGGACAACAAGGGCAACGTGGTGGCTGTGCTCGAAAGGCTGGCGATTCGCAAATAATCACGTCATCCTCTCCCCACTCCTTTATACTAATAACCTGAAAATTAATACACTATGGCTAAAAACAAAATCACAAGTCTCTGGAACTGGTTTAAATCGTCAGGCGACGGCAAATGCACTCACAACTCGCTTCCGCTTTCAATTGACCTCGAAAAACAAATAGGCGAGCAAATCTATAATGCCCTGCAAGGCGAAATTGTTGAAGATGTGCTTCGCGAAATAAAAACAGGTTCGAGCAGCGACGCCTACTGGCGCAGCAACATGGAGGGCCACAGCCTGAAAGTTGAGAAAGCTCTTTTGCCCGACTTCTATCAGCTGTGCCACGAAGTGAAAAAGAAACTCGGATTCGACGAGCCGGTGGATTTCTATATCACAGGCGACTCCACGGTGAACGCCTTCTCGGTGGCTGCCGAGGACGAAGGTGAACATCACATTGTGAATATCAATTCGGCATTGTTCGATCTCATGACCGACGACGAGCTGAAGTTTGTGGTTGCTCACGAATTAGGGCACCTCATCAACAAGGACACTGCCCTTGCCCGCCTAATCTGCTTCGTGTTTCCGCCCGATGCCAACACACCTGTGACGCTGCAATACAAAATACGCCTGCATCAACAGCTGGCTGAACTGGTTGCCGACCGCTACGGATATATGGCGGTTGAAAACCTCGACGTGTGCGTAACTGCATTCTTCAAGATGGCTTCGGGTCTCGACCTCGCCCGCATGAACGTGAGCATCGACGCCCTGCTCGACGACAACCGCCGCCGCTTGGAGTATTTCCTCAACGACAAAGGCATGAGCCGCGACTCGCACCCCGTGAACCCAATCAGAGTGCAGGCTCTCAACCTCTTTGCCAACGCCACCTCAAAGGAGGAATTGGACAAAGGCATGGACGAACTCATTAGCATTCTGCTGAAAGTGGGCGACAACGAGCAGGACGAATACACCGCCAAATTCATCGCCACCGCCGGACTGATTGTAGCCAACAGCGACGGCGAAATTTCTAAAGAGGAAGTCGACCAGATAATATCAAGCTTGGCGTCGCTGAAAATATTTCCGCGTAAGTTCCTTGAGGAAATTGCCGAATCAAACGTGTCAGAAATATTTGGAGAATCGGTTGACAACCTCATGCGCATCAATCCAGGTATGCGCGAAGGCATGCTGCAATACATGATTTCGATTGTCCTTTCCGACAAAATCATATCGAAAAATGAGGTGGAACTGCTATACCGCTTCGGCAACGACATTGGTCTGAGCAAAATTGAAGTGGCTAACGCCATCGCCCAATCGATACAGCGCAACTACGTGCCCAGCCTCGACGCCATCTGCTAAAGGCATTTGCTCAGCATTGCATACCAACTTCCAACAATACAAAAAGGTGCATCAAAACTAATGATACACCTTTCTTTTTTTACTAACTTAATTATTACTTTTGGCTGCCATTCCGCCTTGCAAGGCACAAGCACTTGCTGCAGAATCGACTTATTTCATCATTGTGCTTTAGATGTCTTCGCCATCGATACCTTCGAGCGACGACAGCTCGTCGTCGTTGTAGCCTTGGTCGCCATAGAACTCCTCGTCGATGTCGGAATACTGCGCAGCAGCCTTATCAACAGTCTTGTCGAAGGCTTCGATATCCATCAACTGCACCGGAGCCTTGCCCTCCTTGCGCTGGCATAGAGGGTCGTGAAGCACCTTGCCGGTTATAATTTCTTTCATTTCCATGAAAAATGCACGGCCTGTCACATAGTCGAAAACGAACATCAACTTTTGGCCTGCTTCTTCTATGAGTTCGCTCAGCGGAGTGTCTTCCATCAGGTAGACTTCCTCATCGCTGTCGGTATCCATTTCCATCAACGTGATTTCTTCGCGCTTTGTCCAATCGTCATCACAAATAAAGAATGAATCGAGCTGACTCTTGTCGTAGCCAACAGCATCCAAAATGGCATTTCTCAATCTCATAAAAGTGTCGTCAGAATCAATTAAAATTTCCAACTTGAAGTTTTCTACTTCATCCGAAACAATACGAAATTTGTATAGCATAAATCTTTTATTGTGTTATCTAAATTGTACTGCGAAATTAATAACAAAAACTGAATTCATGCTATATTTTTTCAATTATTTTTTCACTATTTTTTTCGCAAACAACAATTGCCCAATATTGGGCAAAAATCATAAAAAAAATTCGCTCATACGCAAATATGAGCGAATTTTTTTATCGATAAAATCGAGATAAAAACTTTATTTCAAGATTTCGTATTTCTTGAATACCTTTTCAATTTTTTCGAGCGCATATTCCACTTGAGCCTTTGTGTGGGTTGCCATAAGGCTGAAACGGATGAGCGTGTCGCTTGGTGCAACAGCCGGCGAAACCACAGGGTTCACGAAAATGCCTTCCTTGAGCAAATCGGTTGTCACCATAAACGTCTTTGCATTGTCGCGAATGTAAAGCGGAATGATAGGCGTTGATGTGTGACCGATTTCGCAACCCATGCTGCGGAAACCTTCGAGTGCAAAGTTTGTCACCTTCCACAGGTTTTCTTGACGCTCTGGCTCAGCAATCATGATGTCGATTGCCTTGCTTGCAGCAGCGGTCGATGCCGGAGTGATGCTGGCAGTGAAAATGTAAGAACGCGAGTGGTGACGCAAGAAGTTTGCCACATTCTTGTCGCAGGCAATGAAACCGCCCAGCGAAGCAAACGACTTGCTGAATGTGCCCATAATCAAATCAACGTCGTTGGTTACGCCATAATGGTCGCATGTGCCACGACCGCCCTTACCAAACACGCCGATGCCGTGAGCCTCGTCAACCATCACGCTGGCATTATACTTCTTGGCAAGACGCACAATTTCGGGCAGATTAGCCACGTCGCCTTCCATAGAGAACACGCCGTCGGTGACAATGAGCTTCACCTTATCTTCGTCGCACTTCTTGAGTTGTTCCTCAAGCGACGCCATGTCGTTGTGCTTATATTTCAATGAATTAGAGAACGACAAACGGCGTCCTTCAATAATCGAAGCATGGTCTTGTTCGTCCCAAATGATATAGTCGTTGCGTCCAGTGAGTGAAGAAACAACGCCGAGGTTAACCTCGAAACCGGTGGAATAGATGAGCACATCTTCCTTGCCGATATAGTTGGCAATTTTTGCTTCAAGCTCCTTGTGGATGTCCAATGTACCATTCAAGAATGGCGAGCCGGCACATCCCGTACCATATTTTTTTATAGCCTCAATAGCAGCCTCGTGAACGCGAGGGTCGTTTACTAAACCTGAGTAACAATTAGAGCCAAACATCAACACTTTTTTGCCATCAATCAGCACTTCGGTATTCTGCTCACTTGAGATTGCTCTAAAGTATGGATAAACGCCCAATGCTTTATACTTTTGAGGCTCTTGATATTGCCCTAACTTCTCACTTAATAAATTCATAGTTTATACAAGGGTTAAATCTAATTATAACTATCTGCCACATTTCCGTTGCATGCAGGCTGCAAATTTACAAATAAATTCTTAAACAGAGTAAAAATATATTTAAAAAAAGCACAATGAGGCTTATTTGTGCACACAAAAATAGTTAATTGGGCATCAAACTATAATCTAATTCGCATTTATTACGATAAAATCATCATTTCTTGGCTTGAAAATATTGCAAAACGATGGCGACGCAACATCTTACCGACATCGCATCGCCATCATATTTGTTTGCGTGTATAATAACGCAGTTTCTTATTCTTTGAAAGCATTCCAGCCCTGTGCCACAAGCTGAATCTCGTTGTCGTCGCGTGTTGACATATAGCAGCCGAGTTCAGGTTTGGTGATTCGTCCTATCACGCGCGCCGATTTCATCGAAGCCACCTTGTCGTAGTCGGCAAGCGGAACAGTGAACAGCAACTCGTAGTCCTCACCGCCATTCAAAGCCACAGTGTAGAGGTTCATGTTAAACTCCTCTGCCATAACGGCGGTTTGATAGTCGATTGGTATGCGGTCCTCATATATTCGGCATCCGGTGTTGCTTGCCTTGCAGATGTGCAGCAGCTCCGACGACAAGCCGTCGCTCACGTCCATCATAGCCGTTGGCTTCACGCCAAGCTCGGCAAGCTCGGCAATCACGTCGCGGCGAGCCTCGGGCTTAAGCTGACGTTCAAGCAGATATTCGCGACCTTCGAAAGCCGGCTGAAAATCATCGCCCATATCCTTGCTCACGTTCAATTCACGTTCAAGCAACTGCAAGCCCATATAGGCGGCGCCCAAATCGCCACTCACGCACACGATGTCGGTGTCGCGAGCTCCGCTGCGATACACAATTTTGTCGGCATCGCCCTCGCCAATGCAGGTGATGCTTATAATCAAGCCCGTAACCGAAGCCGAAGTGTCGCCGCCAACAATGTCGACGCCATATTTCTCACAGGCAAGGCGAATGCCGGCATACAGGGCTTCGATGTGCTCAACGGTGAAGCGCTTTGATATGCCGAGCGACACGGTAATTTGCTTGGGCGTGCCGTTCATGGCGTAGATGTCGGAGAAATTCACCACCGCTGCCTTATAGCCCAAATGCTTGAGCGCAACATATCGCAGGTCGAAGTGAATGCCCTCGAGCAGTAAATCGGTGGTTACGAGCGTCTTCTTCTCGCCATACGAGAGCACCGCAGCATCGTCGCCAACGCCAAGCTCGGTGGAGCTGTTAACCGGCGGCATGTTTTCGGTGAGGTGTTCAATCAGCCCAAATTCGCCAAGTGTTGATATTTCAGTTTCTGCCATTTTTGTCTTTTACGGGGGTGGATAAACAATTACATTTCCTCAAATTGGTTGATGAGCTCTTTCATGATAAAGGTCATGATTGGCTGCGCCTTCTTGGCGGCTTCCTGCACCTCTTCGTGCGACACCTTTTCAACCACGCCCTCAACGCCGAGGTCGGTAACCACCGACATGCCAAACACTTCCATGCCCATGTGTCGTGCCACAATCACCTCAGGCACAGTGCTCATGCCCACAGCGTCGCCGCCAATGCGATAGAAAAAGCGATACTCGGCAGGTGTTTCAAACGTAGGACCTTGCGTGCCCACATACACGCCCTCAACAAGGCGAATGTCGTTTTCCTTGGCAATCTGCTTTGCCTTGGCAATGAGTCGCTTCGAATAGGCCTCGCTCATTTCGGGAAAACGCGGACCAAGTTCGTTGTAGTTTTTGCCACGGAGCGGGTGTTCGGGAAAAAGGTTGATGTGGTCGGTGATAATCATCAAGTCGCCGACGCGGAACGTGGGATTCATGGCGCCAGCAGCATTCGACACAAACAGGGTGTTGATGCCCAGCTGCTTCATCACTCTCACCGGGAAAGTGACAAGCTGCATTCCGTAGCCTTCATAGAAGTGAAAACGGCCCTGCATTGCCATAATGCGTTTGTTACCCAAACGACCAAAAATCATTTTGCCGCTGTGACCTTCAACAGTCGACACCGGAAAGTTAGGAATTTCGGAATATGGAATTGTTTCGGTGATTTCGATATGATTTACCAGTTCTCCAAGTCCTGTGCCAAGAATTACGGCAGTCTTAGGCATATCCTTAACTTTGCTTGCAATATATTCTGCCGATTCCTTAATTTTTTCCAACATAATAAATAATATAAATAATGTGTTTAACAATAATATTTTGGTAGCATCCCTATCCCAAAAGTTTCAGCACTTTCGATACAAAATCCTTGCCCTCGTAAGGCAGGAAGTCAACCTTGATAGGAATATAATAAATGTAATCGCGCAGTTCGGGCGGGAAATACGGGTTGTTAAGAATCCTCACCGAGTCTTTTTCGGTGGTGAGGATGTATTTTTGTTCGCCCGGCATGCGGTTGAAATAGTCCATTATATAAGCAAAATCCTTTCGTGAGAAATAGTGATGGTCGTCGAAATGCATCACCTTCACCTTAGGCTGATAGGCGCGAATATATTTCACGAAGGGCTTAGGCTGGGCAATGCCGGTGACACACAGCACCGAGTCGCGTTGCGAAAGCAGCGAGAGCGAATGCAAGCGGGCATTGCGCAAGGCAAACACCGGCGTAGGGTCGGCATAACGGAATTCCGAAAAAAAGAGGTCGTTGGCAGGATAGAGGTCCAGTCCGTTAGCCATTTCGCGGAAATTGATGGGTTTGATGTCGCTCGGGCATTTGGTCACCACCACAATGTCGCTGCGCAGCAAGCCGCGCAACGGTTCGCGAAGGCGGCCCAAAGGCAGTAGACGGTCGCGATAAGGCGGGCGATTATAGTCGACAAGCGCAATATTCACCTTCGGCGCCACATAACGGTTCTGCAGAGCATCGTCGAGCAGGAACAGCGTGATTGTAGGGTCGATTTTCAGCATCTCCTTGATGCCTTTCACACGGTCCTCACACACTGCCAGGGTGATGATACCGCCGTATTTGCGATACATCTGATAAGGCTCGTCGCCGAGGTCCTTTGGCGAAAGGCTCTCGTTGGCAAGCACGAACCCCGAGGTTGCGCGCTTGTAGCCACGACTCAGCACGCCAATCTTGTATCGCGAACTGAGGCGCTCAATCAGGAATTCGACGTGCGGCGTCTTGCCCGTGCCTCCAACGGTGATGTTGCCAACGCTAATCACCGGCACATCGAAATGATGCTGCTTGAGCAATCCCACATCAAAAAGACGATTGCGCACCTCCACCACCGCTCCATAGACGTAAGAGAACGGTGTCATCAACGCATCAATAATCATCTTTTTTGTTTCCTTGTTCATCTCTCAAGCATTTATGTCAGGTGGCAGCTACGGCACGCCTCATTCACAAATGAAATATCATTTAATCACAAATGGCTCCATCAAGCAAAGCACATGGTCGCGGCTGAGAATCTGCTTGGCTGCTTTTTGATAGTCGTAGAGCTCGCCGAACTCGCTGCGCATATTTGCTTCGTAGCGAGCCATAGCATATTTTTCGAGCATGCGTTCCCAACGCGTTTTGTTTTCGGGATATTCAGCAACCTTATATTTACCTGTGCATTTAGCCAATTCGGCAGCAGTGGCAATGGCGTCGTTAAGTCCGCCAATCTTGTCAACAAGACCCAGCTTAAGCGCCGAAGCACCATCCCAAACGCGGCCCTCGGCAATTGACTTGATTGAATCCTGCGACACGCCACGACCATTGGCACAACGCTTTGTAAACAGGTCGTAGCCGCGGTTAATCATGGCTTGCATAGCATCGCGCTGCTGGTCGGTCATGCGAGTTAAAGTCGAACCGAAGCCGCCATTAGCATTGGTTGCAACCACGTTTTGAGTGATGCCAAGCTTATCGGTGACAAGATTCTCCAGACACGGAATCATACCAAAGATGCCAATCGAGCCGGTGAGCGTGGTTGGCTGTGCAAAGATGCAGTCGGCACCGCACGAAATGTAATAGCCGCCCGATGCAGCATAGTCGCCCATCGACACCACCACTTTCTTGCCTGAAGCCTTAAACTCCTCAACGGCTTTCCATATCTGTTCCGAGCCAAATGCGCTGCCGCCCGGCGAATTCACGCGAAGCACCATTGCAGCAACGTCGTCTTCCTCGGCGAGGTCCATGATGGTTTCAACAAGTTCTTCCGATATAATGCCTTCGTCCTTGCTGCCGTCGATTTCGCCTTCGGCATATACAATGGCAATTTCCTTGTCGCCCTTCAGCTTATCTTTAACCGGCATATTGGCAAGCGACACCAGGTTGAGGTCGTCATCTTCGCCGCAAGTGAGCGCCTTGAGTTTCTTTTCCATTTCGGGCTTATAGCATACGCCGTCAACAATCTTGTGGCTGAGCAAATAGGTCACATCCTTTGCCACCAGCATGCTGTCGGCAAGCGCATTCATTTCGTCGGCCTTCATGTGGCGCGACTCCGACATCAAATCGAGCATCGACTGCCAGATGCTGCCCAAATAGTGTTGCTGCTGCATGCGGTTGGCTTCGCTGATTTCAGTGAGCATAAACGGCTCTACCGCGCTCTTGAATGTGCCCACCCTGAGCACCTGCATTTCAATACCGAGTTTGTCGAGCATATTCTTGAAGAAAAGGTTTTGACTTGCCAAACCGTGAATATCTACCGCTGCTTCGGGGTTGACAAAGATGCTGTCGGCTGCCGATGCAACAAAATAGTCGCTTTGGGCTATGCCTTCGTAGCCATATGCATAAACAAACTTGTCCGATTCCTTGAAATCAACAATGGCCTTGCGCAACTCGTAGAGTGTGGTTACGCCATTGGCGCTGCCATTGCAAGCAATGAACATGCCCTTGATGTTTTTGTCGGTTTTGGCTGCTTTGATAGCTGCAACAGCATCTTTGAGCGATATGCTGTTGGAGACGTCGCCCATAATAAACGACATGACATCGTCGCTCGATGTGCCGCGGTCGGTAATAACATCGCTGAGGTCAACCAGCAAAATCGAGTTGTCGCTAATCGAAGCCTTTCCGCCCGACATGTTCGACATCATACCCATCATGGCAAAACTCAAAATAATTGAAAGCACCGACGACACCATCATCGCCAGCCATGCGCCCACAAACGAGCCAAGCACTACTGTGAAAAATTTCTTCATTGTTTTCTTATCATTTTTCAGCCTATCACGGCATAATAAACATCTAAAACACAAAGATAAAAACTTTTTTGCTATCGCTGTACGGCTTTTGCAAAAAAATGCTCCGCACAACAAGATTTTTTGCCATGCGGAGCATAATATGATTGAAAAACTTTAATTCACGCTTATTATTGCAAGCATCACTTGCCAATAATGCCGTTCATCACCTTCTTCATGTCGGCAATCAATGCCTCGGCTTTTTCCATAGTGCCGGCTTCGGCATAGATGCGCACAATCGGTTCGGTGTTGCTCTTGCGGAAGTGAACCCAGCTGTCGGGGAAATCAATCTTCACGCCGTCGATGTCGGTCACGGTTTCGTTCTTGAAGTGTTCTTTCATTCCGGCAAGAATCTTGTCGACGTCGATTTCGGGAGTGAGTTGCAGCTTGTCCTTAGCAATGCTGTAGGCAGGATAAGTTTTCTTCAACTCGCTCACCTTTTTGCCCGACTTGGCAAGCAGAGTGAGGAACAAAGCCACGCCAACGAGGGCATCGCGTCCGTAGTGCAAAGCAGGATATATCACGCCGCCATTGCCTTCGCCACCAATCACGGCGCCGGTGCGCTTCATCTCGGTGACAACATTCACCTCGCCTACGGCAGCAGCGCTGTATTCGCAGCCATGAGCGCGAGTTACATCGCGCAATGCTCGCGACGACGACAAGTTGCTCACCGTAGCACCCGGTGTGTGCGAGAGCACATAGTCGGCAACCGACACAAGAGTGTATTCCTCAACAAAGAATTCGCCATTTTCCATGATGATGGCAAGGCGGTCGACGTCGGGGTCAACCACGAAAGCCACATCAGCCTTGCCTTCCTTCATCAGCGACGAGATGGCTGTGAGGTTGGCAGGTATTGGTTCAGGAGTGTGGCCGAACTTGCCGGTTGGGTCGCAGAACAATTCTATAACATTTTCAACGCCAAGTTTCTTGAGCAGAGCCGGAATAACCACGCCGCCAATCGAGTTAACGGCATCAACAGCCACTGTGAAGTTGGCTTTGCGAATAGCTTCAACGTCAACAAGGTCGAGAGCCAGCACGCTGTCGATGTGTCGACGCATGTATGTGGTGTTGGTGTACTCGTGTCCGAGGCTGTCGACATCGGCATACTCAAACTCTTCGGCTTCGGCAATGCGAAGCACCTCTTTTCCTTGAGCATCGTTGAGGAATCCGCCGTCGCTATTGAGCAGCTTCAAGGCATTCCATTGCTTAGGATTGTGCGAAGCAGTGAGGATGATGCCGCCGCAAGCATCCTCGGCAACCACAGCAAGTTCGGTGGTTGGAGTGGTGGCTTGTCCAATGTTTACGACATCAAAACCCATGCCGGTGAGGGTGCCAACAACCACCTTGCACACCATTTCGCCAGAGAGGCGCGAATCGCGTCCCACCACGATGGTGTTCGACGTTTTGGTGGTTGTACGGCGAATGAACGTTGCATACGCCGACGTAAACTTAACGAGGTCGAGCGGAGTGAGCGAATCGCCAGCAGGTCCGCCTATCGTACCTCTAATTCCTGAGATAGACTTGATTAATGACATTTTATGTAGTTTATTTGCTAAGGTTTATATAAAAATTTCACATTGTTATCACACCTTGCTTCGGTAATAGCGAATGAACCAGTGATAGGGTTGCACGTCGGCTATCTCGTCGCTGATGCCCACTTGCGAGCGGATAATCACATTCACTTCCGAACCCACTCCCACAAACTTCAGCGGCAGCTGAATGCCTTCGCCATACTGCGACGAGGCGTCAACCGTATAGTTGTCGTAAAGGAAATAGGTTGATGGATTGTTCATATCGTTCATGTTGCCCACTATTGTGACATTATCTTCGCCATTCTCGCACCAATCTACGATGTTGAATCGCATATAGCGGAAGTAAATCAACTCGTCGACTTTAGGACGTTTGTCGAGTCCGGTGTTTGTGACAACCTGCATATACACGTTGCCATCTTCGTCGATGCGATAGTATGGCGCGTCTTTGCCTGTTTGAAAAATGGTGTCGGCAGGAATTTCATTCACCACTTTCTTGCCTGCCAAAAACAAATTCACAGCAACACGTTCGTCTGCCAACTGCTCGGCATAACTTTTGTTGTCGCTGCACGACGAGGTGCAGCAACCCACTGCCACAAGCGACAGCAAAACGAATTTAAATTTCAAGTTCATCTTTCTTTATAATACTTTTCTTTATGTTCCAAAATGTTGTCTTTCTCTTTGATGAGCATTGCATAATACATGCCCAGGGCGTCGTCGAGTGTGCCGTGGTATTCGCCGGCAGCCGCATTCAAGTGCCCACCGCCGCCAAAATAGCGCTCACACAGGTCGCGCACCGAGAAATCGCCCACCGAACGCATCGACACCTTCACGCAATCGTCGTCCTCGCGCATAAACACCGACCAAAACACTTCGGGTATTTTAAGCGGCTGATTCACAAGCCCCTCGGTGTCGCCATTGGTGTAATAGTAGCGGCGAAGCACGTCTTTCGACAGTGTAATCAATGCCACACCAAGGTCACGCTTAATCTTCATTGAGTGTGCCAAAGCGCATCCCTGCAGACGCATGCTGTTGTCCTTCTGCTGATTGAATGCCCGGGCATAGATGCGGTTTTTGTTAACGCCCTTGCGCAGCAATGCCGCAGCAATCTCAAATGTTTCGGGGTTATTTGAGTTGTAAGCAAAATTGCCGGTGTCGGTCACCAATCCCATGTAGAGATACGATGCTGCAGTGGTTCTTATGAGTTCCGTCATGCCCAACAAGTCGAGCAGACGGAAAGTGAGTTCGCACGTCGACGAAATGTCGGGGAACGAGAAACTAATGTCGCAAAAGTCATCAGGGTTGAGGTGGTGATCAATCATCACCTTGCGGGCACTGCACTGTTCGAGCAACGGCTGCAAGCCCTGCGCACGACGAATGTCGTTGAAGTCCATGCAGAAAATCAGATCGGCAGCGGCAATAGCTTTTTCAGCAGCAGCGCTGTCGCCTTCCTCATACGCCACAATCTCATCGGCATACGGCAGGAACAACAGGTTGGGCGCTGCCATGTTGGGCGTAATCACAGTGGCATTCTTGCCCATACGCCGCAGCACTTCACGCAGCCCCATAGTAGAGCCCACAGCATCGCCGTCGGGCGATTTGTGGCATGTGAGCACCACGTTCTCGCTCGCTTCGATTGCTTCACGCAAAAGTTTGATTTTCGATGATTCTACAACTTCGGTTAGCATCATTTCTCCTTTTCACATGTTTTTGTGGTTCCAACTGCAAAGATAGTGCCAGCCGAGAGCAGAATGCCAAGCGCAGCTTGGGCGTTATGCCGAGCGCAGCCTATTTTCGCATTTCAAATGCAAAGATAAAAAGAATATTCTCAATATTTTTCATTGCTCGAAAATATTAAACCTTCACATCCTCGTTTTTTTGATTTTTTATTGCTTTTATCCCTGCGATAACATTTTTAAAGAGATTCCGGCAGCACGTTGCTGTGCCAATCAATGTTATACCCAATTATTCCTATTTATTTTAATGGTTAAAGAATCTCTAATTACTAAAAATAACGGTTTTTTTTAGTAATTTTGCAGATTATTGAACAAACTGTTTTTTCACCAAATATAAAACGAAACGATTTTTATGAAACGACAAATCACCTTCCTATTCACCCTGCTCGTCACCGTCGTTGCAGCCACTGCGCAAATCACCAATGCCGTATCGTGGACTATTAAGCATAGCTTAACAAAGCCCAACGAAGGCGTTGTGGAATTCACCGCAAAAATCGACCCGGGATACCACATGTATTCAATGGATTTGCCTGACGAGGGTCCTGTTCCATTATCGTTTACCTGGGAGAAACTTCAAGGTGTGAAACTGAAAGGCAAACCAACGCCAAGCGTGGCAGCTCACCATCAAATGGACGAAGTGTTCAGCATGGAGCTGTCGTGGTGGAGTGGCACCGTAACACTAAAGCAGGCGTTTGTTGTCACCGAACCAAACTACGCAATCGAAGGCTATCTCGAATACATGGCTTGCAACGACAAGAATTGTCTTGCACCGGCAACCGAATCGTTTAACTTTAAAGGCACCGCCAACATCGCTGCCGATAAAGCCGACAAAAACACCGAAGAAACGGTTGCCGAGACACCGGCACAAACCGACGTAGTGGCTGATGCGGCAGCAGCACCCGACACTGCCGACACTGCAGTTGCCGCAAGTGCACCAGTAGCCCAAAGCGACCTCTGGGCGCCAGTCTGTCAAGTCAAAGCCGGCGCATCGGATGCCGATAATGCTGCCGACAACAGCTCGCTGTGGTACATCATCGTGGCTTGCTTCCTTGGCGGACTGATTGCATTGTTCACTCCTTGTGTGTGGCCAATGATTCCGCTCACCGTGAGCTTCTTCCTGAAGAAATCGGGCAACCGCGCAAAATCGATTCGCGATGCCCTCACCTACGGCGTGTCAATCATAGTGATTTATGTGTTCCTGGGCATTCTCATCACAGCAATATTTGGCGCAAGCAAGCTCAACGAACTTGCCACCAGCGCCGTGTGCAACATCATCTTCTTCTTGCTGCTTGTGGTGTTTGCCATTTCGTTCTTTGGAGCATTCGACATTAAGCTGCCTGACTCGTGGGGCAACAAAATGGACTCGGCTGCCGAAAAAACCACCGGTTTGCTGAGCATATTCTTCATGGCATTCACGCTGGCACTGGTGTCGTTCTCTTGCACCGGTCCCATCATCGGCACACTGCTTGTTGAGGCTGCCAGCCAAGGCAACATCATCGGTCCGGCTGTGGGAATGTTCTCATTTGCCCTTGCACTTGCCATTCCGTTCTGCATTTTTGCCATGTTCCCGTCGCTGCTCAACGGTCTGCCTAAATCGGGCGGCTGGATGAACACCGTGAAGGTGGTGCTCGGCTTCATCGAACTTGCCCTTTCGCTCAAGTTCCTCTCGGTTGCCGACTTGGCTTACGGCTGGCACATTCTCGACCGTGAGACATTCCTCACCCTGTGGATTGCAACATTCGGTTTGCTGGGATTGTTCCTGCTCGGCAAATTCAGCTTCTCGCACTACGGTCCTGCCAAGGGCGGCATCGGGGTGTTCCGCTTCTTCCTGGCGCTAATCTCGTTTGCTTTCGTGGCTTATCTGCTGCCTGGTTTGTGGGGTGCTCCACTCAAGGGCGTTAGTGCTTTTGTTCCGCCATTGTACACTCAGGACTTCAACCTCTATGGCAACGAAAGCGAAATCTACGAAGATTACGAAGCCGGCATGAAGGCAGCTCAACAGCAAGGCAAACCGGTGCTCATCGACTTCTCGGGCTATGGCTGCGTGAACTGCCGTAAGATGGAAGCTGCCGTGCTCGACAACGAAAAAGTGAAAAAGAACATCGAAGACAACTTTGTGATGATTCGACTCATGGTTGACGAAAAAACCAAACTGCCTCAACCCATCAACGTGGTTGAAAACGGCAAGGACATTAAGCTGCGCACCGTGGGCGACAAATGGAGCTATCTGCAACGCTACAAGTTCAAGGCTAATGCTCAGCCCTACTATGTAGTGCTCGACAACGACGGACAAATGATGTCAGGTCCGTTTGTCTATGAGGAGAATATCGATAAGTTCATCAATTTCTTGGATTCGGGCGCTAAAGCCTACAAGAATTAAAACGATTAACGAACCGCAACGAAAATGACTAACAATAGAGATGCGAAACTTGAGGCATTCGGCAAATTGCTTGATGTCGTTGATGTTTTGCGTGTGCAATGTCCATGGGACGCAAAGCAAACCAACGAGAGCCTGCGTCCTAACACCATTGAGGAAACAATGGAGCTGTGCGACGCTCTCATCAACAACAGCGTGCCCGACATTAAAAAGGAATTGGGCGACGTGCTGCTGCACATACTGTTCTATGCGATTATCGCCAACGAAAAAGGGCAATTCGACATCGCCGACGTATGCGACGCTTTGCGCGAAAAGCTAATCTTCCGACACCCGCACATCTTTGGCGACACCCACGTCGACAACGCCGAGCAGGTGTTGCAAAACTGGGAAGCCATCAAGCTGAAAGAGAAAGGCGGCAACAAAACCGTGCTTTCGGGCGTTCCAAAGTCGCTGCCATCGGTAATCAAAGCCGAACGCATTCAGGAGAAAACGTCGAATGTGGGCTTCGACTGGGCTAAAAAAGAAGATGTTTGGGCAAAGGTGAAAGAGGAGATTGCCGAAGTTGAAAAAGAAATGAACACTGGTTCGCAGGTCAACACCGAAAAGGAATTCGGCGACTTGATGTTCAGCATCATCAATGCTGCCCGCCTGTATGGCGTGCGTGCCGACAACGCCCTTGAACTCACCAACATCAAGTTCATACGCCGTTTCAACTACATCGAACAGCATGCCACCGCTCAGGGCAGAAAAGTGAACGAGCTGACGCTCGAAGAAATGGACGCCTTGTGGAACGAGGCTAAGAAGAACGAAACTACAACGATTAAGGGTTAAAGCAAAATGGCTGATGCTGCGCAACGCACCGACAATGCCACATCAGCCACATAACTCAATAACCACACACTTAGCACAATGATTGTTTGCATCACAGAGAAACCATCTGTTGCCAAGGACATTGCCGCCATTCTTGGCGCCACTGTGCGTCGCGACGGCTATTACGAGGGCAATGGTTATAACGTCACTTGGACATTCGGGCACCTTTGCTGCCTGAAGGAGCCTAACGACTATTGTGAGGCATGGAAAAGCTGGAATCTGAGCACACTGCCTATGATTCCGCCCCGTTTCGGCATTAAACTCATCGACGACAAAGGCATCATCAACCAGTTCAAAACCATCGAAAGCCTGATTAACCAAGCCGACGGCGTGATTAACTGCGGCGATGCCGGGCAAGAAGGCGAACTCATTCAGCGTTGGGTGATGCAGAAAGCCGGCTGCAAGAAGCCGGTGAAACGCCTTTGGATTTCGTCGCTCACCGAGGAGAAGATTCGCGAAGGGTTCGCCAACCTAAAGCCGCAAGCCGACTACGACAACCTCTACTACGCCGGTCTTTCGCGCGCCATTGGCGACTGGATTTTGGGCATGAACGCCACGCGGCTTTACACCAAACGATATGCCCAAAACCGCAACGTGCTCTCCATCGGTCGTGTGCAAACTCCCACTCTGGCGCTGATTGTTGCCCGTCATCGCGAAATTGAAAACTTTGTGCCCGAAGATTTCTGGGAAATAAAAACGGTGTACCGTAACACCACATTCAACAGCACCAAGGGCAGATATAAGATTGAAGGCGAAGCCCAACAGGTGGTGGAACAAATAAAGGAATCGCCCATCACCATTACTTCCGTTTCCGAAAAGAAAGGCAAAGAGGCTCCGCCGCGACTCTTCGACCTCACCTCGCTGCAGGTGGAATGTAACAAAAAATTCTCGTTCTCTGCCGACGAAACACTGAAGCTGATTCAGTCGCTCTACGAGAAGAAGGTCACCACCTACCCGCGTGTCGACACCACATACCTCAGCGAGGACATCTATCCCACCATTCCGGGTGTGCTCAAGGCGCTCACACCATACGCTGCACTCACCGAACCTGTGCTGGCAAAGAAACTCCCTAAGAGCAAAAAGGTGTTCGACGACTCGAAAGTGACCGACCACCACGCCATTATACCCACCAACGTGCCGCCGCAAACCGCCAACCTCACTCGCGACGAAAAGATGGTGTACAACCTGGTGGCTAAACGCTTCATCGCTGCCTTCTATCCCGATTGCATTTTCTCCACCACAACCGTGATGGCTGAAATCAACAAGTTTCAGTTTAAAGCCACAGGCAAGGTTATCATCTCCGACGGCTGGCGCGCCGTTTATGCCAAGGAATCGAGCGAACAAAACACCGACGAATCGGACGAAAACGGCATCATGCCCAAGTTTGAAGAGGGCGAATCAGGCGAACACAACCCGTCGCTGCTGAAGAAAACCACTCAGCCGCCTAAACCCTACAACGAAGGCACACTGCTGCGCGCTATGGAAACGGCGGGCAAATTTGTCGACAACGAGGAGCTGCGCGAGGCCATGAAGGAAAACGGCATCGGTCGCCCGTCAACGCGTGCCGCCATCATTGAGACGCTGTTCAAGCGCCGATACATCCGCAAGGAACGCAAAAGCCTTATCCCGACACTTGCCGGCATTCAACTCATCGACACCATCAAGGAACCGCTGCTTAAATCGGCTGAGCTGACCGGACTTTGGGAAAACAAGCTTCGCAAAATCGAGCGCGGCGAGTTTCAGGCAAGCCAGTTCATCGACGAACTGAAAGTGCTCATCAACGACATTGTGCTAAACGTGCTGCGCGACAACGACTCTTCGTCGATTGCAGTCGACACCGACGACCCAAAGAAAACGCCCCCTAAGAAACCGCGCAACGCCAAACAGGACAAAAAGGAATAACCACTCATATATTAATAATTGCAACAATGAGCAACACCGAAATATTTCCACTCGTGAACGAAGCCGGCGAAGTGGTGGGCAAAGCCACTCGCCAAGAGTGCCACAGCGGCAGCATGCTGCTACACCCTGTGGTGCATCTGCACATCTTCGACAATCAAGGCAGACTATACCTGCAAAAACGCTCGATGGACAAGGACATCCAACCAGGCAAATGGGATACCGCTGTGGGCGGACACGTCGACTTTGGCGAAACCGTAGAGCAAGCCTTGCTGCGCGAAGCGCGCGAAGAACTGTCGTTCACCGGCTTCACGCCCATCCCACTTTTCCGATATGTCTTTCAAAGCAGCCGCGAACGCGAACTGGTGAACGCTTTCCGCACCGTCACCAACCGCACCTCGTTCAACTACGACCCCGTTGAAGTGGACGACGGCCGATTCTGGACCATGAAAGAAATCAACAACGCCATAGGCAAAGGCATCCTCACCCCAAACTTCGAAAGCGAATTCACAAAACTCCTCGCTGCCCTCAATAAATAGCCCCACCCAAACATCGCAAACCTCTCTACACAACAAATTTCATAAAATCGTTGCAAAAATTTTGTTATATAAAAAATAATTGATACCTTTGCATTACGAAAGGGTCGCATGGATGAGTGGCTTAGTCAGCGGTCTGCAAAACCGTGCACGGCGGTTCGAATCCGCCTGTGACCTCAAATAAAGGATATATTCGCATTGAATATATCCTTTTTTGTTTGCACTATCTTCTTATTCTTTTGTCATTCACACCCCTTTTCACTAACTTTGTATCAACAACAATAACATTATTATATTAACCATGACTACAAGAAGTATATTTTCAATCATTATCATTGCCGTTATCTCGGTTTTCGCAAATGCATCTAACAAAAACAGCAAAATCAACATAATGTCATATAACATCCGCAACGGAATTGGCATGGACGAAAAACGCGACCTGAACCGCACTGCTGCCACAATCACTGCCGAAAACCCCGACGTGGTGTGCGTGCAGGAGGTGGACAGCGTCACAGGTCGCAGTGGCGGCGCCTACGTCTTGGGCGACCTTGCTAAAGCCACAAACATGCACCCCACTTTTGCTGCTGCTATCGATTTCATGGGCGGCAAATACGGCATCGGAATCCTCTCGAAAGAAGAGCCCCTTAGCGTGAAACGCATTGCCTTGCCCGGTCGCGAGGAAGAGCGTGCGCTGGTGATTGCCGAATTTAGCAACTATGTTGTGGCTTGCACTCATCTTTCGCTCACACCGGATGACCAGCTGGCTTCGGCGCAACTGATTGTGAACGAAACCTCGCAATACACCAAACCGGTGTTTCTTTGCGGCGACTTTAACGCCTATCCCAACAGCGACGTGATTGCTGCTTTCAAAAAGCAATTCAAAATCATCAGCCAAACCAAGCACGCTTCATGGCCATCTGATTCTCCTAAGGATATGATTGACTATATCATGGTGCTTAAATCCACTGCTAAAGGCGTAAAAGCCGGCAATGCCCATGTGGTGAACGGCACTCTCGCATCCGACCACTTGCCACAGTGCGTCGCAGTTGATATTCGCCACTAATTCCTCCATGCATCTCTAAACTTCAATCTATATGCCAATTAACATTGCTACAACACCTTCTGCCGAGAACCTCGTCGGCAAAAGCCACTGGTGGGGCGCGCCTGATTTGCCCGAGTCGATTCCGTATCCCTACGAGGAAGTCACCGACGCCGACGGAACAACCTACCCCGAGCCGCTAACTTTCGTGTGTCAAATCAGATGCCGCGACATCGCTCCGCTCGATGCCGACAACCTGCTGCCGCACACCGGGATGCTCTACTTTTTTGCTCCGATTGATTATTTTCTGGGATACTGCGAATCGCCGCTCGACTATCACACTCCGCCTTGCGTAATCTATTCGCCCGACGAGTGCAATCTGCAGCCGTACGAACTCAACTGGGAAGACACCGGCGAAAGCATATTTGCCGATGCCGAAAAAATCAACTTTGCACCAAGCAACCATCAGTGCGCCGACGGCATGCGCATGCTTTGCCAACCCATTCAGGACGAGCTCGAAGGTTTCGAC
Source organism: Muribaculaceae bacterium (assembly GCA_051871555.1). GTDB lineage: Bacteria > Bacteroidota > Bacteroidia > Bacteroidales > Muribaculaceae > SFTJ01. The sequence continues at coordinate 1,819 of JBJECZ010000109.1, read as the reverse complement.
CCAGACCGCGACATCTGCCTGCTGCAAATCGACGAAAACGACCGCTGGGGACTCCGATTCTACGATTGCGGAACCTATTACTTTGTGATTTCACGAAAAGCTCTCGCCGAACTGAAATTCTGCGAGGCTCGCGGCAAACTGTTTTTCTATTGATACGCGGCAGCGTACTATTTTTATTGATACATCAACGTGTGCGGCGGCCAAACCTGCTCCAACGCGAGTCAACCAAGCGCACCACCTCATTGCCATCGGCAATCCACACCATCGACTCATCGACGTTCATCGTAATCACGCTGTTACGGCCTCTCGCTGGCATAAAACAATCGATGTTTTGCACCAAATTATGCTTCGTCAACTCACTGCGTATGCGTGTAAGCGACGCTGTCAGGTCGATATACTCGTTGTCGGTGTCATCACAACCCACCTCGTAATATATCTCACGAAATGCCTGCATCGTTGCATCGTCGTAGCGCATCTTGCGCTCGCCACTGCACAACACCTGCTGCAACATGGTCAGATATGTCGCCTTTATCTTTCGCGACAAATTCACTTCCTCGTCTATTTCCCTAAACTTCAGCACACCGCTATTCACGTCGAACAGCAAAGTGCACTTCTGACGCTTACCAGAATAAAGCAACAGGTCGAACAGCGACCGATGGAAACCATAATACGCCAACCTATTCAACGACCTGCTTGCCATGGTAGATGTCAACGAGCCCAAATATTCCTTATATCGGTCGACAAAACTCTCTATGGTTTTCATAACACCGTCGCCTATGCGCAATCGCAAATACTGGTTGTACGACCGTTGAACAATAGCACCATCGGCATCAACCTCGGACATCGTTGTCGCTCCCAACGTAACCAGCAACGCCGGTTCGGCAAAGCACGCCGACTTTATACCAAGCTTTCGCGACAACAAATCGCCGCAAAACTGCTTGGTAGTGATTCCGCATAGCGATGCATAAATGCCATCGCGCCTAACGGGCTTGATGCCTGGCGCCAAATACGTAATCACACCCTTCAAGTAATCTTCGTTCATCGCCCTGAAGTCATCGGCAATCTTAGGAATATACACAAAATCGATGCCCACCATGCCCAATTCATTGTAGATTCCACGCAGATTATTCCTAATCTCAGCATTAAGCTCCACGTTATAGTCATTTTCTACATATATCATCTTCGGGCGGTCAAACTGCAACCCAAGAGTTTCGGCACTGAGCACACAAGCGTTGTTCCTCACAATGCGTTCCTCGCCAAGACAGCAGCTTACAGCCATAAGCAATAAAGCCTCAGTTTCAACACACTTGTCATCGGCAAGCGTCATCTCATGCAAATGCGCTATCAACTGCTTACGCTGCGCAAAAGGCATGTCCATCAACTCAGCCACCGCATCCGAAAACTGCATCTTTTGAGCATCAACCTTATCCTTGTCATGGATGTTATAGAATTCCGAAAGCCTGTTCAATGCCTCTATCTCACGCCCATCAATAATGCTGTCGGCTTTAATGAAATCCGACAACAACCGCGCTATTGAACTTTTTTTGCTCATCTTCTCACACTTTACATCAATAGAATATACTTCAATTGGTTAAAAAAACACTTTCACCAATCAGCGCAAAGATATATAAAAATACAATGCAAACAAAGCACCAATGAGGCAACCTTAATCAAAAATTATTCTACGAGCATCACACACATAAGCCTTTCCACCAAATCAAAACTGACCGATAAATATCAAAGTCGTCAAAGTCGGTGAAAACTTTTACGGGGGAGGCGCGGAGTAAGGGTATGAAAAAAGCCCCGGGCTTTTCAGCTC
>JBJECZ010000108.1:0-6367 GCA_051871555.1 Muribaculaceae bacterium | reverse complement strand
ATTGCAGCAAAGAGCAACGCAAACTCATTCTTCAACAAGATTATAAATAACAAAAACAAACAATATCTGATATGGAAGAAAAAGACACTATCGACCTCAGGAAATACATCGCAGCAGCCAAACGCGGCTGGTATTGGTATGCAATATCGCTAACGCTATTCCTGGCGCTCGCTATCTTCTATCACTTCAACCGCATGGACCAATTCATGACCCATGCTGAAATACTCATCGAAGAAGACGAAGACTCAGGCAACGCAGCATCAAAATCGGCTGGAGGTATGGCCTCACTTATGCGCACTTTTTCAATCGGCGGCATGGGAGCTGCATCGGTCGACAACGAACTGCTAATTTTTCAGTCGCACAACATTCTTGTGCGTCTTGTTCAAGAACTGAACCTCAATTTCACTTACATCGAAAAAGACGGTTTCAAGAAATACAACCTTTACAACGAGACACCCGTTTTGCTCACTGCCAAACGCGAAATGCTCGACACCCTTTCAACCGGCATGCTATTCGACGTGGAGCTACATCCTAATGGCAAAGCCGATGTAGAGGTAAAAAAAGGTTTCTTCAAGAAAGTGATAGCCCAAAGCAAAGGCATCACACTGCCGGCAACAATCAAAACGCCTTACGGCGATTTTCAATTATTGAAATCGAAGCACTACATCGTAACCGACCACCGCAACATCAGAATCAATGCCTGTGGAACCGAATTGGCAGCCTCGGGTTTCACAAACCTGCTCGACGTCGACTACTCATCGAAGAAAGGTGATGGTGTATATTTGGAGTTTAAAGCAACCAACAAGCAATATGGCAAAGATGTGCTCAATGGCATGATGAACATCTACAACGAAATTCGCCTGAAGCGCAAAAACGACCAAGCCGAGCAAAAGCTGGCGTTCTACGACAAGATGATTGACGACATCACCTCGTCGCTCTCGCAATCCGAACAGAAACTGCAAGATTTCCAGACTCAAAACAATTTGATTCTTCCCGAATCAGAAACATCATACTTCTTTGGCACCGACAAAGAAACCGAGCGCGAAATCATTCGTTTGCGCGACCAAATCACAGCCCACAACGTGATTCTGGCAATGGTTAACGACCCTTCGAAAAAATATGAATTACTCCCAACTGGAGGCGATGGCGCTGCTTCAGCCATACTTGGCACATACAACGACCTGATTTTGCACAAACGCAATCTCGAGCGCTCGGCAACGCCCGACAACATCACTCTCAAGCAAGTGATTGAACGCATCGAGAACACGCGCAAATTAGTGTGCGAGAACATTGCTTTGGTTAATCGTAACATCGAAAAGACTATACAAACACTGCAAAGCCTTAACGCCAAAAGCAAATCGAAACTCAATAAGGCTCCGTCATATAGTCGCCAGTATGTGAACCTCTATCGCGACAAAGAGTTGAAAAACGAATTGTATGTGTTCTTGCTTGAAAAACGCTACAACAGTGCCATGACCCTGTCGTCGAACTTCCCACGCGGATTCATCATCGACCCCGCCTATTGCGACATCAAGCCAATCATGAAAAAGAGCCTCATTGCCGGCGCAGCCTGCATGTTCTTCGGGTTGCTATTCCCGACAATCCTAATCTGCATTCTCGCCAATCGAAAGAAAGACGATGTAGCACCCGTTACCGACGAAGAATAAATTCTTTCTATACTTTCACCAACTCGTAGCTCGTGCTACGACCGCCCATAGCCGATTTGCGGAGAATACCTTTCCTCAGCAAATCGGTTATGTCGCGTAATGCAGTATCCTGTGAGCAATGATTTATCTTATACCATTTCGAAGAATTCAGTTTTCCTTCAAAACCATCAAGCATCATATTAATAACCTTTCTTTGTCGCGGATTAAACTCAATATCACCATATACATCCCAAAAACGAGTCTTGTCGACCACGCGCTGTGTTTCGCGTAAAGCATCTTCAACAGCATGCTTTACGGCAGACACGAACCACAACACCCAATCAGAGACATCAAGCCCACCTTTTTGCGACATCTCAAGATGGTTATAATAATCATTCCGATGCTTCAAAAGAAAAGACGAAAGACTATAGTATCGCTGGCTTGTCCCATCGGCACGCGACAACAACAGTTCGGTAATGGTGCGGCATATACGCCCATTTCCATCATCAAAAGGATGTATGGTTATAAACCACAAATGTGCCACTGCAGCTTTCACAAGCGGGTCAACTATCAATGCATCATCATTAACCCATGCCAAAAAGTCCTTCATCATTAGTGGAACGTCGGCGCTCTCGGGAGCCTCATAATGCACTTTCTCGTGACCCATAGCCCCTGAAACCACCTGCATGGGACTATCACCTCTGCGCCATTGTGCTACATCAATCTTATACATTCCACTATATCCGTTAGGAAACAACGCTGCGTGCCAAGCAAAAAGGCGATTCTCGTCGACCTCTGAACTATAGTTGCACGTGGCGTCTAACATAGCACTCACTACCCCTTCTGTATAATAATCTTTTTTTATCGCTCCTGCATAATTCAACCCAAGATGCCTTGCAAGCGACGAGCGCACACTATCGCGATTCAGCCGTTCGCCTTCAATCTCAGCAGAATGCATCATCTCTTGCGACATTGCTTCAAGCAGCGTTGCATTCTGTTGCTCCAATCCAAACATTGAAACACGCCCTAACAACGTACCTCGAAGCTGATTAACTTCTGATAGTAAATTCACCAACCTACCATCATTCCATACCATTTTGGGCCAATCTTCGTTTTGCCATATATATTTTGCCGCCATAATATCAGATATTTTGCGACAAATATATGCATTCTACGCATTATTTGCAAGAATTTAAGGCGAAAACAAGCTATATTCACCGCATTTTTGCGGAGATTAATCACGCTATTCACCGCATTATAAATTCAACAACTGTAAAAGGCTTTACAATCTTGGCTCCTCATTTTGCTTTGTTTCGTCGTAGTTTATTGATTAACATTTGCTTAATCGATGCTGGACAGCACGCAATCATCGTCATCAACACTATAATGAAATAGGCTGCCACAACAATGTTATTGTCAATAACATAATACATCACCCCACTTAACACCAGCAAGCCAAGCACCGCCACAGAGCGGACATTGATGCACAACCGCATATATCGGCGCGTGTCAATTATCTTATACACAAGCATAAACAAATATGTAACATTTACGCTTGCCAAGATGCCATACAATCCCCACCAAATAGTGAAATAATAGTTTGTAGCCAACGAAACCACCAATGCCATAATCAGGCATGGCAACTGACGCGACGTGTCTTTGGCACACTGATATGCAACATCGCAGAAAACCGTCATGACCAAAAACATCACAGACATCACTAATGGATATACCAACCACCTGCTTTCCTGATACTCAGCTCCAACAATATATGAATAGAAGATGCGTGCACCATACGAAATGCCAATTACAAAAAAAACAAACACCCAAATATATGCATTTGCAATTTTTGAGAAAAAAGCATCACGGTCTTTATCACCATATTGCCGAATAGCTGTTTCTTGCCATGTTCGATTGAACATTGTTGCCAATGCTTCAAGAATAGTTGCAAATTTCACTGCCACACAAAACAAGCCATTATCATACAAGCCCAAGAAGTGTTCTATGAAGAATCTGTTGCCCCAAGCAATACACGACAATATTAAATTTACTGCAATTAATGGCTTGCTGAATTTCAGTATTTCTTTCCCAACAAGTTTAGCATCGGCACTTCTACGCAAATAGTTACTAAATATTCCCACACGCCACTCTGCATAAAACATAGCCGCTACTCGAGCAACAATGTTGCCAATGAACACACCTTTGACTCCCATTCCAGTCCACACCACAAGCGGCACGCTTATGCTAAAAATCAAAAATGAAGAAATCAAGCAACACTCAACATAAACCTTATTTCGCCCTATACCTCGCAGCATCTGAAGAACCACTCCGAAAACGGAAAACACACAGGCAAACACCAAAGTATACCACATGTACTTGATATCAACCAGGAAATGCAACAGAATGCCTACGGCGAAACAAACAATTGTGTTGCGAATCATTGAAAATATCGTGTAAGACACTATCTGCGTGCGTTCACAGTCATTATTTGCATCGATAAGAAACCTGAAAGCACCTTCTGTAAATTGCATAGAAATCACTGGCAAAAGAAGCATTATCAAAGCGAAACAGATATCGTAATAACCAAAATCAATGGGGTCGATGAAAAAACTATAGATAGGCACTATCATGAACATAATCAGCCGAGAACCAATGCTGCCAACAGCATAAATTCCCAGATTACGAAGCATTTGCATTGCCCTATTTTGTGTCTTAATTTCTGCCAATAGTCACGATATTTAACAATTCAATAATTTTAACGATGCCGTTTATTGATTTATTGCAATTATTAAACAATAATTCGCAATTTACATAGTTTTATACTATGAAGAAACTACTTAAACCGATTTATGTCTCAAAGAATTCTAATAGTAAACAAATTCTATTATAACCGCGGCGGCGACTGTGTTGCCACCATCAACCTTGAACATCTGCTCCAAGCCAACGGCTACGAAGTGGCTGTGTTTGCCATGAAGTATCCCGACAATTTCAATTCGCCTTACTCAAAATATTTTGCACCGGAAATTAGTTTCTCGGGCGGCGGCATCAAAGGCAAACTAAAGGCATTTCAGCGCACCTTGGGATTGGGTGACATTCGCGCATATTTCGCTCAAATACTGCGCGATTTCCGTCCCGACGTTGTTCACCTGGGCAACATACACAGCTACCTCTCGCCGGCGATTGCCGAAATGGCTCACAAAACCGGTTGCCGAGTGGTGTGGACCTTGCACGACTACAAACTGCTGTGTCCGTCATACTCATGTCTGCGCAACGGCGAACCATGCGAGCTGTGCTTTGCCGACAAAAAGCAAGTGCTCAAGCAACGCTGCATGAAAGGCTCGCTCGCAGCCAGCGCTTTGGCTTACATCGAAGCCATGAAGTGGAATCGTCACCGACTTGAACGCTGCACCGACGCCTTCATCTGTCCAAGCCAATTCATGGCACAGAAAATGGCGCAAGGAGGCTTCTCGTCCGACAAACTGCACGTGGTGTGCAACTTTGTCGACCCCGTTAAGCTGCAAGCATTTGCATCCACCGGGCAAGCCACGCGAAAAAAACAGCTTTGCTACGTAGGCCGATTGTCGCAGGAAAAAGGCGTGGCTACAATGATTGAAGCAGCATCACACCTGCCATATCCGCTGCTCGTTGCCGGCGACGGTCCGCTTGCCGAACAGCTAAAGGCAAAATATGCATCATGCAGCAACATCCATTTCCTTGGGCGGCTCAACGCTGACGAAGTGAGCCAACTGCTCAGCACATCTTATGCCTCTGTTCTTCCATCCGAGTGGTACGAAAATAATCCGCTTGGAGTGATCGAGTCGCTGTGCGCCGGCACACCGGTTATTGGCGCCCGTAACGGCGGTATACCTGAATTGATTGATGAAGGAATCAACGGTGCTACATTCCAATCTAAAAATGCTCTCCTCTTGCAATCGGCAATTGAAAAGATTTTTAGCATCCAATTCAACAACGCATCAATTGCTCAAGATGCAATAGAAAAGTACTCTCCCCAAAAGCACTTATCCTCAATTTTTAAATGTTACGGGAACGATTAAACCCATTCAACTATCCAAAAAGCATTGATAAACATATGTCAATAAAAAGAAATATAATTTTGATTGATTTCGACGCAAGCCCTAAATGGGAAATGGGTGCAGTGCTTAGCGAAATCACCAAAGAAGACTGGAGTATAGCTAAGTGTGTCACCAACAAATATCACAAAAACAAGTTTGATTCGCTAAAAAGAATTTTCTTGTACTTCTATTTCCCCTTAACCATAGTAATCAAGCGCAAGAATTATGACAAAATCATTGGATGGCAACAATTCTTTGGACTAAACATAGCCTTTTGGTGTCGTCTGTTTCGACTAAAGAAACGAAACGACATTACCATAATGACATTTATCTATAAGAAGAAAAAAGGCATTATTGGAACCATCTATCATAAATATATGTCATATATTCTGTCAAGCAAATACATTGACCGAATTATTTGCTATTCTAAAAACGAGTGTAAGTATTATTCCCAACTATTTAACATTAAAGAGCAAAAATTTATCTTCACTCACCTTGGAATTGCACCGATTAGCTGTAACGACACATCCGACCACGGGTATATCTTTGCCCCAGGAAGGAGCAACCGCGATTTTGACTTTCTCTCTGATGTGATTGGTGACACACCATACAAATGCATAATAGCTTGCGACTCTCTTAAGAATAAAG
>JBJECZ010000107.1:0-6372 GCA_051871555.1 Muribaculaceae bacterium | reverse complement strand
CCACAAAAAAACATTCCGATTTTTAATCGATATTTATCGAAGTGTTATTTATAAAAAATAATTATCTTTGCAGTAAAACATACTATCGTAATGGCAATGAACAACAACATCACACTGGCATTGGTGGTGCCCTGCTACAATGAGGAGGCGGTGCTCCACGACACCACAGCCAAACTGAGCGAAGTGCTGAATGCTATGGAAACCGACGGCAGCATATCGTCGGGCAAAATCATATACGTCGACGACGGAAGCCGCGACGCAACATGGCATATAATTAAACAACTCAGCGCCGAGAGCAGCCGCATCGTCGGGCTGAAGCTGGCACACAACGTGGGTCACCAAAATGCATTGTGGGCTGGGCTTGAAGCTGCTGCCGAGATGAAGTTTAATGCCACCGTGAGCATCGATGCCGATTTGCAGGACGACATACATGTTATTGCCGATATGGTGAAGCACTATGCCGATGGCGACGACGTGGTGTTTGGCGTGCGGCGCGAACGCAAAACCGACACTTTCTTCAAGCGTTTCACTGCCCAATGCTTCTATCGCACTATGTCGTGGATGGGCGGTGAAATCATCTACAACCACGCCGACTTCCGCCTTATGAGCCTCCGCGCTTTGCAGGCGCTCATCAGCCATCCCGAGCGAAACCTGTTTCTGCGAGGCATAGTCAAGAGCATAGGTTTTCCATCGAGCTGCGTCTACTACGACCGCAAAGAACGCCTCGCCGGCGAATCGAAATATCCGCTAAAGAAAATGCTCAATTTTGCTTTCGACGGCATCACATCGTTCTCGGTGAAACCGCTGCGCCTAATCAGCAGTCTTGGCATCAGCTGCATGCTGGTGTCGGCGGCATTTATTGTCTACGGCCTCTATCGCTACATCACGCACTCGGTAATCGAAGGCTGGACCTCACTGATGCTATCGCTGTGGTTTATTGGCGGAGCCATACTCACAAGTCTGGGCATAATAGGCGAATACATCGGCAAAATCTATTGCGAAGTGAAACGCCGTCCGCGCTACTTCATCGAAGAAACAACCACATCCCCAAAATAATAATTTATTATTCTGCGCGATAGCCGGCAAGGCTGAAGCCGCGCATAAATTCGGCTGCCGACATGCGTTTTTTGCCTGAGAGCTGCATCGACAGCACTTCGAGTGCGCCGTCGGCACAGCCGATGGTGAGATGTTTGCCATCGTAGCGCAACTCGCCAGGTGCGCAGCCTTGCGATGCAAGAGGTTGCGAGGTTTCGAAAATCTTTATGCTGTGGGAGGCTTCGCCGTTGGTAATCTCGGTGTAAGCAGCAGGATAAGGCGACAAGCCTCGAATGTGATTATACACTTTTTCGGCTGGCTGATTCCACGCGATGCGACATGTTTCCTTGAAAATTTTTGGCGCAGGAGTGGGCTCGATGCCCTGATTGCACAACAAGTCCTGCGAAATTGGCTTCACCTCGCCAGCAATTATTGCATCAACAGTTTCGATGACCATATCGGCACCAAGCATCATCAACCGGTCGTGAACGGTGCCCACATTGTCGGTGCGGTCGATGGCAATTTTGCGCTGCTGAATGATGTCGCCGGTGTCGATTTCATGCTTGAGGAAGAATGTAGTAACACCAGTTTCGGTGTCGCCATTCATCACAGCCCAGTTGATGGGCGCCGCTCCGCGATATTTTGGCAGCAGCGAGGCATGCAGGTTGAATGTGCCCATCGGCGGCATGTTCCAAACCACTTCGGGCAGCATGCGAAAGGCTATTACAATTTGCAAATCGGCATTGAGCGACCGCAACTCGCCGATGAACGCTTCGTCCTTCAGGTTGGCTGGTTGCAGCAGCTTCAATCCATGCTGTAAGGCATATTGTTTGACGGGGCTCTGAAACATTTTGTGTCCACGTCCTGCCACTTTGTCGGGCATGGTTATCACTCCCACTATGTTATAACCGCCATCAACAAGGCGGCGCAAGCTCTCAACTGCAAAATCGGGTGTTCCAAGGAACACTATGCGCAAATCTTTCTTTTCCATTGTTTCAAATAATTCGGTTTTTAATCGTCGGTGAAATGCTTGAGCACACTTCGGTAGGAATTAAATATCTTCGACTTCGACACAAAGCCCACATATTTTCCGCCATCAACCACAGGCAGGTTCCAGGCGTTGGTGTCGTCAAACATCTTCATCACATGCTCCATGGGCATGCCCAGCTCAATTTTAGCTGGCGGAACAGCCATAAACTTGCTCACCTTCATTTTCTTGTATAGGTCGGTGCGGAACATGATGTTTCGGATATCGTCGAGCAACACTATGCCCTTCAGATAGCCTTCGCTGTCGGTGACGGGGAACAAGTTGCGGTGCGATTGCGAAATCACTTGCACCATTTGTTTGAGGTCCATATCGGGGTGCACCACCATGAAATCGGTTTCAATCACATTGTCTATTTTCAGCAAGGTGAGCACGGTCTTGTCCTTTTCGTGCGTGAGGAGTTCGCCTCGCTGTGCCAAACGCTTGGTGTAGATGCTGTAACGTGAAAATACGCGCACGGTGCCATAGCTAATTGCCGAAACAATGAGCAACGGCAGGAAAAGTTCGTAGCCGCCGGTCATCTCGGCAGTCAAGAATATAGCCATTAGCGGAGCATGCATCACGCCTGCCATCACGCCTGCCATGCCGGCAAGAGCAAAGTTTTTTGTTGAAAGCGACACGTCGATGATGCCAATGTGATTGAGCAAATAGGCGAAAAAGAATCCTGCCATACAGCCCACATAAAGCGACGGCGCAAATGTACCGCCCACACCTCCACCGCCGTTGGTGGCACTGGTGGCAAACACCTTTGCTATAATAATCATGCCAATGAAGATGCATATATAAAGCACATCGTGGCGATGGCTATAGAACGCACTGCCGTCGAAAATCTCCGACACATTGCCGTTCAAAAGCATATTGATTGGCTCGTAACCTTCGCCGTAGAGTGGCGGCAACAAATAGATGAGCAAACTCAACACCACCGAACCAACGGCAAACTTTATCCATGGGTTGCGCAGCTTACTGAACATCTTTTCCATCAAGCCCATAGCGCCGGTGAAATAGAGAGACACAAATCCACAGAACAATCCGAGCAGAATCACATAAGGGATGCCCGAGGTGTAGAACGGCTCGCTTTGCGAGAAAAAGAATTCGAGATTATATCCGGTGTAGATATACGACACCGTAGCACCTGCCACGGCTGCCACAATCAGGGGCATCACCGAGGCTGCCGTGAGGTCGAGCATCAACACCTCAACTGTGAACAACACGCCTGCTATCGGAGCCTTGAAGATGCCGGCTATGCCCGCCGCAGCACCGCAGCCCACAAGCACCATAAGCGTCTTTGGCGACAATCGCAACATACCGCCAAGATTTGAGCCTATTGCCGCGCCGGTGTAAACAATAGGGCCTTCGGCTCCTACCGACCCACCAAACCCGATTGTGATGGAACTTGCCACCACCGAGGTGTACATATTGTGGAATTTCAATCGGCTTTTCTTTTGTGATATGGCATAAAGCACCTGCGTCACACCATGCGAAATGTTGTCCTTAACCACATAGCGCACATACACTCCAACAATGAAAATGCCAATAATTGGAGTGATGAGATAAAGGTAGTTGTCCTCCGATATCGACAGCCGCGATGTGAGCATCGACGATATTGAGCCAATAAGCGTCTTTAGCAACACCGCCGCAAGCCCCGACGCTATGCCCGTGAGCAACGCCAATATAATCACGCATTGCGACTCGGAAATATGCGTTTCGCGCCAATGCAGAAAGCGCAACAACAGGCTGTCGCCTTCGGCATGTTTATCTTGCTTTTGTTCTGTTTCCATTTCAAATGCCTCGTCCGTTAATTACAATTTTCACCGTATATATTAAAATCTTCAAGTCGTTTACGAGCGACATGTTCTCAAGATAGAGCAAATCGAACTTAAGGCGCTCAATCATCTCATCAACATTGCGCGCATAGCCATACTTCACCATACCCAGCGAAGTGATTCCGGGCCGAACCTGATGAAGCAACGCACAATACGGCACCCGCTCCATCATCTGCTTCAAATAATATTCGCGCTCGGGTCGCGGACCCACAAGCGACATGTCGCCCTTCAGCACATTCCAAAACTGCAATGTTTCATCGATGCGATATTTGCGCATCCATCGGCCCACGCGAGTCACGCGACGGTCGTCGTCGCCCGACAATTGCGGCACACTGTCCCTCTCGGCGTCTTCCACCATGCTACGAAACTTGTAGATGGTGAACGGCTTGTTATGAAGCCCTATGCGACGCTGCTTATACACCACCGAGCCTCTTGAATCAAGCCTGATGGCAATGGCAAGCATAGCAAAGAACGGGGTCAACACCACCAATGCCACAGCCGAAACCACCACATCGCAAAGCCACTTGATGTTGCGCTCGCAGTCGCCCATGCTGCACCCCGACACATCCACCAGAGGGTCACCTACCAATTGCTGCACCGAAGCTCGTGTGAGCACAATGTCGGTGAGCGTTGGTGTGATTTTTATAGGCAAGCCTAAATGGAACAAGCGGTTGATGGTGTCGAGCACACGGTCAGCCGGGCAATCGGACAACGACACGATTATTTCCTTTATATCGAGTCGATGACATACATCGTCAATCTCGTCCATTTCAAACACGGGCAAATCGGTGCTGATTTCAACAGCATCTTCGCCCGGCACTCGCACATATCCCACAACATCGTAGCCCAGACTTTCGGGCACGGTGTTCAGGTTGTTGCCCATGCGCAGCGCCTCGTTGCCGGCACCAATAATCAGTGTGTTGAATTGCCAAATGCGATGCTTGAGCTTGCGCGATGCTTGCGAGGTGATTACGCATCGCACCGTATACACCATAGCAAACAACAGCACCACCAGCAACATTATCATTTCATAGTTATAGGCGCGATCGTTTGCCATGTCGTTGACAAGCGCCACAAAAAATATCATCAGCGAATTGAACAGCACACTTGCCGCCGTGACAAAAAATTCCTGCAATCGCGATTTGCGGAACACCTCGTTGTAGTAGCCCGACAGAAAATACACAAACATCATCATCAGCGGAAACAACACCATGCCAAGCACAACATAGCTCGAGGTGACGAACATTTCGAAGCTGTTGAATCCTTGACTAAGCATGGTCTCCTGATTCAGATAGTAACGCAAACAAGTGTAAGCAAGCCAAGCCAAAGTCGACGACACCAAATCGCCAACAACATACTTAGCCCGTTGTAATCCTGCACTTATCACGTCCTAAACAAAAAAGTATTTTTTTACACCGAAAGGCTAACGCGCTGCGTCATCGTATAATCTTAAACGTGCCGTCGCAACTCAGTTTTATGATGTTCGACGACTTGTGGCGCGAATTATCTTCCTGGCGATACTTCACCACATAGTCAACTCCCTGCTTAATATCGTCGGCAATCTCGGCAAAAGTCATAGCCGACTTTGTGCCACTGATGTTAGCCGAAGTCGACACAATGGGCTTACGGAAACGCTCACACAAGGTCTGCGAAAAGCGCTCGTGCGAGATGCGAATACCCACGCTATCGTCGTCGCCCAACAGATTCTTGGCAAGGTTGTATGCTCCGTCATAGATTATTGTCAACGGTTCAACTGCCACGTCAATCAGTTCATACGCCATTTCGGGGACATCAACCACATAATGGTCGAGATGCTCCGCCGAATCAAGCAGCACCAGCATCGCCTTGTTGTCGCTGCGGCGCTTAAGTTCATAAATGCGGCGCACAGCATCTTCGTTGGTGGCATCGCAACCGATACCCCATATCGAGTCGGTGGGATAAAGAATTATCCCGCCTCGGCGCAACACTTCAAGACATTTGTTTATGTCGTCGTCAAACTGCATCACAATTCTCCTTTCTCAACCAAATAAGCCTGCACATCGAGAGCAGCGTGGCAGCCCATACCGGCAGCCGAAACGGCTTGGCGATACATCGGGTCGGCAACGTCGCCCGCTGCAAACACGCCGGGGATGTTGGTTGCCGTGGTTTTTCCCTTCAAGTCGATATAGCCGTTGGCATCAAGATCAATCTTTCCGCCAAGGAAATCGGTGTTGGGTTTATGTCCGATAGCAAGGAAGAAACCATCAATCTTTATGTCGAGCATTTCCTCCTTATCGGTGCCCTTAAACTTCACCAAATGTGCACCCTCAACGCCACCGTCGCCAAACAAGCCCACGGTGTTGCAGTTAAACAAAATTTCAATATTATCTTTTTCAGCCACACGCTTCTGCATGATTTGCGATGCACGCAAGTAATCCTTGCGCACAATCATATACACCTTCGATGCAATGTTGCTCAAATAGCTTGCCT
>JBJECZ010000106.1:0-6455 GCA_051871555.1 Muribaculaceae bacterium | reverse complement strand
AGCTACGATGTTGAGAACCGCACAATTAAGTCGATGAACATTCCTATGACTAAGGACGATTATGTTGCTAAGATTGTTTATGGCAAAACGCCAGAACGACTGATGGTGACGAAGCTTAATCGCCATCAGAACGAGGTGTCGTTGTATGCCGTGAATCCACGTTCAACAGTGGCAAAGCTTATTTATACTGAGAAAAGCGACACATGGGTTGATTTTTCGATGGTAGCAAATGCGGTTTATTACGACGATTTCTTTGTAATCCGCAGTGAAAAAAGTGGTTGGACTCATCTTTATCAGTATTCAAATAGCGGCTCGCTGATGCGTCAGCTTACAAATGGCAATTGGAATGTGACTGCTTATTATGGATATAACCCGTTAAACAAGACATTTTATTTTCAATCTACGCAGGTGAGCCCACTCGACCGTACTATAGCTAAAGTAGATGCAAAGGGTATTGTTAGCACTATTGTGAATGGTGCCGGCACATATTCTGCCACTTTCAGCGGCAATATGGCGTATTATATTCAGAACTTCAGCGATGCAAAGACTCCTAACCAGTATCGTGTCATTAACACAGCAACGGGCAAAAAGGTGCGTGATTTGCAGCTCAACGAGGAATATGCCGAGAAATACACAGGCAGCAGTGTGCCAAAGCGCGAATTTTTCCAATTCGAAAGCGATGGCAATATGCTCAACGGCTATATGATTAAGCCTCTTGGCTTTAATCCGGGCAAGCGCTATCCGGTGATTATGTCGCAATATAGCGGACCGGGTTCGCAAATGGTTAAGAATAGCTGGAAAGTGGATTGGGAGGAGTATTTTGCAACTCAAGGCTATATTGTGGTGTGTGTTGACGGACGCGGAACAGGATTTCGTGGAAAAGCATTTGAGAGTGCTGTGTATATGAAATTAGGTCAGCTTGAAACTGTCGACCAAATTGCCGCTGCAAAGTATATGGCGTCGCAACCCTATGTCGATGCTAAGCACATTGGCATCTGGGGCTGGAGCTTTGGCGGATATGAGGTGCTTATGGCAATGTCGCAAACCGACAGCCCGTACGCAGCAGGTGTAGCAATTGCACCGGTCACCGATTGGCGTTTCTACGATTCGATTTACACCGAGCGTTTTATGCGCACTCCTAACGAAAACGAGAACGGCTATAATCAGGGTTCGCCATTGAAGCGAATAGGCAAGCAAAAGGGCAGACTGTTGATAATGGCAGGAACAGCCGACGACAATGTGCACATCACTAATACCTATCAGTATGCTGCTGAAATGACTCAGCAGAACAAGATGTTCGACATGATGGTGTTCTTGAACATGAATCATTCGATTAACGGCTGCGAAACCCGTGTGCCGTTATACATGAAGGTGCTTGAGTTTTTCAATAACAATCTGAAGAAATAATTTAAACGGTCGGCAATCAGATGACGGCAGATGACGACAAGTTGTATGTGATAACCGGACCCACGGCTTCGGGCAAGACTTCGAAGGCCGTGGCGCTTGCTCGCGCAATCGATGCAGAGATTATTAGCGCCGATTCGCGACAGGTGTATCGCGGCATGGACATCGGAACAGGCAAGGATTTGGAGGATTATGGCGACGTGCCTTATCACTTGATTGACATCTGCGATGCCGGCTATAAATACAATCTCTATCAGTATCTTCGCGACTATCGAACTGCATATAACGACATTAGGGCACGAGGCAAGCGCGTGGTGCTGTGTGGTGGCACGGGCTTGTATGTTGAGAGTGTGCTAAAAGGCATTCAGTTGCCCGAGGTGCCCGAAAACAAGGAGCTACGCAAACGGCTCGAGGGAGAATCGCTTGCCGAGCTAACTGCAATGCTCAGCTCAATGAAGCAGCTGCATAACACCACCGACGTTGATACATGCAAGCGCGCCATTCGTGCCATTGAAATTCAATCATATTATCAGGCTCATCCTGAACTTGAGGTGAACACTCAACCACATCCAATAGACAACGCCATTGTTGTGGGTGTGGACATTGACGTTAATAATCGGCGTCGCCGCATCACAGAGCGGTTAAAGGCGAGGTTGGATGCAGGTATGGTTGACGAAATACGTGGGCTTATCGATAGCGGAGTGCCTGCAGATGATTTGATTTACTACGGGTTGGAATATAAATTCGTTACTCAGTATGTAATAGGTGAGATTGATTATGACGAAATGTTCCGTTTGCTTGAAATAGCTATACATCAATTTGCAAAAAGACAAATGACGTGGTTCCGCGGCATGGAACGACGCGGGTTTGCCATTAACTGGATAAAATGGGATGTGAGCGGCGACGAGTTTGTCCGACAAGTGCTGGCACTGTAATTATGTGTCGCCAATCAGATAAGAATTTGGCTATAAAGGCGCGGGTGACCGTGCCTTTAATAGTTTCCGTAGCTTGTGCGAGTGGAATCTAATCGCAGCAACACGAATAGGAGGATGGTGAATCCCCACAGCGACGAGCCGCCATAGCTGAAGAATGGCAGCGGGATGCCAATTACAGGACACAACCCAATTACCATTCCCACATTGATGGCAAGGTGGAAGATTAGGTATGAAGCAACACTGTAGCCGTACACTCTGCCAAATGCCGAGCGCTGGCGTTCGGCAATGGCAATGATGCGCAGAATCAGATATAGGAATGTGACAAGCACAAGAGTAGTTCCCACAAAGCCTTCTTCTTCGCCGATGGTGCAGAAAATGAAGTCGGTGTGTTGCTCAGGCACATACTTCAATTTGGTTTGAGTGCCTGCAAGAAATCCTTTGCCAAACACGCCGCCCGAGCCGATTGCAATCTTCGATTGGTTGACGTTATAGCCGGCGCCGCGAAGGTCTTGCTCGATGCCCAGTGCCACCTTGATGCGCATTTGTTGATGAGGCTGAAGGATGTTGTTGAACACATAGTTCACCGAGAACATAAACAGGATTGAAGCCACGGCAAAACTTATGGATATGAGAATCCGCTTTATGTTGTCGTGGAACATTGCAATGAGCATGTATATAATGGCAGCGAGAATCATTGTCAGGAAATAGGCATATCCAGGAATGTCGATTCCGGCAAGCGATAGCCCGTAGGCTATTACAGCCGATGCCACGAATGCTAAGGTGACATTTCGGCATATAATGAGCGAACGACAATAGAACAGCAGCATTGCCGCCATCACCACCATGATGTAGATGAAAACAATGAACTCGCCTGTTGGAATGCCCATGGTGATTGTGTTGGCATACTTCGACGACACAACAAATATCACGATTGCGCTTAATGCAGCAAATAGAACAAAACCGCTCATGCCCTCGCGATAAAGCACAAACACAAGCGAAAGATACACCAATGCCGAACCGGTTTCTTTTTGCGCGAGAATAAGCAAAATAGGCAGCCCGATAATGAGTGCGCATTTGGCATAGTTTGCCATACTTTTGTTTAGAACAAAGTTATAGCCGCTAAACAGTTTGGCTAATGCCAATGCCGTAGCAAATTTAGCAAACTCGGCAGGCTGCAGACTCACTGGGCCAAACACGAGCCACGACCGCGAACCCTTGATGTCGGGGGCGAGGAATATGGTTGCAATCAACACCAAAATCATTATGCCGTAAACGGGATAGGCGTAGGCTTCAATCATGCGCCTATCGATGAGCAAGATTGAAAAACCAATCAATAGAGAAAGCCCAATCCAAAGGAATTGTTTGCCGGAGAACTCGCTGAAGTCGAACATGCTCGCGTGGTCGAAATCGTAGCTTGCTGCATATATGCTGATTGCGCCTGAAATCACCAAGATGCCGTAGACGAGTATGGTAATCCAGTCGATGTTGCGAAACGACGAGGTGTTGTTATATGAATCGTTGATATACACTTCTATCTGTTTTATTCTTAATTGAAAAATAAGAAAACTTCAAAAGGTCGTCAAAATTAGCGACGTGCACAATTGCATGCACAAAGATACGGAATATTCGAAGAATTTTGAGTACTTTTGTCGTCGTAAATGAATATTATCTTATGAATTGGATACATGAGGTGTTTATAACACACAGTGCACTGCAGGCTGTAATTATTCTTTCGATAATTTGTGCAGTGGGTTTGGCATTGGGCAAAGTGCGGATATTGGGTGTTTCGCTTGGTGCCACATTTGTGTTTTTTATGGGTATTGTTGCAGGTCATTTAGGCATCACTATAGATGAAAAAGTGCTTTATTATGTCGAGAATTTCGGCTTAGTGCTGTTTATTTTCACGCTTGGTTTGCAAGTTGGTCCTGGCTTTTTCAGTTCGTTTCGCAAGGGCGGTGTGACCTTGAATTTGCTGGGATTAGGTGTGGTTTTGCTTGGCACACTCCTTGCCATCCTGGCAAGCTGTATCACAGGCATGAGTGTGGCTGATATGATTGGCGTGCTTTGTGGAGCTGTGACTAACACGCCGGCGCTTGGTGCTGCCCAGCAGGCTTTGAAACAGGTTGGACTGCCCAGCAGTTCGCTTGCTTTGGGATGTGCTGTTGCCTATCCTTTGGGCGTTGTGGGTGTGATATTAGCGCTGGCTGTGATGCGCAGTGTGCTATATGGTAAGAGAATACCGGAGTCGCCAACTGATGACAACGATGAGACTTTTGTGGCAGAGTTCAAGGTGCTGAATCCGGCAATATTTGGCAAGACTTTGCTTGAAGTGAATCGTGTGAGCGGCCGCGAATTTGTGGTGTCAAGGCTTTGGCGTGGCGATTCGGCATGCAGTCCGGCATCGGACACGGTGCTTGAGTCGGGCGACCGCCTGCTTGTGGTAACCAGCGAAAAGGATGCCGAGAATTTGGCGCTATTGTTTGGCGAGCAGGTGCACGATGTGGATTGGAATAAAAAGGATATCGATTGGAACTCGATAGACCGTGAGCTTGTTTCGTCGCGCATTCTAATCACTAAGACAGAATGGAATGGCAAGAAACTTGGTTCGCTGAAGTTGCGAAAGAAATATGGCGTAAACACCACACGCATCTATCGAAGTGGCGTGCAGCTGCTTGCGCGCCCGGGGTTGCGGCTGCAGATTGGCGACCGCCTGACTGTTGTGGGTGAAGCGCGAGCAGTTGAGCAAGTGGAAAAGTTGCTTGGCAATGCTGTTCAAAACTTAAATGAGCCAAATCTGATTGGCGTGTTTATTGGCATGAGCATCGGATTGATATTGGGCGCAATACCAATTATGATACCTGGAATGTCGGTTCCGGTGAAGCTGGGACTTGCTGGTGGTCCGGTGATTGTGGGCATTTTAATTGGAACTTTCGGCCCGCGCTTACACATGGTCACTTACGTAACGCGCAGCGCTAACCTCATGCTGCGTTCGTTGGGCTTGTCGCTCTATCTGGCGTGTCTGGGATTGGATGCCGGTGGGCAGTTCTTCGATGTAGTGATTCGTCCCGAAGGTGCTTTGTGGGTGTTGTTTGGATTCCTTTTCACCATTTTGCCGGTGTTCATTGTTGGCTTTATCGGGTTGAAGGTGTTGAAAATTGATTTTGCCACAATGTCGGGTGCGTTGTGTGGAAGCATGGCTAACCCGATGGCGTTGAATTATAGCAACGAGTCGCTTGAGAGCGATGTGCCTTCAGCCGGCTATGCCACAGTGTATCCTTTCAGCATGTTTGCACGGTTGATAATAGTGCAGGTGGTGATTTTGCTCTTTATGAGTTAATGTGTGCATTAAGCAGGCAACGCAATAGCGGTATCTGCCGTTCGCGCAGTGGTGAATGGCACGCCGAAAAAATAGATGAATCTCTTTTTGTTATTTAACCGAAATTGCGGAGTTTTTCTAAGAGCTTCTTGCGATCTTTCACAATAATTTCGTTGATGCTGTAATCAACAAGACCTTCGTCTTTCATATGTTCAAGAGCGTTGATGAACGATGTGCGTTGCGAGCCGAGCATCGTACTGAGGTCTTTTTGGCGAAACGAGATGCGTATGTCGGCGCAATCGGGGTGAGTTAGCATTGCCACCATTTGAGCAATACGTTCGGCAATAGAGCCGCGGGTTACCGACAGCATCGACGATGTGCTCAGCTGGTTGTTGCGCGACAGCATATTCAGAATGTTAAACAGAAACACCTTGTCGGTTTGCAGCATGTTCACATAGTCGGACTTTGCTACTTGCAGCGTGCCGCACATGCCATTAGCCACAACACTAAACGGGTAGACGGTGGTTTTGCCAAACAGATATTCTGGCCCAATCACGTTAGGTGCTGAGATTGTTTCGATAATGTGAATCTTGCGGTTCTGGCAGGGGTAGTCGATTTTTACTTGACCAGAAACAAGGAAGCAAAGCGATGTGCATTTGTCGCCTGCCGAGATGATGCTGTTGCCATCGTAGAATTTTTTGAAGTGAAACGGCACTTTCTCAACCAATTCCGAAAGTTTTATGCGACTTACTCCTTGGAAGAGAGGCAGAGCCATGAGTGTATCGAAAATGCTGTCCTTC
>JBJECZ010000105.1:0-6498 GCA_051871555.1 Muribaculaceae bacterium | reverse complement strand
TAGAGTGTTTGACTACGGATCAAAAGGTTACAGGTTTGAATCCTGTATGGGTCACGAAAGGGATGGGAAACCATCCCTTTTCTTTTTTTGTGCAATACCCACCTCCCGGCAGAAATAAAAAAACAATGCCAAGCGCACCCGCCTGACGGCACCACACTTGGCAAATACGTTTCACACTATGCGCTTAGCTTTTCTTTATTTCAGCAATAGTGATATTGGCTGATAGGCTTTGCATTTCAGTTTTATCTTGCCATTTTTTATTGCAAATGGTTTTCCTTGTGGGTCGTCACGCAGATTACACAATTGCGCAGTTGTGAAAGCCGCATTCTTTGGCAATGTCACTTCGCATTCGCCATCAACACCCGACTGCTCCCATATTCTCAACAATCCAGCCTTGCCATCTTGCGATTTCTTGTAAGCCGTAACCAATACGCCTTTTCGCGAAAGCTGCAAGCCCGATGCCGTTGCAGGCAGCTTTCCGCCCTCTGCAGTATCGGAAAAGGCACCCATCAACGGCACACGAGTTTCCTCGACAGGAGTAATCAGCGATGGCTCGTTGGCATAATGTTCGATTGACCACAAATACACTTTTGCCGACAGACAGCCTTCGATATACTCCGTGAAATTGGTGCCCCACTGGGTGTTATACAAGTTAACAAACACATTAGGCCGCTTAGGTGTAAACACACCCGAGAAACGAGCCAAGCCCATCCGGTCGAGACTTACACCTGGAGCATTCGGAGTGTTTAATCCGTAGCCACATTGTTGCTTGTCAACCACCGCCATGCCTGTATTAAGGAAATAGTAATCGTGATTAGTATTCTTCACAAAATCGGTGGCAGGATTCACCACTGCCCCAATACGACCTACTCTGAATTGTGCCTCATCAACATTTAACGGGAATGCCAACCAACCGCCTTCGGCTTGCATTGTAGCCTTCTTGTTTGTTGTACTCCAAGTCACCTCAATATATGGCATCGAGTCGTATAGCTTATACATTAACATATAATCCTCTCCGTCGCTTGTGCGACAAAATGCCGTTGCAGTAACCGACATTGGCGTTTCGTCGTAACTGATATGCGATACTGTTCCCTTAATTTGAGTATATTTTAATCGCGAGTCCGACGGACGAATCATTTCGGGGTCTGCCCATCCATGCTGTCCGTCTTTAATGTATGCTGCATTATATCGCTCGGCATCGCTTTTGCCGTACTTTTCGTGGACATACTCTCCAAAGCCAAATTCAGCATCAGCCTTCACCATTTCCCTATTGTTCACCTTATCCCATGCCGAAATCAGCGACCCGTTATCAGAATTGATGCGTAATTTGAAATATCGGTTCTCGATTGTCGCATTATTTCGGTCTGCCGAAAGTGTCGTTGCCTTGGTAGCTTCTTTTCCTTCAACAACAGTGTAAGTTTTATAGCCAAGAGGTGGAACATCGAAAGCCTCAAATATCAAATGGTTGTGATGATTATATGCCGGCACAACGGAGCCTGATTTACCATCGCGCAATGCCACAATGTCGGTGTTTTTCTGCGACACCTCAACTGTCTCGCCGGTAGTTTCGTCGCGCAATGCCACAACTTGGTAACTCTTTTGGTATACATCCATATATAGCGACACCACACCCGAGCGTGTCCAAGGCAAAGGATTGTACACCACCACGTGCTTACCCGACACGTTAACCGACGACGCCAGCGCCTGCAAATCGCGACGTAGCGAAGGCACAATTGCAAACTGTGAAGCATGTGCGTGATGACCTTTTTCGTACCACGACTGCTCGAGGAAATCGTATGCGCCATCGGCTCTCTCCTTAAAAAACCTGTCAGCATTGAATTCCCACATTCCGCCCTGTCCGTGCGAAACTGCCAAGCCGAAAGTGTGCTCGTCGAACAATAATGATTGCTCCACAGCTTTGTCGACATAGCTGCTAATGGGCTGCGACCACCCGCTCCAATCGGCAAGCAGCGAGTTCAGGGTTTCCTCATTATAAATAACACGCTGCATCGATTTATTGATTTTCACCTCACGAGGCATCGACATATAGCCATGAATCCACGTGTCGGGCATGTCGCCACGCACAATCGGCAACTTGGGATTTTCTTTCATCAGCAAATCGTAGAAATCTTCCAGCTGGCCAATGCGTATGCGTGCATTTGGAGCCTTGGCACGAGCCTCTTTCAACACAGCCTCAACCTCGGCAGCCGTTGGCGCTCCGGTGTTTTCGTGGGTGTGTATCATTGCCAACCACGTTTTGTGTTTCCATCCATTGGGTGGCATAACACCCGAGCCGTAGTATTCAGCCCAGTTGAAAGTGAGCAGCCGCGAGCCATCGGGTCCTTCCCACCAAAACAGCGTTGGCACATCGGGCGACTTGGAGCCGGGATTACAACCAATGTGCAGAATCTTCACTCCGGCATGGGTGAGCAAAGTGGGCAATATCCACGAATGGCTTGGCACATCAGTGAGTTTAGCACCACGCACCAACGGAACCCCATAACGGCGGTTAATATCCGACGTGAACCTCATGCCTCGAACCAGCGTCTCAAGGTCGCTCGACTCGGTTTCGAAAGTGAACGGCAATGCATGCAGTGCAAGACGCCCTTCACGCAATGCCTGCTCAATTTTCATCTTATTTGTCGGTGCGGCGTTTTCTAATATGTATTTCATAGGCCATCCCGGCAGAGTCCACACAAATTGTTCTGCTTTGGGCAAGTGTGATGTCTGTTGCAACGACCCAAGCGTACTTTCAATCATCGTTGTCGAATACTTTTGCAACACCGACTCTGCCCACTCAGTGTAGCCGATGTCGAAATGCATCTTGAATACTACGACAATGTCCTCTACTTGGCTTTCCGCAGAGCCCTTGTCCAAATCCACTTTGGCTATCTGCCCCACCGATGTTAGCGTAGCACAAAATAGCCCAAACAACAAAAGGAATCTTTTCATAACAAATACAATTAATTATATGGTTTTTAGTATGTTTTCACGACTTTAATTTCCACAACAAAATGGCATGTGCCAACTTATAAAGCCTCAACGCAAAGTTAGCAAAAAGCATCAATAATCATCAAAATACCTGGCAATATTTTTTTTGGCATTTCCGAAAGCTTTTCATCTTCAAATCTTTTCTCTGTACTCCTTTGGCGGCAGTCCGATGATGCGTTTGAAATATTTGCCGAAGAACGACTGCGAGGGGAAGCTCAACTCAATGCTTATTTGCTGAATGGTGAGGTTAGTTCCTTTGGGCATGGCACAAGCCTCCTTCGTCACGTATTGCTCTATCCATTCGCCGGGAGAGCGGTCGCTCACGCATAAACGCTCCAATTTGAGATGGAAAGATAAAGGCGAATGCTATCAGTATTGGGGCATGGCAAATCCCATTCTCTGCAATGAATCTGCCGAATGCGCTATCCATGCCTATGTCGGTCATACCATCTTCTATGGCTTCGTTAGCTCGTTTAGGCAGGTTGATATTACCTCGCTGCGTGTAGCCATCGTTGCGATATTTCTTGCCGTTGCGCACAATGCTATAATCGGCATCAAAATTCTCACCCTGAACCTTGGGATTCTCAAAACTTTCAACTATCTTTGTTGCAGAATCAAGGTCCAAGCCAATTCGTTTAGACTCAGCGGGATTAGTCCGTAGACTGTCGATAAGGCTCAGGACCTTATTTTTTTGGTCTATCCTTATTGCCTTCCCATCCTGAATCCACTTTATCCATTCATGGCTCTCTTTTGGAAACAACCCCGACACACTGTTTATCTCAATGCCATTCGATTTATAATTGAGCGTTATTCCAACCAGAAAATGCTTGTAGCCATGAGTAACATCAGCAATCAAATTGCGCATATTCTCCTTACTGTAATGGAATACTGCAATCGGCTTTTGAATAGCATTAACCAGCCCTTTCAGTTCCGATGCCCTAAAAGGATGTCGTTCAATGCCAGCCTTGCGTTTCAGCAACGATGTACGCATGCTTATAGGCAGATTAGGGAAACCGGCACTAATCAGTTCGTTCGATGGCATACCAAGTTCTAACCGAGAGCCAACCGGCAATTCGTCATTCTCAAAGCGCTCCAAATCCTCGTCGAACTTCCTGTTAACTTCCTCAACAATCCGCTTCTGCTCTCCCGACTCATCGGCTCGCTTGCCCTTGACGGAATATTCCACAGGAGCAAACATTCCCTCATCGGTGTTCACTTCTTGTCGCTCCGCAAGACCGGTCAAATCCTTAAACTCGCCGCTATACAGCGCCTGCTTGATGGAACGCACAATGTCTGCCAGTGGCTTTCCTTCTGCACGCCTCAGTTTAATGGCATCATAATAGTATTCCACCACATGCGCATTGCCATCGTTCATTAAGCCGTTATTCTTTTTCGGAGTGACCACGATGCTAATGCCATCCAATTCCCCATGATTATCAAAATTAGACACCTTTGCATTGTGGTCAGCAAGACGTATCGTCACAATCTTCCCATTTTTAGTTTCAAACGTGGCATATTCACTCTTGCTGTTGTGCCGTTGCGCTCCAAGCGCTTTGGCAACATCACCAATAAATGTTTTTGGCTGTATAGATGAATTTTCCAGCATTTGTATTGCTGAATCAATATTTTTAAGTACATTTGCACCATGGGCACTTGAAACGACAGTTAATGACCTTGAATTACTTTCAAGAGAGGCGGTTTCAAGTGCTCTTTGTTTTGCCGCTACCTTTGGGTCGATTTTGTTTCGCTTGACAGAAAACTGAACATCGTCCCTATCACTTGCTCTACGAACCGCTTCAAGCCTTGATGTCTCATCACCTCTTTCGTATTCCTCAATGGCAAGACCTTTATCCACTAATGCCTTTCTTAATTCGGGATTTATGTCTTTAGGCACTACCGCTGCAACAAATTCGTCAAGCATCACAGGTCGCTCAAACTTGGTTTCAAAATATTTCACAGGTGCTTCTTTCAAGAGATTACCAAAAGCAGAAATTCTCTCTCTAACTGCATCACTAATTTGCACACCAGCCTGCTTCTCTGCATAATCAAAACCTTTGGTTAAAGCATCTTCCAATATGTAATGCGTATCATCATACTTCACATTCGGCAACTCTGCGATATCCAATATCAATTCGTTGTATTCGTCACCTATCTCCTTGCGGAATTTTTCGTATGTTTCCGTATCTGCAAGTTTGCTCTTATTCTTCTTTATTTGTTCAAGTGTCTTGTAAACAGGAAGCATCTTGCCTCGCAGAGAATAAGGACTTTTGCCCATGAGATTCTCTGCCCCAGCTCTGCCTTGCTCTTTCATAGCCTTCGACAAGTTGGCAAGTGTCATTGGTGCATATTTCCTATTACCGCTTGCAGTATAGCCACGGAATATTCTATCCTCTATGCCAAATCGATTCGACTTATCTGCAAGCCACTTGTTGAACTTGGCTTGTTCACCTGCTGAAGCAACATCGTCTTGTGCTTTCCTATATGTTGCCATATAGTCAACCTCTCCTGCTCTCTGCTGCTCCTTGTACTCAATTTTCAACATTCGCAGTTTCTTGTATGCCAAATCTTCCGGGTCTGCCGAGCTAATAAAGTCATTAACAACCTTATCAACCATATCTTTATTAGCACCTTTTAGCGACTCAATCATCTCGCTTCTGCGATAATCTACAAGTTCTTGCTTTTCGGCATCGTTCAACTCATACCACTCTCTATTGCCGAACTTGTCAATCATGCGCTGATGCTCTTTGCTCTTTATCTTCGGCGCTTCTGCTTTTACAATTTCAGCTCCACCATTATCCAACTTGTACATATAGTACAACGCAGGTGTAATGCCACCATACTCACTGCCGTAGCTTGCCCACGCTTCTCTAAAGTCCTTGCTGAATTTATCATCGCCGGGATAATCTGCCCTAATCGCTTTCTCACCCTCTTTTGTAATATACTTCACTACATCACCTTTGGGAAATCTTGGAGTATAGGCATCGCCAGCAAATGTGCCTGCATTCTTCCCAGAACTCTTTGCCACAAGCGATTTCGGCATAATCAGCGAGATGTCGCCAAAGCCTTCAAGCCCCATAATGTTCTTGTCAATTACTGCCGTGCTTGGATTAGCCAAACCGCCAAGATTCAGCGCATAGCTCAAATTATCTTCGGTTAGATTGTGTACACCCACAAGCGACTTCTTCTCTAATTCCTTGTCAGCCTTCACCGAAAACCTTATATCTGCTTTATCCGCATCAAATGCGCCCATATTATCCGTTGCACTCTTGATTTGGGTTGCGTCAAATACAATATATGATTTTCGTCCGTTTGTTTCGTATAAGTTCGTATAAACAATTCCGTCAAAGCCTTGATGTTTAAGGAGTTCTCTAATGTTTTTATCACAGTCATCACCACGCCTCTTTATTCTTTTGTAATATAATATAACATCCGATGGCGAAATATTGCTATTAATCCTCAAATCCGCAACTACGCGCCTAATATAATATAGCAGCGAAAAGAATCCGC
>JBJECZ010000104.1:0-28297 GCA_051871555.1 Muribaculaceae bacterium | reverse complement strand
CCGATCTAGTAAGAGAGTATGTTGTTGTAGGTTTCGAAATCGGTTTCTGTGAAATCTTCAACATCATTGATGACAATGTTCAATCGTTTCACCCTGTCAAGCACAGGCTTAATAGCCTCATGATTTGCGAACAAATCTGCTTTAGTTGTACGAAGAACATAGGCTTTATCACTCATTAGAGGCAACGTTTCTATTTCTTCC
The DNA here is from genome assembly GCA_051871555.1 of Muribaculaceae bacterium. Classification (GTDB taxonomy): domain Bacteria; phylum Bacteroidota; class Bacteroidia; order Bacteroidales; family Muribaculaceae; genus SFTJ01. The sequence goes on along the minus strand of JBJECZ010000104.1, from coordinate 28,096 downwards.
CAACCATTTATAACTATCACATCTGCTTCATTAATCAGCGACTTGTCTTTGCATGATGAGGAAACTATCACGCCGTGGTCTATGGTGTTGATAACTTCTTGGTATTCTGCCGGCAATTCATAGTCGGGATAAACAAAATCTATCATTAGATTCTCTCTCATAGCAAAGAATATGCCTGCTTTTAAATCCTCAATGCTGATTAGCTTTGGGTTGTGATAGCAGTTGTTGTAGTGACAATATGAAGTGGATGTTTCATCCAATAGTATGATTAGATATTGTAACATTGTTAGCAGTTTTTTGTTGTCGATTCCTTAACATATTTCTTGGCTTTTTCTTTTGCAATACCCTCCAATTCCAATTTCCGGTAAAGTTTATTCCAATAATAGTTATTGGCACGCACGCGTGCTTTGTGCATTTTGCAAATTGCCATACTTCTTTGATATAGTGTTGGAGTATTGGCAGCATCATAGTTTTCACCTTGACACCAAGCGCAACCACTTGCCACCTCGCAGTTGAAGCAGTCGTTAGTTGATTGTGTTGATCTTTCAAGTGTTAAAAATGCGCGTATTTTGTTTTTGTCAATACCAGATGATAAGTTTCCTATTTTCCAGGCTTTTTTATCACGAAGTGAGTATTGGGCAAATCGTGTACAAGGATAAAGGTCGCCAGCAGCATCGATTGACAACATATTTCCTGCGCCGCACCAGTTGCCATTTGTCATAACGGGGTCAAGAGGTTTTCCTATATCTTCATTAAAGAAAGAGCAAGAATTTGTTTTATAAAGATTGTTATCTATCATTTTGTCTGCAAGTTTAAGCAGCTGATTCTCTAATAGCAAGTCATCTCCATTCTTCCAAACATCCTCAAATACACAATTAATATTAACTTCATGGATACCTAAAGAGAATAAATGTAGAACACTCTCTGTTATATATGGTATATCGGCGCTGCTAATAGTTACCTTTGTTGCTGCATTTGGAAATTGCTCTAACCATAAAGGAATATTTCGAACAACATCTTTATAAGAACCTTTATTTGACCCCTTGTAGATACGGTTAAGGTCGTGTTTCAACTCCGTTCCATCAATAGTTATTGTAATAGAGATATGGTCTCTATTTTTTTTGATAAAATTTTGTATTTTCTTTTCATGATAATTAATACCATTGGTGGTGAAATTGAATCTATATGAATTAAACCAATGATGGTTTAACTCATACATTTTAAGCTTAATATAATCACAGATGTTGTCGATAAGATCTATCTCTAAAAATGGTTCACCACCGATAAAGTCCCAAACAACACTTTCTGTATTGAAAACTTCATCCGACTCATTAATTAGAATATAGTCAATAGCTTTCTTCGCAGTGTCAAAAGTCATTCGTTCTTGAGAGTTTTTTCCTACGAGGTAGCAATATTTACAAGCTAATTGGCAGTCCTTCGTAACAATGAAGGTGATTTCTTTTGCAATCCCATCTTTCCAAACTTTGCTGGACTCTTTTAATGTCATCATTTTCTGTTAATTCGTATACGGGGATTTGAAGGGTGTACTACAGATATAGCACACCCAAAAGTTAGACATTAAGGGTGTTAAGCTTTATTAACGCCTTTACATCCATAATTTTTACATGTATTAGTGCATGTAAAGCGACATCCACCCTGACAAGTTCCTTGACAAGCAGAAGTTGAGCATACGGCTGTGCAACCATATTTGCAGCCCATTGGCGTTTCTTCTGCAGCATTGGCAATTACAGGTGCATTTGCTAGAACAATAGCACCCAAAATAGGCAGTGCTTTCTTTGCGGCTTTCTTGAAAAAGTCTCTGCGAGATTGCAAGTCTTCGTTGTTGTGTTTCTCCATATTTAAATAATATCTCTTATGCCCTATAGACTCGCCGGATTGGGGCTTATAATAAAAAAGAAAAAGCGTGAGAGTCTGTACTTGTCACTCATCCCGCTCTTAGAGGCCTTCGCATTGCCCATCTCAGTAGAACGAGCAACGCAGAAGCCCACGCCGATATGATATACGCACCAAAAAGGCGATTCGTGCTCACGCACAAATCACTTGGCATAAATATATACATACCCACCGGCATCTACCGTTGCTTCATCATTGACTGAGATTGGAGTTTGCGAAGTTCCTAAGAGCCAAAGACAAAGCGTCATAGTAAACGCTTTCCATTATGTCACGAATCTACACCCACTTGCTTGCGCTTTTCATTAAGAAAAACGGGCATCGGCGTGAATTCTCTGCAAATATATAAAAATTATTCTTTGAAAACCTATTCTTTAGAAAAATATTTTGGCAAAAACTGTAGATTTACTTTTGGTGGCGGTGCTTGTAGAGCTGGTAGCTGTTGATTACGTTGTGCCAGATGCTGTAGTAGCCGCCGGCGAGGGCTGTAACGGGGTCGAGGAAGGTGTAGCCGAGCCAGATGGCAAACACGGTGTTTTTCTGTCCGCAGGCTTGACCGCCGCTAATGCGTTCGCCTTCGCGCTCGCCCATGCGTTTACCGAAGGCAAATTGCGCAAGGCATGCTGCCAACGACACTACCGCCATGCCTGCCTGACACCATAGGCTCACGGTGCTGTGCACGAGCGATTTAGCCGATACGGCGATGGCAAGCGCCAGCGACACTGCCCACAGATAGAATGCCAGGTCTTTGGGCCGCAGGATGAGGGCGTGCAGGCGTGGTATGAATTGACGTATGATGCTTGCCAAAAATAGCGGGCATATGAGTAGCGGAAACACCTTCACCAGTATTGCCATCAGCGCCGGCCAGAAGGTCATGTTGCCAATCGGGTGTACGTGCGGCAGCACCACGGGCACAGCGAGCGCCGTAACCAGGTTGATGATGATGGTGTAGCTCACCAGCGTGGCTTGGTTGCCGCCAAGGCGGGCAGTGACCACCGCAGCTGCCGTTGCCGTGGGGCAGATGAAGCACAGCATGGCACATTCAATAACCACCTTCAGATTATAGTTGATGTTGAGGCACGCCACTGCTGCCAGCGCCACGAACATGCCCACCTGAAACAGGCACAGCCACAGGTGCCATCGGCGCAATGCAAATTCCTTGATTTTCACCTTGCAGAAGCTCACCAACAGCATACAGAAGATGAGCACCGGCTGAACCCATGCAATGGCAGAGTTCACTGCGCCCGAATAGGCTTCGTGGCATGGAATGGCGCGCCAAGCAAAATAGGCAAGTGCGCCCGTAATCATCGAGATGGGCAATGTCCAGTTCTTTACGAATTGAATTATCGCAGATACAGTTTTCGACATATTGAATCTTACATAATTGTCGTTACGCCCCATTGTGTGGCATCTCTCGCGAGGTGCGCGTGGGTTGCCGGTGCGGCAGGGGCTTTTGCGCAGTCGGCAGCCAAAGGTGGCTTTCCGCCCCGCAAAGTTACTAAAAATTGCCGCAACTTGTTCCCGCAGGAGCCGTTTTTGCGGTTGGTGAGGGTGAAACAAAGCACCCGAGGCGGGGCGATGGGCTGCCGCTTCGGGTGCTATAGTATCGCTGCTTTGGGTGCTGGTGTCGTTGTATCGGCACACATGGGCGTTATTTGCTGCGGAGGATGATTGCGAAGCCGCCGCCGGGTGCCATGTGCAGGTCGATTGCCGAGCCTGCAGCAACCGGTTTGCCGGTGGCGTGGCGATAGTCGTCGGCGCGGCGGTGTGCGTTCACGCCGTCGGTGAACGATTCCATTGTCCACGAGCCGCTTCCGAGCAGCGAGGTGTCGACCTTAACGTCGCGTGCGTCCCAGTTTGTGATGCCTCCAATATACCATGTCGAATCTTTGCGACGGGCTGTGATGACGTATTTGCCCATCTCGCCGGCAAGCACGCGGGTTTCGTCCCATGTGGTGGGCACTTGGGCGATGAAGTCGGTGCACTTGCCGCCCAGGATGCGATAGTTGGTTGGGCTGTCGCAGAGCATGCTCAAAGGCGAATCGAGCACCATATATAAGCCGAGTTGGTGGCATCGGGTGCCTTGGCTCATCGGGCTGCTGTAGTTTGGCGTGTAGGCGCCTTTCACGGTGTTGACCATTGCGCCTTGGGTGTAGTCCATCGGACCTGCAGCCTGACGGATGAACGGAATCTGGCAGTCGTAGGTCATGCGGTCGTGTGATTCGGGTATCCACTTGAGTTGTTCAAGTCCGTGAACGCCTTCGAAGTTGATGGCGTTGGGATAGGTGCGGTTCATGCCTGCAGGCTTGAATGCTCCGTGGAAGTCGACAAGCAGGTGATAGCGTGCGCAGGTTTCGGCGGCACGATAGTAGAAATCGGTGATGATTTGGTCGTCGCGGTCCATGAAATCCACTTTAAAACCTTTCACGCCCATAGCGGCATAATGGCGGCACACGTTTTCCATATCGCGGTCGAATGCTTTGTAGCCAGCCCAGAGAATTATGCCCACATTTTTGCTGGCGGCATAGTCGACAATGCCTTTGAGGTCGATTTCGGGCACCACTTGCATAAGGTCGGCTTTGAGGTTTACAGCCCACCCTTCGTCGAGGATTACATATTCAATGCCGTATTCGGCAGCAAAATCGATGAAATGCTTATAGGTGGCAGTGTTTACACCGGCTTCAAAATCCACTCCGCCGATGTTCCAGTCGCACCACCAGTCCCACGCCACTTTGCCCGGACGAATCCACGAGGTGTCGCCGATGCGGTTGGGAGCAGCAAGCAGGTAAGAGAGGTTGTTCTCTGCCAATTCGGCATCGTTACGGCTAATCATAGCCACGCGCCACGGGAAACTGCGTGGGGCGCTCACTTTTGCTATATAGTTTTCGGTGGATTGCACCAGCATTTGCAGGTTGTTGTGTCCGCCTTGCTTCATCTCCTTGGGATAAGGTGCGTTGATTCCTTTGAGCGAGTTGCCTTCGGCGGCGTGGAGATAAAGCCCCGGATAGTTTTCGAGATGGCTTTCGGTGAGGCAAAGTTTCACGCCGGGAGCCGCTTCAACCACCAGCGGCAGGAAGCAATAGCGGCGCTTGTCGAGCTGGCTGACGGGTGCTACGGTGTAGATGTTCTCAAACGAGTTTTTGAATTGTCCTTCGGGATTATTTTCTTTGAATCCGTCGACGTAGGGCACGGTGCAAGTGCAGTCAGCCACGAAGTTGTATTCCACCCCTTCGTTCGTCACCTCAAACGGTTTGGCGATGTGGCTTACAAAGCGGTAAGCCACGCCGTTGTTGTAGGCGCGGAATTCCACGTCGTAGTTGCCGGCACACTTCAGCGTGAGCACGTTGCAGTGGTCGGGCATCGATGCGGAGCGATATACGGGCGACGGCACCGATGCGTTGATGGTGGAGCGATTTGCTTTCTTCACTTTCACGTTGGTGCCCCACACGGTGTTGTTGCTGAGCGTCATGCTCAACGCCGAGGGTGCGAGCACCTGTTTGCCGTCGACGCTGATGCTGTAGGCAAGCGTTGTGCCGGCAGTGATGGTGGTTTCCACCTTAGCGTCGGGCGATGTTAGTTTGTAGGTTTTTTGGGCAGCAAGGCTAAGCGAGCCTATGCAAATGGCTGCCAAGAGGGTTGTGATTCGCATAATCATAGAGTTTTTTTGTTTGGTTATATATTTATAGTTTTTTGTCACATGCCCTTGTGTTGGTCAATGCCGCACAGACGGCGTATTTTGTTCGGCAGGTCGGTGTTGTCCTGGAACCCGTTGAACAGTTCGCTGCCTACGCCGATGGCAAACACCGGCACGAAGTCGCCCGAGTGTCCGCTGGTGGTCCAGCCGATGCCGGTGCTTTGGTCGAGAATGCTGAAAGTGCGAGCCACAAACTGGTTGAATGTGGCGTAGAGAGTCTTTTTGTCGGCATTGTTGCGATTTACGAAAGTGGCTTCGAAAGCCTCGGTGAGCGCCTTGTCGTTCTTCTCGCTCACTGCGATGTGGCTGTATAGCCCGAGGTTATCGGCGAGGTATTTCTTCATTTCGTCCCAAGTGACAGGTTGTTCGCGGTTGAGCATTTTGCGGCAATCGGCTTGCATCTGCTCGATTGACACGCGTTGATAGTTGAAGTTGCTCATGACGTGGTTATAGGGGCCTCCGTTCACGCCGGCAGCCATGCCACCGGTGTTGTGGTCGGCAGTGACCACAATCAGTGTTTCGTCCTTGTGCTTGAGATAGAAGTCGTAAGCCACGCGAATGGCGTTGTCGAAATCGATTATTTCTTTCACCGATGTGCCGGCGTCGTTAGCGTGCAGCGAGTGGTCGATGAGTCCGCCTTCAACCATGATGAAGAATCGCTTGGGCGACACCATGAGCTGATGCTCGAGGCAAGCCCGGGTGATGAACGGCAGCGAGAGGTTCTCGGCGATGCTGTCGATGGCGTAGCCAATGTGGTCGATGGTTTCGGTGGTGTTCAGCAACACCAGTTTGTCTTTGTTCTTGTTGTCTTCGTAGCCTTTAGGACCGTTGACAATGGTGTAACCGGCTTCGGTGAGGATGGTTTTCACGTCCTTGCCGCCTTCGGGAGTCTTGCCGCGCAGGCGAGCGCCGGCAAACATGTTGTAGCCGCTTCGAGCCATATCTTGCGCAATGTCGTAGAACATGGTGCGCTTAGGCACATGGGCGTAGAAAGCGCCCGGGGTGGCATCGTCGGGGTCCACCGATGTGGCAATGGCAACGCCGTAGCCGCGGTCGTGCAGCTCCTTGGCGATGCTGGTCACAGGGGTGCCGTTGTCGTCTACGCCAAGCGCCGAGTTGTTGGTCTTATGTCCGGTTGAGAGGGCGGTGCCGGCAGCAGCCGAATCGGTGATGGTGTTGTCGTGCGAATACGATGTGGCGTAGGATGTCACAGGGAATTGCAGCATCAGCAGCGGTTCGCCGGTTTGCAGCACGGTGCGGTTGTAGGTTTCGGTGCACAACACCGGACTTAATCCCATGCCGTCGCCAATAAAGTAGAAGATGAATTTTGGTTGCTTGGCTGCCATTGTAATGGCAAGCACGATGCAAAATGTAATGCTTAGCAGTCGTTTCATGTTATTATTGTTGTTAATGATTTAATTCGATGAGTTTGTCGATGAGTTTTCGGTCGTTGCACAGGCGCGGCACCTTGCGCTGTCCGCCGCGTTTTCCTGTCATTTCCAGCCAGTTGTCAAACAGATTAGGCTTGGCAACGGTGATGCGAGGCGGAGCCAGGAAAATGTCGTTGTATCGCTTGGCTTCGTAGTCGGAGTTTTCTTGCTTGAGAGTGCTGTCGAGCACTTGAGCGAAATGTTGCAGGCTGTCGGGCTGAACGGTGAATTCCACGAGCCACTCGTGGCAGCCCTTGCTGGTTTCGGTGGTGAACACGGGCGCAGCGGTGTAGTCGGCAATCTGTGCGCCGGTGGCTTGGCAGGCAGCAGTGATGGCGGCGTTGGCGTTGTGCACCATCAGTTCCTCGCCAAAAGCGTTGATGAAGCTGCGGGTGCGCCCCACGATGCGTATTTTCAGCGGCGAAGTGCTTTCAACGCGCACTGTATCGCCTATGCGGTAGCGCCACAAGCCGTTGCAGCTGCTAATCACCATCTCGTAGTTCTTGCCTTGTTCCAGTTCCCAAGCGGGATAGGTGATGGGGTTTTCGCTATCGGCTTCTTCGATTGGAATGAACTCATAGAACACGCCCACGTCGAGCAGCAGAAGCATGGCGTTGCTTTCAGCCGACGATTGTGCGGCAAAGAAGCCCTCGCTGGCGTTGTAGGTCTCAACAAAATGCATCTTTTGCGGGTCGGTGATGGCTTGATATTGCTCGCGATAGGGGTCGAAGCTGATTCCGCCGTGAAAAAACACCTCGAGGTTGGGCCACACCTGATGTATGTTGCTGGCGCCGGTGGCTTTCAGTGCTTCGCGCAGCACGGTGAGGAACCACGACGGCACGCCCGACAGGTTGGTGATGTTTTCCTTGATGCTTGCCTTCACCAGTGCCGGCAGTTTCTCCGCCCAGTCCTCCATCAGGGCCACTTGCTTGCCGGGCACGCGCAGCAGGTTCACCATCGGGTTGATGTTTTCGATGAGGTTGGCAGAGAGGTCGCCGATGCGGGTGCCGGGGGCAGCGCCGCTCACCTCGTTGGCAAAACTGCCGCCCAAGATGAATGCCTTACCTGCAAACAGCCGGCTCGCAGGGTTCATATTAAGGTAAAGAGCCACCACGTCGCTGGCACCTTTGTAATGGTTGTGTTTAAACGATTCGCGCGTGATGGGTATGTATTTGCTTTTGCCGTCGCTGGTGCCCGACGATTGGGCAAAGTTGGCCACACGGCCATGCCACAGCACATTTTTTTCGCCCCGCACCATGCGCATGATGTGCGGCTTCAGGTCCTCGTAGCGGGCAAGCGGAACGGTGTTTTTAAACTGATTATAGCCCTGAATGTTTGCGAACCGATATTTCTGACCATATTCGGTGTAGCTTGCCGTTTCGAGCAGATAGGTGAGCTGCTCGCGCTGCACAGCCTCGGCGTAGCTGACGTAACGCGCAATCTCTTCGAGGCGGCGCTTGAATATGGTTCGGGCTATGGGGGTGAAATTAATCATTGTATTCTGAAAAACGGTTTACAACCAAGTTCGTTGTTATACATTATTGTAGCCAGCCGAGGGCAGGGCTATAGCGCCGCAGCAGCGGTGATGCAGCTCCCTCGGGCAGTGCTATTGGCAAAGATACAAAAAACTTTCGAGCAAAACGTCACAGCCCGCGCAACAAATAAAGAAAAGGCTGCGCCGTAAGCCTTTTCAGGAATTACCGGCGCAGCCCGTAAACTTATTTCTTATTATGGGTGAGGAAATGTTTTCCCTAACCCGGATTATTCAATTACCAGCCAGTGGTTTGAGTGAGTGTGTAGCCCTTAACAGCGTAGTTGCTGATGTCTTGAGTTCCGATTGGGCTCAGATAGCTACGTTCGTAGAACGCATTGCGAGGCTTAACAGCTGTTGGGAGGTAGAAACCAACCATGTCGGCAGCGTTAGTGCCATCGTAGGTCACGATAGTGCCATCGAGCTTTTGAACTTGTGTAGAACCCTTCTTGAGCAAGCCGCTGATTGCAATTTGGCCATCGGCGTCGGTTGGTTTGCCAGGACCCTTGTAAGTGTCGTTAGCAAAGTCAACCCATGGACCGCGCATTGTTTCGGGGTGTGCTTCGTTGTCCATGTAGTCGAGTTTGTGCCAGCGGCGAAGGTCGAGGATACGGCTGTGTTCGAATACCATTTCGAGGCGGCGTTCGCGGCGGATTTCCCATACCAATGGGTCGACGTCGGCATCGCGTTCACGGTCGAACGAGGCGTTGATGTCGGCAAGCTGCATGTGAGCAGTGTTCTTCAAGCCTTTAGCCTTAGCAACATCGTCGAGTGGACGGTCGCGAAGCACGTTGATTGAGCGGTCGATGTCGTCTTGAGTTACAGCTGCGCCACCAATGAGTGCCAATTCAGCCTTAGCTTCAATCCAGCTGAGCAGAACTTCGGCATAGCGGATAACCGGGGCGTCGTTGGTGTTGGTTACACTCTGATAGATGGCTTGTACACCACGTTCTTCGTTCGACATGTTCCAAGCGGCACGGTCGATGAACTTGCATTGATAAACAAGAGTCGACGACGATTGCACTGGAAGGTCGCTGATTGAAGCTTCGAAGCGAGGGTCGCAAGTCTTGCCCATAACAGGCAGTGAAAGCGACTTCGGGTCGTTGCCATCGCAGAGCGACGATGTGGTGTAAGGCTTGCCGTCCTGACGGATAACCGACTTGAGGAATGCAAGGTTCAAGCCTGCTTGACTTTCGGTGCTGTTGGAATACGAAGCCACGCAGTGACGAACTGCTTCAGAGTCGAGGAAGTGACGAACCATAAGTGCTTCCTTGCTGTTGAGGTCTTGCGAGCCCCACAATTCGCGAACCGATTTGTCGATTGCATATTTGCCTGAATCCATCACCAGTTGAGCGGCGTCGCGAGCCAGTTCGAGATACTTCTTGGCTGCAGCTTGGTCGCCACCGTGATATTTCTGCCAAGTGCCTTCAAAGAGGAACCAGCGCGAGATGAATGCAGCGGCAACATAGCGGTTGAGCATGTCGGTGCCATCGTTTGTGCGCATGTTGGCAAGAATTTCCTTCGACATGTCGTAAACCTTGTCCATAACGAAGATTCGCGAGTCGCGGTCTTTGTAGAGTTCGTCGAAGTCCGAAGCATCGGGTTGAGTTTCGAAGTAAGGCACATCGCCGAAGCGCTCAACAAGGCGGCAATAAGAGTAGCACTTGAAGAACTTGGCAACAGACATCCAGTGGTTGTAAGCCTCTGCTGAGATGTTTGCTTTTGTTTTGTTTTCGATGCGGTCCATCATGATGTTAGCTTTGCGAATCCACGAGAACACCATGCTTGGGCAAGTGTATTCGGTGCTATAGGTGCCAACAGCAGTTTCCGAGGTGCTGAACACCGACGAAGGAAGGCTTGAAGTGAAGTTGGCTTGAGTGCCGGTCGAAGCCACGTCGTCGCTGAAGCCGTAGCCGCGGAATGGCGAGTAGCTTGCGCTCCAACCCTGTCCGTAACCGATAAAATAGTTGGCATAGAAGCCGTTAGCATAGAGCGAGAGGTCGCTTTCTGTTTTCCAGAATGTTGAATCGCTGGGGACGTTCTTTTCAGGACGGTCGAGAATATCGTCGCACGAAACAGCCACAGCGCACAGTGCTATGCTACACAATATTAATGATAATCTGTTTTTCATTTTCAAATTAGTTTTAGAAGTTCAACTGAATACCAACTGAGTAGTTCTTCATTGCAGGAGTACCTACACCGGTACGGCCGCTGTTGTAGTTGCTTGAATTCCACATCGAAACACCCGAAATAACTTCTGGGTCGATAGGCAGACCGTGCAGCTTGTCGAATGTAGCCACGTTTTCGCATGCTACGTAGAAGCGGCACTTGCTGATGTAAGCCTTGCGGGTGAGAGCAACCGGCAGAGTGTAGCCGAGGGTGATGTTCTTGATGCGGAAGTACGACATGTTCAGAGCATAGCGGTCAGATACTTGCAGGTTGTAGCCTGTGCTGCTGCCGCCCATGTTGAATGCTGCAGGATAGAATGCGTTAGGATTGTCTTCTGTCCAGTAGTTGCCTACGATGGCTTGTGGCATTGCACCGTCGCCGCAGTTGAAGCCCGGAATAGCCAAGAAGCCTTCGCCCCATACGGTGCGCTTGCCAATGCCTTGACCGAAGATTGAGAAATCGAAGCCCTTATAGTCGAGACCCAAGCGGATGCCGTATTCGTAGCGTGGAGTGGTGTTACCAATAACCTTCTTGTCGCCATGGTCGCGAACAGTGTTCGAGCCAACCAACTTGGCTTCAGGTTTGTCGTAATTCGGGTCGTCTGGACCAATGAGCTTGCCATTGAATTCCTTGAGGTAAGCGGTGTTGTAGATATCGCCGTTGCCGTCGAGGTCTTTATACTTAACGTCGCCAGGGCCGAACATGAAGTTGCCGCCTTGGAAGTTGTCTTGATAAACAGCGTTCGGGTCTTTCAGCTTGTTAACCTTCTTTGCGCCCTTTGTGCCTTCGGGAACTTCCTTGCCACGATAAGCCCAAGTAGTTACGAGGTTGCCATTGCCATCGTAAACGAAGTCGTCCTTCTGATAGAGGCGGTCAACTTCGTAACCCCAGATTTCGCCGTAGGTCTTGCCGTTATACCAGCCGTCTACACTTTGGCCGGTGCCGTATTCTGTAATCGTGGTCTTAGCGTCACTGATGGTGAATGTGGCGTTCATGCCAAGGCCGCAGCTGAGGCGGTGGTTGAGGTTAAGAGCAATTTCCCAACCGCGAGTGCGGAGGTTACCAAAGTTGCCTTTAGGAGCGCTCGTACCAAATGAACCCGGAACGCCTTCCATACCCACAATCATGTTCTTGGTGTCGCGTTGATACCAGTCGTAGGTGAGAGCTACGCGGCCATCGAGGAACGACAGATCAACACCAAAGTCGGTGGTTACGATATCTTGCCATGTGATGTCGGCGAGAACAGCGGCAGGTGTGCCAACGTAAACGAGCTTCTTGCCTCCTACCAACCAGCTCATTTGACCTTGAGCCATTGTTGGGATATAGAGTGAACTTGGCACAGATTGGTCGCCAATCTTACCCCAAGATGCACGAATCTTAGCAGCTTGCAATGCCGGCTTAGCCCAATTCATGAATGCTTCTTCGCTCACGCGCCAACCAGCCGAAACTGATGGGAACCAGCGCCAACGCAAGTGTTCAGGGAACTTCGACGATGCGTCGTAGCGGAGGTTAGCTTCCAAAAGGTATTTGTCGAACAACGAATAGTTCAAGCGGCCGAAGAAACCAACTTGACCTTCCCAGTAGAGGTTACCGCTGGCGGTTTGTGTGCCGTTGGTCTTGTCCCACGATGGGTTAACGATGTCGGTGAGGTTGGTGATTTGCGACCAGCTGTTGTCCGATTCCCATTCAACGATGTTGGCACCGAGGAGCACCTTCAGGTTGTTGGCGTCGTTGATTTGCCAGTTGTAGTCGGTGGTGATGTTCCAAGTTTGACGCTTGGCGTTGGTCACTTCGCGACGAATATGGTCGGGGTTACCACCATTAGAGGTGTATTGGAAATATTGCAGTTCGTAGGCAGGAATTGCGTTAGCATCGCCCGACGAAACCGGTGCGCCAGTGTTCTTGTCGACGTACATTTGCGAGCCATCTTCGTTCTTGCGAAGCAATGGAGCACCCCAAGTGTTTGCCATGGTGAACTTCGTACCAATCTTGTTCCAAACTTGGTCTTCTTGAGCGTAGGTGTAATCTACGTTCACGTGCCAATCCTTGGTGAGGTTGACGGTGAGGCCGGCGTTGAACGAGAGGTAGGTGTTCTGCTTGTTGGCAGTGTTGGCGTTCTTCATTTCGTTGTAAGGCGAACGCAGGTCGTGACCTTGGTCGTCTAAGCCCATTGGGTAAGTGGTGTCCCAACGATAGAGATACAACCATGGGTCGGCAGTTGTTGAGTTGGTAGCGTAAGCATAACGCTTGTTGCGCATCGAGTAAGTCATACCGGCATGTACGGTGACATACTTGTTGATTTCGGTGTTCAGGCGAACCGAAGCGTTGTAGCGACGGAAGTCGTCGTGCTTGGCAGGAGCGATAAGGCCGGCTTGGTCGAGGTAGCCGAGACCTATATTATAAGATGTCTTGCCCGACTTGCCGTTAACCGACAGGTTGTGAGTCATCGACGGAGCCCATTCGCGAATCATGTAGTCGTATGGGTCGAAGATACGTTTCGAGAACTTTTGTCCTTTTTCGTTAACATACCAGTCGCGACCGTAAACGAATGGGTCGTCCTTGCCAATCTTGCCTCCGTAGTCCTTCTGCCATTGCTTAGCGGCAGCAAGCGATTCTTCGTCGACATACCAGAATGCGCCGTAGATTGTTGCGCCAACGCGCTTCATGGCGTCAACGCGATATTGCAATGCGTCAACACCGCCCATCTCCATGTCCTTAGAGATGTTTTGCCATGCAAAGTTGGCTGAATACGTCACGTTCACCGATTCGGTCTTGGCACCCTTCTTGGTGGTGATGAGGATTACACCAAATGCAGCCTTCGAACCGTAGATTGAAGCTGCAGCGGCATCCTTGAGCACCGAGATGCTTTCAACGTCGTCGGGGTTGACAATCTGGATTGAAGGAATCTCCACGTTGTCCATCAAGATGAGTGGTTGGGTAGAGCCTTGGAACGAGGCGAACTGGCCACGAATCTTGATTGTTGGGTCAGAACCGATTTCGCCGTTAGGCAGCACCACGTTCAAGCCCGGAGTAGTACCTTGCAAACCACGACCAACGTCAGGAATCTGACGGCCTTGAAGAGTCTTTTCAACGTTAACCGACGAAACAGCACCGGTCAGGTTGATTTTCTTCTGTTGGCCGTAACCAACCACAACGAGGTCTTCCAGTTCGGTATCGGTGCCTTCGAGAGTTACATCGATAGTTTTTGAACTTGCCACTTTCACAGTCTTGGTCTTCATGCCCACATAGGAGATTTGAAGCACGTTGCCTGCGGCGGCTTGGATTGAATATCTACCATTAACGTCGGTAGACACACCTCTTTGAGTGCCCTTTACCATAACTGTAGCACCAATCAGAGGTTCACCTTTGGAGTCTTTAACGACACCACTTACAGCATTGCCTTGCGCATGGGCAACGAAACCCTCGTTCCAACTGTTTTCGCCGGAATAGGGCACGCCCACTGCTATGCATAACGCTGCAAACATTGCTAATGCTTTTTTCATAAGCGTCAAGGTTTAAGTGTTAATAGTTTTTTGTAGATTGTTTATTAATTAGTTATTGTTTAAATAAAATTCTTGTCCTAAGTATTTATGAATGGGGTGGATGCAACATTGGTATCGACTAATTGTCCGTTTTTATTGTGCCATAAACACCTTTTCACAATTACAAAGATATTTCCTTTTTTGTATATAAACAAGTGTGTACCGAAATAAAATAATCAAAAATAAACTAAACAAACATCAACAAATGTTAATGTGGTTTCCCGTTTTGTCAAAAATTCCTCGAAAATAATCGCAAATATAGCACAAAAAGTCACTTCACATCAAAACCAAATAAAAACAAAATCATGGTATACGGTTACATAAGAGTTAGTAGCGACAAACAGACGGTTGAAAATCAAAGATTCGAAATCGTAAAATTCTGCAAGATTAACGGAATTGAAATTGGAGGATGGATAGAGGAAACCATTTGCGGTGCGAAAAGTTACAACAAACGCAAACTTGGAGCATTGCTAAAACGTGTGCGCAGCGGCGACACCATAGTGTGCACCGAAATATCGCGCCTTGGGAGAAGCCTGTTTATGGTTATGGACATTCTAAACATTTGTATGACAAAAGGTTGCGTTGTGCAAACCATCAAGGACAATTTTCGGCTTGGCGACGACATACAAAGCAAAGTGCTGGCGTTTGCCTTCGGGCTGTCGGCAGAAATTGAGCGCCGATTGATATGCCAGCGCACCAAGGAGGCATTGGCGCGCCGTCGGGCACAGGGCGTGGTGTTGGGTAGGCCAAAAGGTAGCCTCACCGACATAAAAAAGTGCAAATTATTCAGCCGTAAAACCTTTATTTTGCAGCAGTTCAGTATGGGCGTTTCGCAGCGCAAACTGGCTGAAAAGTGCGGTGTCAGCCGAGCCACGATGGCGCGTTTCTTGGCACGAATCTAGCCCAAGTGATTTATCAAAAAAACGGACAAATAATTATGGCAAATGTTTTTTATCGACATTTGGAATTTTAAAATATTTTTAATACATTTGTTGTAACGATTTGTGTGTTTGGCCTTGGCATAACGGACAAATAATTATGGCAAATGTTTTTTATCGACATTTGGAATTTTAAAATATTTTTAATACATTTGTTGTAACGATTTGTGTGTTTGGCCTTGGCATAACGGACGATTAATTGATACATTGCGCAAGATGTTGAGATTTTTTCGGCGTGATTGTCGGGGCGAAGCAGAAATAGAGAGATTATCACTTTATACATAAATTTTAATGAACCATCTAAAGAATCGCTTATGAAAAAAGCAATTACAATGTTCGCAGCCGCTTGTTTGGCGATGGGCACACCGTATTCGCTCAGCAATGAGTGGAATGTGGGATTTGTGGCTCAAGCTCAATCAGGCACTGTCACCGGTGTCGTTACCGACTCCAATGGTGAGCCTTTAATAGGTGCTGTGGTCAGAGTTAAGGGTACAAAAGTCGGCGTCAACACCGACGCTAATGGCAAGTATGCAATCAAAGCAGCGCCAAATGCCACCCTTGAATTTTCTTATGTAGGATGCGAACCGGTGAGCATGAAGGCATCGGAAGCATCGAATGTAGTGCTGAAAAACAAAACCACCCTCGACGACGTGGTGATTACCGCCGAGTTCGGTATGAAGCGTGTGGCTCGTGCAGTGGGTTCTTCGGCACAGAACGTTAAGGCTTCGGATATTGCCGAATCGGGCCGTACCGACTTCATCAACGCCCTTCAGGGCCGTGTGTCGGGCATGACCGTTACTCAATCGTCGGGTGCCCCGGGTGCATCAACCAAGGTTACCCTGCGTGCCGTCACTTCAATTTCGGGCGACAACCAGCCGCTCTACGTTATCGACGGTATTCCAATGAACAACTCTACTTTCGACTCGGGTACGGGCTTCGCCATTGCCGACGTTGTTTCGGTGCGCGACGGCGACTTCTCGTCGCGTGGTAACGACATCAACTCCGAGGATATCGAGAGCATGACAGTGCTCAAGGGCGCTGCCGCTGCCGCTCTTTACGGTTCCGACGCTTCGAATGGTGCCATCATCATCACCACCAAGAAAGGTCGCAAGGGCAAAGCGCGCATCAGCTACAGCAACCAGTTCTCGTGGTCGAAGGCTTACGGTTGGCCTGAAGTGCAAGACCGTTTTGCCAACGGTGCTTACGGCACCACCAACTGGTATTTTACCAGCCACTACGGAGGCGCTTATCCAGCCGATGCCACCTATTACGACAACGTGCAGGCTATTCTTCAAACCGGTTTCATGCAACGCCACAACGTGTCGGTTGAAGCTGGTAACGACGGCATGAGCATGCGTGCTTCGGCTTCGCTCATCGATCAGGAAGGTGTTATCAAGACCACCGACCTCAGCCGTAAGAACTTCTCGGTTGCCGGTAAGGCAAAGATTGGCACTTGGGCTGACTTCGAAGGTAGCGTGCAATATGCTCACCAAACCAACCAAAAGGTGCTCCGCGGCACCAGCGGTCCGCTCTATCGCGCTTACATCTGGCCTAACCTCGACAACATGGCTAACTACATGGACGAGGACGGCCGCCACATGCGCTATCCTGAATATTACACCGACGGCGACCTCTTGAACCCGTTGTTCGCTATGTATAAGAACAAAAACGAGGATGCAACCGACCGTGTAATCACCACCATGACTCTCAATGTGCGTCCGTTTAAGAACACATTCGTTCGCGGCAGCTTCGGTTGGGACTTCTCGTCTTCGACCTACGTTAACGCTCGTCACCCTTATTATACAACTTATAATAGAACTGTCGACGACTCGAACAACGGCGGTAACTACAACATCTCGAAATATAACACCAGCGACCCGTCGCTCAACATCTTGGCTGGCTACAACAACACCTTCAACGAAAAGCACACCTTTGGCGTGCAAGTGGGTTATCACCAACAGGAACGCGGCGTGAATTCGTTGGCTACTTCGGGTAGCAACTTCATGCTCATCGACTTCTATTCAATCAACAACTGCGAGGCTTCGACCGTTACATCGAGCAAGAAGGAATACAAGCGCCGCATCCAAGCCATCTCGGCTCAGGTGGAATATGGCTACAACAACTTGGCATTCCTCACCCTGCGTGCTCGTAACGACTGGTCGTCGACCCTGCCGGTTAACAACCGCAGCTACTTCTATCCAGCAGCTGAATTCTCTTACATCCCAACCGAACACAAGGCTGTTAAGGACGCTCTGCCTTGGCTCGACTACTTCAAGCTCCGCGGCTCAATTGCCCAAGTAGGTAAGGATGCTTCTCCATTGTCAATCGACCCTCAGCTCGAAGTTGCTGAACTTTGGGGTGGCGGTTACAAATATGGCTTCACTGGTCCGAACAAGAACCTCAAGCCTGAAATGACCACTTCGTGGGAAATCGGTTTTGAAGCTCGCGCTTGGAACGACCGCATCGCTGCCGACTTCACTTACTTCCGCACTCACTGTGCCGACCAGATTGTGAACGGCTTCCGCATGTCGTATGCAACAGGTTTCGTGCTCAACAACCTCAACGTGGGTACATTCAACACATGGGGCTGGGAAGGTCACATCGACGTTGACGTGCTCAAGACTAAGGACCTCACCTGGAACATCGGTTTGAACATGTCGCACACCGGCAGCGAAGTAACCAAGCTTCCGGTAGCTGAATACTACAACGCTTACACTTGGATTGTGGGCAACCTGCGTAACGGTATCTCGGTAGGTCAACCTATCACCGCCATGACAGGTCTTGCTTATCAACGCAACGATAAGGGTCAAATTCTCATTAACCCGACCACTGGTATTCCGTATGTTGATGCCAACTGGACAGTGCTCGGCGACCGCGAACCCGACTTGCGCTACGGTATCACCACCAGCTTGCGCTACAAGGACTTCCGCCTCAGCGCTAACTTCCAAGGCCGTATTGGCTGTACAATCGCCAACGGCACCGGCCGCGACATGATGACCCGCGGTTTGAGCTGGGAATCGGTTGACCAACGCGAACTCGGCAAGGTTATTTTCAACGGCGTTCTCAAGGACGGCAACGAAAATAGCGACAATCCAACCATTAACACCCTCGCAGTTGATGTTAAAGCATATGGTTCTGGCGGTTGGGTAGGTTACGACGAAGACTGGTTGCAAAGCGGCATCTACTACTTGCGCTGCCAAGACCTGCGACTCACCTACAACGTGAACCGCAAATGGCTCGCCAAGACATTCCGCAACGTGATTTCTAACGCCAGCGTTTATGTTTCGGGCAACGACTTGTTCACCATCACCAACTATGTT
Source organism: Muribaculaceae bacterium (assembly GCA_051871555.1). Lineage (GTDB taxonomy): Bacteria > Bacteroidota > Bacteroidia > Bacteroidales > Muribaculaceae > SFTJ01. The sequence goes on along the minus strand of JBJECZ010000104.1, from coordinate 9,561 downwards.
GGCTACGACGTTGTGGGCAACGCCACATCGGCAGCAGCCGGCGGTACCGGTGGTGAAGGCATCGACTATTGGTCGCTTCCAAGCCCTCGCACCTACACTTTGGGCTTCAGCTTAACATTCTAATCATTTCTAAAAAGGAAGACAACAATGAAAAAACATTCAATATTAGCACTTATCTCTGCTGCGGTAATGGCAGTTGCAGCCACCAGTTGCGACGATTACCTCGACGTCAACAAAAATGTTGACGCGCCTGACTATGTGCCTGCCTACCTCTATTTGCCGAGCATCGAGCAAAACATGCAAGGCTTCTATTGGGACATTCGTGCACTCGGTCCGTTAACTCAGATGATGGGTACCACCAGCTATACCAACTATGCTGCACAATACTACACTGCTGCCAGCGATGCTGCCGGCGAAGTGTGGCGCGTGGTTTACTGGAACCAAGGTATGAACCTCGAGAACCTCATCAACCAATCGCTTGAAGCCGAAAACTGGGCTATGGCCGGCATCGGCTACATCCTCAAGGCATACGGTTGGGACAAACTCACCAAATATCATGGCGACGTTGTGCTCAAAGAAGCATTCAACAATGGTCAGACCACTTTCCCTTACGACTATCAGGAAGACGTTTATGCTGCTGTTCAAGAATGGGCTAAGAAGGGTATTGAACTCCTCGAAAAGGAAGACAATAGCAACTATGGCACTTCAATCTCGGGCAACGACTACATTTTCCATGGCGACAAGGACAAATGGATTAAGTGGGGCTACTCAATTCTCGTTAGCCAATTGGCTTCGCTCACCCAGAAGAACGATTTCAAGGAAAAATACTATAACGACCTCGTGAAGTATGCTGCCCTTGCAATGCAATCGAATGCCGACAACGCAACCCTCGAAATCGGTGGTGGCGGTTCGGATGCTGCTTACTCGTCGTATAACAATTTCTGGAGCCCTTATCGTGGCAACTTGGCTTACAGCTATTTCCCACATGACTATGCAGTGTCGTTGATGACCGGTACCATTCGCAAATACGACGATACCACTGGCGACATGACAACTGTGCCCGATAACATCAACTTCCCATACGAATTGGCTGAAACACAAATCATTTGCGACACGCTTGCCGAAGTTGGTCACCTCGACCCTCGTAACATAATCAAACTGCCTTGCACCGCCTTCAACACCTATTCGAGACTCTACACCGATTGGAACGAAGATGGCACTCCAAAGGTTGACGAAGAGGGCAATTTGGTCCTCAAAGAAGTTGTGGGCAATGCGGTGCTCAAAAAGGACACCACCACAGTTTGGGAAAAGGTGCGCAGCGTGATTTTCCGCGGTGGCGGTTTCACCTCGGCAGCCGGTGCAATTGGCACAGCACCTAACTACTACGGTTATGCCTCGTCAACATCGGTTTACGCCCGTTCAGGCAAGGGCCGTTGGATTTATCGCGAAGATGCTCCTTACATTCTCATGACTTATCCCGAAATTCTGTTCGACCTTGCCGAAGCACACTTTGTTGCAGGCAACAAGGCAGAAGCGCTCAGCACTTGGAAGAAAGCTGTTGCAGCCGATATGGACTTCACCAAGAGCTACATTGTAGACGGTGAATGGATTGACATAAGCGGCACCAACTATCACCAAGGCGACTGGATTAGCAAGACCGACTTCCAAGCTATTGCCGACGAATATCTTGCAGGTCCGTTTGTTGAAGGCGTCACTCTCGACAAGTTCTCGCTCTCACACATCATGATGCAGAAATTCGACGCCCTCTATCCATGGGGTGCTGCCGAAGTTTGGGTTGACCAACGCAAATATCACTACGACATCGACTACACCGGCGAATATCCTTATCCTGGCAACGGCTACGACAAGACCACCGTCACCATGAAGAAGGATAGCGACCCGAACAAGGTTTACAAGGGCTTCTATCTGGCTCCTGCTCAGGTGCAAGGCTTCAAGGGCACTTACAATGTTAAGAACCAAGGTTCGCCATGCTACCGTGTTCGTCCACGCTACAACTCAGAGTACGTTTGGAACAAGCGCGGTTTGAATGACCTCAAGCCAATCCCTGGCACTGCTAACTGCTATCAGACATCTATTCCTTGGTTTGCTTATCCGGGCGAACGTCCTGATGTAATGCCGGGTTTGGATTATAGTAATCTTGAAATTGACGAAAACTATTAATACTCCGATAATATGAAAAATCTTAAATATTTGGCTTTTGGTGTTGTAGCCCTCTTGCTCGCTTCGTGCGACGACAAGCCGGTTGAATACAACTACAACGACTTAGGCGAAAACACCGCACGATTCAAGGTATGGCATGCTGTGCCTTGTGTAAGCGGCGCATCCAACAACATCTATCAGATGGACATCAATGGCGTGTCGTACTTCAACAATGGTGCTGCCGTGCTTTCGCGCTACAACCGTGCCCCGGCTTCTACATATACCACTTATTCAACCAAACCGGGTGAATTTAACATTACATTGTATAAGAGCTCTGCGCTGACTAAGTGCTACGAGCAAAAGGCCACTCTTGAAGCCGGCGAAAGTTCGGTGTGGATTTACGACTACACCAAGGCTCCTGCCGTGTTCAAGGAACCCGATGCTCCTGCCGACCTGCAAACCGAAAACGACACCATTGCCGGTTGCGCTATTCGTGTTTACAACTTCTTGCGCGCTACTACCGACGCTGAAACAGGCGAAATGGTTCCTGTCGACTACAAGATTCAGGTGTGCATGATGCGTACAGGCGGCTCGGCTACTAACGACGACGATTATGAGCCTTACGGCGAACCTATCGCATTCGGCGAAGCCACCGACTGGTTTGTTAAGAAAATCAAGAAGAGTGTTTTCAACAGCAGCGGTTATGCTACCGAACGCTTCGGCTTCCGCATGATTGTGAACGGTGAAGACAAAGGTTGGGTTACTTACATCAACGCAAGTGGCAAGGAAACCATTATGCGTAACCACACCATCACTGCTTATTTCGGTCGTTCTTACCGCATCATTCTCACCGGTATCACCGATAACAAGACCACACCGGCACTCTACGACTATTGGACTGAAAGATAATCGTCTTTCTTTCACCGATATACTCTAAAACACGAGGATGCGACGCTAATGAAGGTGTCGCATCCTTTGTTTTATTAGGGGATTGATGTTTGGGGCATAACGCCAAGGTTTCATGTGTATAATTATCTGATTACCAGCAATATTAACCGCGCGAGCGGTTATATCGTCAATAACCCCATATTGGCGCCGTAGGCGACTATGTGGGGGAGGGCAGATGCGTTACAAGAACATACAACCGTGGAGCGGTTGCAGACCCAGCAACGATGGATATTCTCACATAAGCAGAGTAAGAAGCTTGCCGAGGATGGCAAAAGTGAAATAAATTTGGTGGGGTGGGGAAAATTATTGTATTTTTGCATAATTAACTGAACAATCACTTTTGAATTATGAAAAATGTGCTCGTAACAGGTGCCGATGGCTTCATCGGGTCGCATCTTGTGGAACTGCTGCTTAGCGAAGGCTTCAATGTGAGGGCTCTGAGCCAATATAACTCGTTTAACTATTGGGGTTGGCTCGACCAGATGCAACACCCGCGTCTCGAGGTAGTGTGCGGCGACGTTCGCGACCCTAATTATTGCCGCGAGATTGTGCGCGGATGCGACACTGTGCTGCATTTGGCGGCGTTGATTGCCATTCCTTACAGCTATGTTGCGCCCGACAGCTACGTCGACACCAACATTCGCGGAACGCTCAACATTTGCCAGGCTTGCCGCGATTTGGGCGTGGAGCGACTGGTGGTGACCAGCACCAGTGAGGTGTATGGCACGGCGCAGTATGTGCCTATCGACGAAAAACACCCGCGTCAGCCGCAGTCGCCCTATTCAGCCACCAAGATTGCCGCCGACGCCATTGCCAAGAGCTTCTACAATGCATTCAACCTGCCTGTGGTGATTGCTCGTCCGTTCAACACCTACGGACCGCGTCAGTCGGCGCGCGCCATCATTCCCACCATCATCACCCAGATTGCCAACGGCGAGCGCGAGATTAAGGTGGGCGACCTCTCGCCGACGCGCGACTTCAACTATGTGAAGGACACTTGCCGCGGCTTCTTGGCGCTGGCTCAGGCTCCGGGCGTAGAGGGTGAGGAAATTAACATCTGCACCAACAGCGAGATTTCGATGATGGACACGCTCAAGCTTATTGCCAAGATTATGGATGCCGATGTGCGTTGGGTGCGCGACGAGCAGCGCATTCGTCCGGGCAAGTCGGAGGTGTTCCGCCTGTGGGGCGACAACACCAAAATCACGTCGCTCACCTCGTGGCGCCCGGCTTACACCATCGAGCAAGGCTTGCGCGAAACCGTGGAATGGTTCAGCAACAAGGATAACCTCGCAAAATACAAGTCGGGCATCTACAACCAGTAAGTCCGTCGGCACGGCGAGGTGATTCAATTCTTCTTTAATATTTTATTCTGACACAATGATTAAGCGGAACATAAACATACTCATGCTTGGCGGAGCCAAGCGGGTGGCAATGGCAGAGCAACTAATTCGCGCCGGCAAACAGCTGGGCGTGAACGTGAGCATCTTCAGCCACGAGCTTGATGCCTGTGAGCCAATTGCCTCGGTGGGCAAGGTGATTGTGGGCAAGCGTTACGCCGACCCCGAGGTGGATGCCGAGCTCGACGACATCGTGCAGCAATACGGCATCAACATCGTGCTGCCGTTTGTCGACCCAGCCATTGAGGTGGCAGCCCGTTTGGCAGTGCGCAATGCCGAGGTGTTTGTGCCGGTGTCGAGCGTGGAGCTTAGCCGTGCCATGTTCGACAAGGTGGAGGCTGCCCGGTTGTTTGAGCAAGCCGGCATTGCCGTTCCTGCAACCTATCAGCCCGGCTCGATTGCCTATCCAGCCATCCTCAAGCCTCGCACCGGAAGCGCCTCGCGCGGCATTGTGGTGGCTCAGTCGGCTGCCGACGTCGCTGCTGCTCCGCTGCCGCTCCACCAATACCTCATTCAGCAATACGTGGCACACCGCGACGAATACACCATCGACTGCTATGTGGGCATGATTGACAGCGAAGTGAAGTGCGCTGTGCCGCGCCGTCGCATTGCCACAGCCGGTGGCGAAGTTATTCGCACCGTCACCTGCCGCAATTCGCAACTCGAAAGCGCTGCACGCCATGTGCTCGCCTCGCTGCATCTGCGCGGCGCCGTAACGCTGCAGTTCATCCACGACCTTGATGCCGACCGTTTCCTGCTCATGGAAATAAATCCGCGCCTCGGAGGCGGCGTAATCTGCTCGATTTGCGCCGGTGCCGACATTGCCTCGATGATTATTGAGGAGGCTGAGGACATCAACGCCCTGCCGCGCAACGATTGGCGCGACGGCACCCTGATGACCCGCTATTTCAAAGAAGTGATTTTCTACAACGATTCACAATCCCCCGACAATGAATAATAACAACAAAGTGATGATTATAGCCGAAGCCGGAGTGAACCACAACGGCAACTTCGACATGGCTGTGGAGATGATTCACCGTGCCAAATGGGCTGGTGCCGACTATGTGAAGTTTCAAACCGCTGTGCCCGAGCTGGTGATTTCAACATATGCTCCTAAAGCCGAGTATCAGAAAGAAACCACCGGCGCTGCCGAAAGCCAGTTGGAGATGTGCAAGGCAATACACCTGCCGCTAACCGATTATGTGCGCCTCAAAGCCATCTGCCACGAGGTGGGCATAGGTTTCATGAGCACGCCGTTCGACTTGGTGTCGATTGATGTGCTCGAAGAGCTTGGCATGGATTACTACAAGATTCCCTCGGGCGAAATCACCAATCTGCCTTACTTGCGCAAGATTGCCTCGAAGGGTCGCCCTGTGATAATGTCAACCGGCATGAGCGAGCTCAGCGAGATTGCCGATGCCATTGCCGTGCTTGAAGATGGCGGCTTGAAGCGCAGCCAAATCACGCTGCTGCACTGCAATACGCAGTATCCCACGCCGTTTTGCGACGTGAATCTGGCAGCGATGAACACCTTGCGGCAGACGTTCGACACCGCCGTTGGCTATAGCGACCACACGCGTGGCATTGAGGTGCCGATAGCTGCTGTGGCTATGGGCGCAACGGTCATCGAAAAGCACTTCACCCTCGACTGCAACCTGCCAGGACCCGACCACAAAGCATCGCTCGAGCCCCACCAGCTAAAAGCCATGGTTGATGCCATACGCAACGTGGAGCAAGCCATCGGCAGTAGCGTGAAGCGTCCGTCGGCAAGCGAAACACCCAACATCGTGGTGGCGCGCAAGAGCATAGTGGCAGCGCGACCCATCGCCAAGGGTGAGATTCTCAACGAAGAAAACATCACAGTGAAGCGCCCCGGCGGCGGCATCTCGCCAATGCTGTGGGACAGCGTGATTGGCACCCCCGCCATCCGCGATTTCATCTACGACGAACTCATTGAAATCTAAGGGGAATGATGTGTGTTAATTGCTGATTGTTGGCGACTGCCTCAGATACTTGTCAGACGACAGTTGCTCAACAAAAAATGCAGCCATATCGGCAGCCGAGATGCTGAATTTCAATCCTTTGCCGTCGAGAGATGCCTTGACTTGGCCTTTGGCACGAGAGGTGTTGATGGTGGTGCAGCGCACAACTGTCCAATCCAGGTTGGTGCGGCTGATTTCAGCTTCCATACGGTTTTTGTCGTCGATGATTGCTTGAAACCACCTCATAAACAAAGGCAGCACCATTTTCCTATAAATCCAAGGCAAGAAACTCAGGCTGTTGCCGGCACCAATCACGCTGATTGCAATGAGTCGGCGTATTCCCAATGCTTCCATTTCAGACATAATCAGATTGTTGGCATCCGACACAAATGTTGTGGGCTTGCCGTCGCCCTTGCCGCCAATGCCTAAGGTTTGAATCACGGCATCTTGTCCTTTCAGCACGCTGCTCACAGTGCGAGGGACGGTAACATCGCCAACGGCAACACGCAGCCGTTCGTGGCGGATGGTAATTTTCTGGTCATCGCGAGTTAACACCGTAACATTATGCCCTTTCTGCAAAGCCTCGTTCACTATGGCTTTGCCGGCGATGCCTGTGGCACCGAATACTACTACATTCATTTTTCTTCTGCTGTTTAGTTGTTTTTAAATTTGTTGTTTCTGTATTCCGACGGAGAGCAGCCTTCATGTTTTTTGAAATATCGCCCAAATGTCGATTGGTCGGGAAAGCACAAGCGGTCGGAAATCTGCTTAAGGCTTAGCTCCGAGCATTCGATATATTGGCGAGCAAAGGTCATTGTGACATTTTCAATCCACTGAATGGCGCTTTTTCCGCTGCAACCTTTGATAATCGATGAAAAATAATAAGGCGAAAGATGTTGTTCATCGGCATAGAATTGCACAGTGCGTTGGCGATGACAATTCTCGTAGACCGAGGCAATGAAACGGTTGAGAATGACGTCGTTTCTGCTCAGTTCCACTGCCGATACGGGAGTGTTCTTGAAATAGACGTCAAGCACCTTGAGGCATATAGCATAACGCAGATGCAATGCGCACAGCCCTTCTTCATCGTCTTCGCCGTTGAGGATGTCGATGAGCCTTGCTATGCTTTCCACCTGGCGCGATGCGATTTCAACGCATGGCGCATGCCTTATTTGCAATCGCTTGTGAATGTCGATGGTTGTAACCACAGGATAATAGGTGTCCACCACGTCTTCTTCAAGAATGCCGTTGAGGTTGTCGCTCCTTTCCAAAATCTTTATGAAAGTGTTAGGAGTGTAAATGCACAGGCAGCCGGGATAAATGTTATACACCTCCTTGCCCAGCAATACGCGAGCCGTGCCTTCAAGGCAGAGAAAGAAACCGTATTTGTTAACCGACATTACTTGGCGGTTGCACCACAGTTCGTCAATGGTCAATCCGCGTTTCTTATATTGTTTCATTATTTTGGGTTTTGCCTAATTGTTCGTGTGCAAAGTTAATATAAGCACCGTAACAAACTGTTGTTTAAATACATCAAAATAGTCGTATTTAGGAAATTGCACAGCCTTTCGTGAAAAATGAACGGTTCTGTCTTGATAACACATAATACCTTTGCATCGGTATTTCAATTTTTCAGACATTATTCTTTATTTACATTATGAGAATCTTAATATTGATGATTATGTGCTGCATCACTGCAGTTGGTTGCTTTGGTCAAACAAAAACCTTGGCAGAATGCATAAACTTGGGCATAGCCAACAATTTGCACATCGACAATGCCCGAATTGGCATAAGCAAAGGCAAAACAAGCCTGTCGCAGAGCCGCGCAAAGCTGTTGCCGACGATTCAAGGCGTGGCTCAGTTCACCGATTATCTTAAAAGTCCGGTGAACGTAACCACCGGAACGCTGCTTGGCAACGATTTCCCCGACAATCCCACATGGCAAACCATCAAGAGTATGCAATATAATTCAAATGTTGGCATACAACTGACCATGCCGTTGTATAACCAAACCGTCTATGCTGCCATTGATGTGGCACGTGTTGTTGAGAATATGTCTTTGCTGGCGTATGAAAAAGCGGTTGACGACCTCACAGTGCAGATTGCCAAGATATATTACATGGCGCAAACGTCGAAGGAGCAGTTGAGGCTCACCGACATCAGCATCAATCGCATGGACGAACTGAGCAAAATCACCGAAGCTCTTTACGAGCAAGGAGTGGTGATGGCTGTCGACTTGAACAGGGTGCGCATCAGCAGCAAGATGCTGCAAGCCGAACGTGCAGTTGTTCACACTTTGCACGAGCAGCAAATCAATATGCTGCGGTTTTTGATGAATCTTGAGGCGGATGCCCCATTAGACGTAAAGCCCATGCAACACACATTTTCTGCCACACCCATTGAAAAGAGTTCTTTGCAGTTGCCTGAAATGAAGCTTGCTTACCAACAGAAAGAGTTGATTGAGAAGCAAATCAAGGCTGTGAGAGCGCAATATCTGCCCACGCTTTCGCTCACAGGCTATGCCGGCGGAGTGGGATATAACGAAAAATTCAGCCGTTTCGCCGACAATTGGTTCGGCAACTGCTTTGTGGGATTGTCGTTGCGCATTCCGTTGTTTGAAGCCAACGCAAGGAAACTGCAAATCAGGCAATACAAACACGATGCCCGGCAAGCCGAAAACAATGTGGCATTGATTCAAAAAAGAATCGACAAGGACTATGCCGACGCCGTGTTGCAGTTGAACAAAAACATGGATGTGGCGATAACTCAAACCGAGTGCTGCAAACAGGCCGAAGCGGTGTACGGCGTAACGGAAAACCAATACAAGGAGGGTGTTGCTTCGATGACAGCGCTGTTGCAAGACGATATGCAGCTGCGTTCGGCACAATCATCTTACATTCAGGCTGTGTGCCAATGCAAACTGGCGCAACTTCAGTTGCTGCAACTCGCGGGAAGACTAAACCAATTATCAGAATAATAACATATATATACCAAATATGCAATGAAAAAGAAGATTATAATTAGGGATATTCAGTTAATGGCTTGAATTTTCAACCGGGGAAAGGCTCGTG
>JBJECZ010000103.1:0-6593 GCA_051871555.1 Muribaculaceae bacterium | reverse complement strand
CATTGCCAAGGTGAAAAAGCTAATGCCCGGACTCAATGCCGCATTCGTCAACGTAGGCTACGAGAAAGACGCATTTCTCCATTACCTTGATTTAGGCTCGCAGTTTAACACTTATTCTCAATTTCTGGAAAAGACACTTAGCGACACTCGGCAAGTGCCAAACATTTCCAAAGCCACCACACTCCCTGACATCGACAAACACGGCACTATCACCGATGTTCTCTCCCTCGGCAAGAAACTTATTGTGCAAGTTGCCAAAGAGCCGATTTCGTCGAAAGGACCTCGACTTACCACCGAAATCTCTTTCACCGGACGCTTTATGGTCCTCATTCCTTTTAACAACAAAATTTCGGTGTCGCAAAAAATCAAGTCGTCGGAGGAGAAATACCGCTTACGCCAAATAATCGAAAGCATTAAGCCCAAGAATTTTGGTGTTATCGTTCGCACCTCTGCCGAAGGCAAAAAAGTGGCAGAGCTGAACAACGAACTCAAGACTTTAATGAAATGTTGGGAGGACAGCCTCGCTAAAGCACAGCAACTCGATGCACCGGCACTCATCTACGAAGAGGAAAGCCGCGCCGTGAGTGTAATACGCGACATCTTTAGCCCTTCGTTCGAAAACATCTATGTGAACGACGCCAGTGTCTACGACCAGATTTTCAATTATGTGAGCCTGATAGCCAACAACCGCAGCGACATTGTCAAGCTTTATGCCGACGACATACCCATCTTCGACCACTTCAACATCACGAAGCAAATTAAGACATCGTTTGGCAAGACAGTATCGTTTAAGTCGGGTGCCTATCTTATCATTGAAAGCACCGAAGCCCTTCACGTAATCGACGTAAACTCGGGCAACAGGTCGAAAAATTCCGACTCGCAAGAAGGCAACGCCCTCGACGTAAACCTTCGCGCTGCCGACGAAATCGCCCGACAACTGCGTCTGCGCGATATGGGAGGAATCATTGTCATCGACTTCATCGACATGGCGCAATCTGAGCACCGTCAAGCTCTTTACGACCACATGAAGGTGGCTATGGCTGGCGACCGTGCTCGTCACAACATTCTGCCTCTGAGCAAGTTTGGCTTGATGCAAATCACACGCCAACGAGTGCGCCCAGCCCTCGACATCGTCACAAGCGAAACTTGCCCTTCTTGCCACGGCAAAGGCGAAGTGCAATCGCCTCTGCTCTTCACCGACGTCATTAAGGACAAAATCGACTATTTGGTGAACGGCCTCAAGGTGAAACAATTCAAAATGTACGTCCATCCGTTTGTCGACGCCTACATCAAGCAAGGCGTGATTTCCGAATATCTGCGTTGGCGAATGGAATATGGTTTCGGCTTTAAGATTGTTGCAAACCAATCGCTCGCCTACCTCGAATACCGTGTATTTGACAAAAAAGGAAACGAAATCGACATTAAAGAAGAAAAGGACACAAGTTCAGCCGAAGGCAAAAAAGAGTCGCGGCGCAAGTCGCAGAAGGACAGCGACATCTGAGCGACCACCATTTTGCAATGATAAGAACAATCATAATTGCAGCCGGCAAGCACAATGCCTGGCTGCAATTTTTTTGGCAAAAATGCATTAATTTGCTAACTTTGCCACCATTATGATAGGAACAATTGTAAACACATGCACAATAGTTGTTGGCGCACTCATTGGTGCAATGCTCAAAAAAGGCGTCAAACCTCAATATCAAACTGCCCTGTTCAATGCCATGGGCGTGGTTTCGCTCGCCATTGGCTTGAGGGCTTTCATAACTTATATGCCACAGAGCCAATACCCTGTGTTGTTCATCGTTAGCCTGTCGGTGGGTTCGCTTGTAGGCTATATGCTCGACATCGACGGCTGGTTCAACAGGCTTACGTCGCGGCATTCGTCGAGCAACCTTGGCGAAGGGCTTTCAACCGGCATACTGCTCTATTGCATCGGCACATTGTCGATGCTCGGGCCCGTTATCAGTGCCCTGCATGGCGACAACACTTTCCTTTTCACCAATGCCACACTCGACCTTGTAACCTCGGCTGTGCTTGCCACCACCTACGGCATTGGCATGATTTGGGCTGCACCGGTGCTGTTTTGCTGGCAGGGTATGTTCTACCTTATTGCTCGCATCTCAGCAAGCGCCATCAACGACGACCTCATTGCCGAGCTTTCGGTGGTGGGTGGTCTGCTCATTCTTGCAGCCGGTCTTAACCTGCTAAAAATTAAGGACTGCAAAACACTCAACATGCTGCCGTCCTTAATTGTACCTGTGATATTCTTCCTGATTAAATCGCTGTTCTGACAGCCTTGCAGGTGCGGGTAATCAACGCGCGCCCTGTTCCACTTCGCTCATCACGCGAAAGAAGTTTCCGCCCAGAATCTTAGCGAGGTCGGCGTCGCTATACCCCATCTCAATCAATCGCATAGTCACGTTTATCATATCGCTATCCGACTGAAAACCCGGGATGCCGCCACCACCATCGAAATCGGTACCGATGCCAACATGGTCGATGCCAGCCACCTTCACCATATAGTCGATGTGACGCACAAAATCGTCAATTGTGGCGTTGCCGTCCTTGCGCAAGAAACCGCCATAAGCCACCGTCTGTATCACACCGCCGTTCTTTGCCAAAGCGCGTAGCTGTTCGTCGGTGATGTTGCGGTCGTTGTCGCACAACGCTCTTGCGCCCGAATGCGAGCAAAACACAGGCTGCTTTGAGCGCTTAATCACATCCCAAAACGTGCCCTCGCTGGCATGCGAAAGGTCGATGAGAATGCCTTCACGGTTCATCTCGGCAACAAGTTTCTTTCCAAATGCAGTCAGACCCTTGCTGGCGTCGCTCGTGTGGGTTGAAGAATGGCATATTTGGTTGTCGTATGTGTGGCAAAGCGTGATGTATTTCACGCCCAGCTGCTTCAGCTGCTTCAATCTGCCAAAGTCGGTGCCAATGCCTATACCGTTTTCCACTCCAAGAAAAAAGGCTTTTTTGCCGGCAGCTTTCAATTCTGCTGCTTCAGCCTCACTTCTCGCAATTCCGCACACTGCCGAATACTTTTCGGCCTGCTTGATGGTGGCATTAATCAGCTGCAGCACTCGCTCGTGACAAGCGTTGAATGTAGCCTGATTCAGCTCGCGTGCCACGCGCCGCGTTTTTCCGTTTTCTTTCACCTTGATGTCGCTGCCAACATAGGCTGCCAGGAATTGTGCGTCGAGCATACCCTCTTGCATCTTTGGCACATTCACCCGATTCTTGCAACGCAACCCAAGCTCCACGCCGTCTTCAAAGTCGAGCGGAGCATCGGTGTGGGTGTCAACCGACAGCACCCGGCTGTGTACCGCTTTGGCATGTTGATAAAGCCTCGCTTCTGACACAAAGAACTCCAATAGCTTGTTCATCAATGGGTTTTTGCCATTGAATCCCTCAGGATGCCATTGAACACCCATTGCCCGACGTGCCGGATAGAAGTCGATGGCTTCAATCACGCCGTCGGTGCTCAAAGCCGCCACGCGAGCACCCTTGGCAACGTCTTTCACCGCCTGATGATGCGAACTGTTCACCATCATTGAGTCAACAAGCAATATATCGTGTAGTTTCGACGACTCGCAAACAACCACATTATGCACTGAGCGTTCGCTTGCCGACACACGGTGATGAACCACCTCGCTGCCATATTGCGACGGCAAATCCTGATAGAGCGTGCCGCCAAAAGCAATGTTCATCACCTGCAAGCCACGGCAGATGCCCAGCACAGGAATGTTGCGGTTTGCCGCTAATCGGGCAACGCTGAGTTCAAGCACATCGCGAATGGTATCAACCTTGCCCAGTTGCTCCACTGCATCTTCGCCATAATACGACGGCGCCACATCTTCGCCCCCGGTGAGCAATACGCCATCGAGCCTGCTCACCACGCTGTGCAAATACTCTGCTGTGGTGTCGGCTGCCAGCACCACCGGTATGCCGCCGGCACGCATCACGGCTTGCACATATTGCTTGCCTATCGAACCGGCCTTGCTTCCTGTGGGCGTAATGCCAATCAGCGGTGCCGATTTGCCCACGGCTTCCACTGCCACGCCATTGAGCTTGGCATCGAGTCTTGCCATGCGTTCGCTCAGTTGAGCTTCAGCTCCCACCGCCACAATAACTGCAAAAACAGCAATTAACAATCTTTTCATCTCTCAATTAATATTAAAAAGCAGCGATGCCAAACCTTAGTTACACATAACTCAGGCGCTGCATCGCTGCCAACAAATCATTTACTTAAAAAATCTCTCTTTAGGCGAGCAACAGCACCAACAATTGAGCTGTGATTACTCGCAAGAACATTGTCAAAGGATAAACAGTTGAATAAGCCACCGCAGGAGCATCGTTGTTAGCCACCTTGTTGGCGTATGCCAATGCCGGTGGGTCGGTGGTTGCGCCAGACAGCAAACCGATGATTGTGCAATAATTCAACTTGTGACGCCAACGGGCCAATGTTCCAACCACCATCAGCGGGATAATAGTTATCAGGAAGCCATACAGCACCCAAGTGGCACCTTGAGCATTAAACACTGTAGCGGCAAAATCCTTACCGGCAGCAATACCCACCGAAGCAAGGAACAAGCAGATGCCTATTTCGCGAAGCAGCAGATTGGCTGCGCTGGTGGTGTAAGTCACCAGTTTAAGTTTATATCCAAATCGGCTCACAAGTATGGCAACAATCAGAGGGCCACCTGCCAAACCAAGTTTCATTGGCACTGTCATGCCCGGCAACAGGAACGGAATTGAACCCAACACAATGCCGAGGAAGATGCCAATGAACATAGTGAACATGTTAGGCTCGTTGAGGCGACGGAGCGAGTTACCCATCTTCGATGCCAAACGGTTGATATCGTCAAGACCACCCACTACAGTGATGCGGTCGCCAATCTGCAATGCCAAGTTGGGGCGAGCCAGAAGGTCGACACCGGCACGGTTTACGCGAGTGGCATTCAGGCGATAACCCATGCGCAAACGCAGTGTGCCAATCTTGCGGCCAACATATTGGCTATTGGTCACCACAATGCGGCGCGAAACCACTTCGCGAGGGTCGTCCTGCCATTCCATATCTACTTTCGGACCAACGAACATCGAGAATGCTCCTTCGTCCTGCTGCGACATAACAATCAGCAGTTTGTCGTGCATCTCAATTGTTGTTGTCGACTTAGGCAGCACAAACGAGCCATCCTGACGCTGCATGCGCGAAATCACAAAGTTGCGGTCAATCATTTGACTCAAGCGCAGCACTGTGCTTCCGGCAATGAGCTCGTTAGTGACTTCAAAGGTCACGCAATAAGGCTTCAGGTAGCTATCCTCGCTTTCCTCCTCAATCTTATTGCTTTCCTCGTCAATCTTGATGCGGAAGAACACCTTAACAAGAATCATCGACAAGATGATGCCCACAACACCAAGAGGATATGCAGCTGCATAACCCATCGACATTGCCTCGTTGAGTGCTCCGGCATCGGCGCCCTTGGTTTCAATCAGGGTCTGCTGAGCAGCACCAAGTCCGGGAGTATTGGTCACAGCACCCGATAAGATACCCACCAAGTCGGTCAAGCGCACATTGCCTATTCCGTAGTAAATCACAAGGGCGACCACAATGTTCAACCCAATAAGCAGCATGGCAAGTCCGTTTAACACCAAACCACCCTTCTTAAACGAAGAAAAGAATCCGGGACCAACCTGCATACCAATCGAGAAGATGAACAAAATAAGTCCAAACTCTCTGATGAAATGAAGCACACCCGAATCAACCGAAAGCCCAAAATGCCCCATCAAGATGCCCACAAACAGCACAAAAGTTGTGCCAAGTGATATGCCAAAAAACTTCACTTTACCAAGCATCACGCCAAAGGCTATCACAAGCGAGTACACCAAGATTGAATGAGCTACTGAACCTCCAGTAAATAAATCTACTATCCAATCCATCTTTTTGAATTTTTTATTTTGATTATAATGTTTTCAAGACTCCGATAAAATTGCATTTCGCAATTTGTTTACAAAGTTAGCACTTTTTCCGTTTTGCCACAAACACAAGTTGTAATATTTTTTAACATTATGCAATTATCACTATTTTCGAAGCATCTTCGCCAAACCAATTTGCCAAATTGAAGCATTCTGGTTATATTTGCATTAACAACAAACAAGCAGGTTTTTCTATTATGGACTATATAGCATCACTCATTCAGCAACAGGACGTTAATTGGGTAAATGCCACCATTCGCCTACTGCTGAGCATGTTTCTTGGTGCCGCTGTCGGCATCGAGCGAATGAAGAAAGGACAAATGGCAGGAATGCGCACGTTTTCGCTCATCTGCACAGGCGCCACGCTTGCCATGCTCGTGTCAATCTACATTCCTCAGGAGTTTATGGGGCTGAAGAATGGCGACCCGGGCAGAATAGCGGCGCAAGTGGTGTCGGGTATTGGTTTCCTTGGCGCCGGCGCCATCATTCAAATGAAAGGCTCGGTTCGCGGATTGACCACCGCCGCCGGCATTTGGATTACGGCAATGATTGGGCTCGCTGTGGGTGCCGGAATGTACATCATTTCTATTATCACCACCTTGCTAATCATTTTCATC
>JBJECZ010000102.1:0-28657 GCA_051871555.1 Muribaculaceae bacterium | reverse complement strand
AGTCCGGCAAGATAAACTGAATTAATAACAAAAAACTACATTATAAAAATGGGAAAGATTATAGGTATTGATTTAGGTACTACCAACTCGTGTGTTGCAGTACTTGAGGGTAACGACCCGGTGGTTATTCCTAACAGCGAAGGCCGTAACACCACTCCTTCGATTGTTGCATTTGTCGATGGTGGCGAACGCAAGGTAGGTGACCCTGCAAAGCGTCAGGCAATCACCAATCCAACGCGCACAGTGTTCTCGATTAAGCGTTTCATGGGCGAATCGTACAGCCAGGTTACTAACGAAATTGCTCGTGTGCCTTACACAGTGAATAATACAAACGGTCAGCCTCGCGTGAAGATTGACGACCGCGAATACACTCCACAGGAAATCTCGGCAATGATTCTGCAAAAGATGAAGAAAACTGCCGAAGATTATCTCGGACAAAGCGTAACCGAGGCTGTGATTACTGTTCCTGCTTACTTCAACGATTCGCAACGTCAAGCTACTAAAGAAGCTGGCGAAATAGCAGGGTTGAATGTTCGCCGTATTGTTAACGAACCTACTGCTGCAGCTTTGGCTTACGGCCTCGACAAGAGCGACAGCGACAAGAAGATTGCCGTATTCGACCTCGGTGGCGGTACATTCGATATTTCGATTCTTGAACTTGGCGACGGTGTGTTTGAAGTGAAGTCGACCAATGGCGACACTCACCTCGGCGGCGACGATTTCGACCACTGCATAATCGACTGGTTGGCAGAGGAATTCCTTAAGGACGAAGGTGTTGACCTTCGCAAGGACCCAATGGCTTTGCAACGCCTCAAGGAAGCTGCCGAAAAGGCAAAGATTGAACTTTCGAGCTCAACCACTTCGGAAATCAACTTGCCTTATATTATGCCGGTTAACGGTATTCCAAAGCACTTGGTTAAGACTCTCACTCGCGCTAAGTTTGAACAACTTTGCGACCGCCTGATTCAGGCTACCATCGAGCCATGCCGCCGTGCTTTGCAAGATGCCGGAATGACTGCTTCGGAAATCGACGAAGTGATTTTGGTGGGTGGTTCAACCCGTATTCCTGCCGTACAAGAAATTGTTAAACAATTCTTCGGCAAGGCTCCATCGAAGGGCGTTAACCCCGACGAGGTTGTGGCTGTGGGAGCTGCTATTCAAGGCGGTGTGCTCAGCGGCGACGTTAAGGATGTGCTTTTGCTCGACGTTGTTCCATTGTCGGTTGGTATCGAAACATTGGGTGGCGTGATGACTAAGCTCATCGATGCAAACACCACTATTCCAACTCGCAAGAGCGAAACATTCTCTACGGCTGCCGACAATCAGCCTTCGGTTGAAATTCATGTGCTGCAAGGCGAGCGTCCAATGGCTAAGGACGACAAGACTCTTGGCAAGTTCCACCTCGACGGCATTGCTCCGGCTCCACGTGGTGTTCCGCAAATCGAAGTTACTTTCGAAATCGACGCAAACGGCATCTTGAATGTGTCGGCTAAGGATAAGGCTACAGGCAAGGAACAAAGCATCCGCATCGAGGCTTCGAGCGGCTTGTCGGACGAAGAAATCAAGCGTATGAAGGACGAGGCTGCTGCTAATGCTGCTGCCGACGCTAAGGAAAAGGAACGCATCGACAAGATTAACAAGGCCGACTCGATGATTTTCCAAGTTGAAAAGAGCCTCAAGGACCTTGGTGACAAGATTCCGGCTGACAAGAAGTCGCAAATCGAAGGCGCTTTGGCTAAGCTTAAGGATGCTCATGCTAAACAGGACATCGACGCCATCGATGCATCGATGAAGGAACTCGAGGAAGTGTTCCACGCTGCAAGTCAGGACATCTACAACGCTCAGCAACAGGCTGGTGCACAGCAACAAGGCCCACAACCTGGAGCTGGTGCTAACGCAGGCGGTGCTGCACAGGGTGGCAACAACGGCGACAACGTAACCGATGTTCCTTTCGAGGAAGTATAAACCACACTGACGGTTAATAACATCTTGATTTTATAAATCTGAGGGGCGTGATTCAATTGAGTCGCGCCCCTTTTTGCATCTTTTTTGCTCGATTTCTTGCCGATGTCGGCAAGAAATCGCTATCTTTGTTGCATAATTCACTATATTTTATGCCGCATTGCTATGGAAATGGTTTCAGTGAAAGATTATGCTGCTATGCATGGGATGGCTGAGCGCACGGTCCGGAATTATTGTAAATTGGGCAAGATAAATGGTGCCATATTAGTGGGTAAATCGTGGGTGTTGCCTTGCGATGCTGCGGTTGCCTTACGCACTAATGCGCGAGTGAAGGTGTTTCCGCTGTTGTCTGTTTTGCGTGAGCAAATGAAAGGCAAAGTGAATGGCGGAATATACCATCGCATACAAATTGATTTAACCTACAACTCTAATCATATCGAGGGCAGTAGGCTGACAAAAGAACAAACTCGCTATATTTTTGAAACAAATACTATAGGAATTGACGATGAAGCAGTGAATGTTGACGACATAATAGAAGCCACCAACCACTTTCGCTGCATCGATTATATTATTGAGCATGCCACAGAGCCACTTTCGGAGAGTATGATTAAAGAATTGCACCGCTTGCTTAAGTCTGGCACGAGCGATGCGTCGAAGTCGTGGTTCGCAGTGGGCGATTACAAGAGGCTTCCTAACGAAGTCGGAGGAATGGAAACAGTTGAGCCGGAAAAGGTGGGAATGGAAATCAGGGCATTGATTCGAGAATACAAAGCTATCAAGAATATCGGCTTTGATGATATATTGAATTTTCACCATCGGATTGAGTTAATCCACCCGTTCCAGGATGGCAATGGGCGCGTTGGGCGTCTGATTATGTTTAAGGAATGTCTGCGGCTTGGCATCGTGCCGTTCATTATCACTGACGACATGAAAATGTTTTATTATCGTGGACTACGCGAATGGAAGCACTTGCCTGGCTATCTTCGTGACACTTGCCTCACTGCTCAGGACAATTTCAAGGTCCTGCTCAACTATTTCCGCATCAAATACTAATTCAGGGTTCGGCAATGAGTTTCCTGCCGGTTATTTGTTGATTTCGTTCCAACCTTTGGCGAAATAGTATTGCGCAAAATCTTTTGGGCGCAACACTTCGCCATTCCACATCACAATGTCGATGTCTATGGGAATTGAGCCAAGGGATTTGCTTTGCGGTGTGCGTCCGCATTGGCGTTCGTAATCCTTCAGCAGTTTATTCAGTTCGGGATGGGTGAGTGTGGTGGTTATTTCTGCCACGGCGTTAAGATAGTCGGGGTCTTTGCCGTTCGAAGCCGGCGAGTCATACACCGACGATAGTTTTGACAGTGTTGCAATGCCGCGTAGCCATGCTATGCAATTAGTCATCTGGGCTTCGCGGTCGACGCTGTTGCTGCCAATGCTTAGCACTACTGCGTTGTTCATTGTTTCACTCCTTTCATGGTGAGGGCGATGCGAGAGCGTTGCCTATCGACTTGCTTGATGCGCACCGTTACTTTCTGACCAATTTTCACCACCTCGGCAGGCGATTTCACGAATCGGTTGCTAAGTTCGGAGATGTGCACAAGTCCGTTTTCGTGAATGCCGATGTCGACAAACACGCCAAACTGTGTGATGTTTGTCACCACGCCTTGCAGTTCCATGCCTTCGATGAGGTCGTCGATGGTGTTCACATTGTCGTCGAACGTGGCAGTTTCGATGTCGGTGCGCGGGTCGCGACCGGGTTTCTCAAGCTCCTGAAGGATGTCGACGAGCGTTGGTCTGCCCATTTGCGGCGTGATGTAGTTGTCGATGTTGATGCTTGAGCGTTTGTCGCTGTCGCTGAATAGTTCACCCACCGAGCAATGGCAGTCCTTTGCCATCTGTTGCACTATGGCATAGCGTTCGGGGTGAATGGCAGAGTTGTCGAGCGGGTTGCCACCTGCAATACGCAAAAAACCGGCGCATTGCTCAAATGCTTTTGCGCCCATTCGAGGCACCTTCATTATGTCGGCGCGTGAAGCAAAGTTGCCGTTTGCGCTGCGATAGTTCACTATGTTTTGCGCCAGAGTAGGACCGATGCCTGCCACATACGAAAGTAATTCTTTAGAGGCGGTGTTCACGTTCACACCCACGCTGTTAACGCAGCTTTCCACCACAAAGTCGAGCGAGCGTTTTAGTTTGTTTTGGTCGACGTCGTGTTGATATTGTCCTACGCCAATCGATTTCGGGTCGATTTTCACCAGTTCGGCAAGCGGGTCGATGAGTCGGCGACCAATCGACACGGCGCCTCGCACGGTTATGTCCTCGTCGGGAAACTCGTCGCGAGCCACCTTCGATGCCGAATAGATTGACGCGCCGCTTTCGCTCACCACATACACCGGCATGGGTGCACCGAAGTCAATCGACTTTACAAATCGGGTGGTTTCGCGGCTGGCAGTGCCGTTGCCTATTGCAATGGCTTGTGTGGAATGACGTTTAGCCAGCGCTTTCAGCAGCCTTGTAGCGCCGTCGACGTCGCAGCGCGGTGCGGTGGGAAAAATCACGTCGTGGTGCTTAAGATTGCCGTGTTTGTCAAGGCACACCACCTTGCAGCCTGTGCGGAATCCCGGGTCGATGGCTATCACATTTTTTTCGCCGAGTGGCGGGGCAAAAAGCAGTTGGCGCACGTTTTGGGCAAACACCTCAATGGCTTCGTCATCGGCTTTTGCTTTGGCTTGATTGCGGAATTCGGTTTCGATAGAAGGCTTTATTAGTCGCTTGTAGCTGTCGGCAGCTGCTTGCTCAACCAGTTGCGACGATTGCGAATAGCCATGCACGACAATTCGGCATACCTCGTCGATTGCTTTTTCGGCATCGATGCTTACGTCGAGCTTGAGCATACCCTCGTTTTCGCCGCGCATCATGGCAAGGATGCGGTGCGAGGAGCATCGCTTCAGGCTTTCGTCGACGTCGAAATATGTTGCGTAGGTTTCGCCTTCCTGTTCCTTGCCTTTTGCCACTGTCGATTTTATAGTGGCTTCGCGGGCAAAGAGTCGGCGAATGGTGTTGCGCACGCGTTTGTTTTCCGACACCCATTCGGCAATGATGTCCTTGGCGCCCTGAATAGCTTCATCGGCGTTTGGCACGTCGTCGTTAACATATCGCAATGCGTTTTGCTCGATGTTGGCGTTGTTTTGCGCCATAATAAGTTTGGCAAGCGGCTCAAGGCCTTTTTGGCGGGCAATGTCGGCGCGAGTGCGGCGCTTGGGCTTGTATGGCAGGTAAATATCTTCGAGTTGAGTAGAATCCCAGCAATTATCGATTTGATTTTTTAGTTCGTCGGTAAGACGGTTTTGTGCCTCGATGGTGGAAATGATAGTTTCTTTGCGCTTGGCAAGGTCGCTGAGGCTTTCGAGACATTCTTTGATGTCTTGAATTTGTGTTTCAAGCAGTGCACCGGTGGCTTCTTTGCGATAGCGTGCAATGAAGGGTACAGTGGCACCGTCGTCAAGCAGTGCGATGGTTCGTTGCACCGCATTGATGTTGATTTCCAATCGGGTGGCTATGATGTTTACAAAAGTCGGGTTCGTTTTGTCAGTCATAATTTGCGTTTAAGGGTTATTATGGTCACTTCGGGCTTTGCGCCAAATCGGGCAGGCATGCCAATGCATCCGGCACCGATGTTCACGTATAGGTGCTGACCGTGAGCGTTGCTGTAAAGCCCTTGCCATTCGTTGTATCGCAGCGATGAGGGCGAAATGCGTTTGCCAAATAAGTTGAGCATTATTTGCATGGCATGGGTGTGTCCGGCAAGCATCAGGCTGATGTTCGATGCCGGTTCCACTTCGCTTTTCCAATGCGATGGATTGTGCGATAGCAACACTTTGAAGCAGCTGTCGTTGAGCGCGGGGTAGGCTTCGCGCAGGTTGCCGTAGGTGTGGAAAGGCGGTTCGCCGATGTTTTCCACGCCAATCACTTTAATTGAGTCGTTGCCGCGACTGATGGTGCGAGTGGCATTGAGCAGCACATCCCATCCGGCAGCTTTTTCGTGCTGAATCAGATTGAGGCGGTCGGCGGCTTTTTCTTGAGGGTTGTTCCAGCGGTGATAGTCGCCATAGTCGTGATTGCCAAGCACCGACAGCACCCCATCGGGGGCATTCAGCCTTGCAAGGCATTTCACAAACGGCGCGGCTTCAGCCGAAGCGCTGTTCACCAGGTCGCCTGTGAAGCAAATCAGGTCGGGGCTTTGATTATTAATGGTTTGCACCAGTTGATGAACAAACGTGGTGTCGGAGCCCAATGTGCCGAGGTGAAAATCGGAGAACTGTGCTATTCGATAGCCGTCGAACTGGGCAGGAAGATTGCTGAATTCGATTTCAACCTGGCGCACGTCGATGTCGAATCGGGTGTGGCAAGTGGCATAGATGGCAGAACCAATCACGCCCAACGCTGCAGCCACGGCAACGACGTTGGCTGTGATACGGCACCAGTTTCGGGGCAATGCGCGTGCTGCAAGTGCAATGAGCGAATAAGCAATTTTTGCTGCCAATATGGCGCTATAGCCATAAATGACAAACGACTTCGCAGGAATGTTGAGCAACGAAATAGGTGCAATTGCCGCAGCAACGACAATTGCACCTATGGTGAGCGACAACGCAATGTGAATGCGTTGTAGCGCCTTTTTAGCGAAACTGATGCCTTTGAGCTGATTGTAGATGAACAAATCGGCAACCACATTTGCCGCAATGGCTATGAGCAAAGGAATCAGAAAAATTTTCATTTATTTCTCGGAAGTTTTTTTGTTTCCGTTTTTGGGGTGGTTACAGCTTGTGGGAAGAGATTATTCTTCGCCGAGAGCTGCAAGTTTGTTAATTAGAGGGTTGGCATACATCTCGATGATGCGTTGGCGCATGTAAGCCTTGTCATCGTCGTCGGTAGGCACTTTCACCTTTTCAATGCGACGGTTAAGGTATTTGTCGAAGTATGCAATATCATCGTCGGTATACCGGTCGGCAAAGCGAGTAGTGCTGTTCAAGCGGTCGTAAGCAATGTAGTTGCACGGATAAATCTCGTAGTTGGCATGAATGGCACGGTCGATGATTCGGCATATTTCGTGAATCTTTTCTTGCTTGTCGAGGTCGGCAGGTATTTTGTCGAGCTGGTCGTTGATGCACGGAGCAAACTGGAAGTGGATGCGACCTTTGAAGCCACGCAAGCCGGTGAGCATGCTCAAGATGTCGTCGTTTTGCGATTTCTTGAAGTTCGGGTCTTTCTTCTTCATCAAGAATTCGGTGGCTTTGAGGTAGTCGTTCGGGTCGAACTCGTAGCTGAGCGATATTGGCGCAATGTTCAGTTGCTTTAGGCTTTGCACAGGGTCGGGGTTGTTAGCGCCGATGGTGAGCATCTTAATCAAGCTGTCCTGTGTGCGGTCGTTGCTGTCCTTGGCTCGGCCTTGGCGCTGAGCAATCCAAATGGAGTCGTGCTTTTGGTTGATTGCAAAATGAATGTAGCGCGACAATTGGATGGCGGCAGCCAAACGGCCTTTTGTGGTGGTGTCACGTTTAACTATAAAGCTTTTGTTGATTCTCACCAGAGTTGAAATCCACTCAAATGCGAGCAAATTGTTTCCGATAGCCACTTCGGTTGTGGGGAAGTTGTTGCGTGTGAGCACAAGGTTGATGAACGATGCGTCGAGCACAATGTCGCGGTGGTTAGTAACAAAGGTGTATGGGTTGTTGGCATTGAGGTTTTCGGTTCCGCCCGAAGTGATTCCGCTGGTGGTTCCGGCTTCAACCTGTTCAAGATATTGGCAAGCGTATTTCAGCTGAAAATCGCGCTTGTTTTCGAGTTGGAGCAGCCCTTTCTTGTATTCATCGTAATTGATGCCGGGCATGATGAATTCAACAAAGTATTTGAATCCGGGGTCTTCAACCATGGTTGCCATACGTTGTTTGAAATCCTTGTCGTCGATAGGGCAAATGTCAGCAAATTCTTCAGGTGTTTTAATTTCTTTCGGTTCCATTTTCTATAAAATATACATGACGTTTCAAAGTTACAAAAATAGTGTCATTACTCAAAGACATAATGTTACATTTTCGTAAAATTTTACGGGTTGGTAGCGTTGCAGTAGTCGCGCCATTTGTTGATTAGCGCAGTCATGTCGGCAGGTATTTCGCTGTCGAAGTCCATTTGCAGGTGCGTAACGGGGTGTACAAAGCCCAGTGTTTTGGCATGAAGAGCCTGGCGAGGGCATGTCTTAAAGCAGTTTTGAATGAATTGGGCGTATTTGGCGGTTGTGTTGCCGCGCAAAATTTTGTCGCCGCCATATCGGGCGTCGTTAAAGAGCGGATGCCCGATGTGCTTCATGTGCACCCTGATTTGGTGGGTTCGTCCGGTTTCGAGCTGGCAACGCACCACAGCCACATGCCCGAGGTTTTCGAGCGTATGATAGTGCGTCACAGCATGCTTGCCCATGTCGCCTTCGGGAAAAACAGCCATTTGCAGGCGGTCCTTTAGGCTGCGGCCTATGTTGCCTTCAATTGTGCCGTCGACGTCCTTCATTTCGCCCCACACCACAGCCACGTATTGGCGTTTGGTGGTTTTGTTGAAGAACTGAAGTCCCAGATGGGTTTTTGCTCGGGGCGTCTTTGCAATCACCAGCAAACCGGATGTGTCTTTGTCGATGCGGTGCACGAGCCCCATGCGCGGGTCGCTCACGTCGTAGTCGGGATTGTCCTTGAAATGGTAGGCTAAAGCATTCACCAGCGTGCCGGTGTAGTTGCCATGTCCGGGGTGCACCACTAATCCGGCCGGTTTGTTCACCACCAGCAGCTCGTCGTCTTCATAAACAATGTCGAGAGGAATGTCCTCCGCAATGATTTCGTTTTCATATCGGGGGCGGTCCATGACGATGCGAATGTCGTCGCCCGGCTTTACGCGATAGTTCGATTTCACCACTTTGCCGTTCACCCTGATGCACTCGGCTTCGGCAGCATTTTGTATGCGGTTGCGCGAGGTGTTTGGAACGCGTGTGGTGAGGTATTTGTCGATTCGTAGCAGCACTTGCCCTTTATCGACCACAAAGTGGAAATGCTCCCAAAGGTCGCGCCCGTTTTCGGTGAAATCGGGCTGCTGCTCAAAATCGAAATCTTCGTTAGGTTCAAATATTTCGTTGTCCATATTTGTTTTCAAGTCACATGAGGGGAAAACGGCGCAAAGCGATTGGTTTGCGCGCATTAAATGAGCGACGGGTCGGTGAGCGTTTCGCCGCCGTCGTCAACAATAGTCACGTTGCTTTCAGGATTGTCAATCGAGTCGTTAGGATTGGCACCGTTGCCCACCTGCAAAGTGATTTGCGACGAAAGCAAAATCTTTTCGCCGGGAGCCACATTCCTGCCGTTGATGAGCACTCCAAGTATGAGGCCGTTGAATTCCGATTGCACCATTTCGATTTGTATGTTGCGGAATCCAAGTCCTTCGAGCATCGACTGACCGGTGCGAGCCGACATATCCTTCACGTTGGGCAGCGTGATTAGGCGCGGGCTGAATGGGGTGACAGTGAGATAGATGGTGCGTTGAGCCTTTACGGCAGAGAATGCCTTCGGGCTTTGGTCGACCACACACCCCGGCTTGATGGCCTCGTTATACACCGAGTCGTTGATTTGCCATTTCAACCCTTGCGCTTCAAGTATTTCGATGGCTTCGCGCAGCGGTTTGCCTTTTATGTCGGGCACCTCTTGGCTTTGTCCGTGCCGTGTGAAGATGTTCATAGCCAGAAAGCTGAGTGCGATGAGCACCAATGCCGTGATGACAATCAGCACAGCGTTAAATATAATGGGGTGTTGCTTAGCGAAGGTTTTTATTTGCATGCTTTGTGTAGTTAGGTTTGTTTTATGCAAAATTACATATAAAAAACGAGAAAAGCGTGTTAGAATCGACAAATTTGCAATCGTAAGTATAAAACCATTGTGCAGTGTTTGCAAGAAGGGCGGCATAGATGAGCCGGTTGACGATTATATGGGATAGGTATATAGCGGTAAAGCGGACACATCGGTTGCTGTTGTTTTACCGATGTGTCCGCTTGGCATATAACTTGGCGTTTATTCATCATCGAGTGTGCCTTGATTGGCTAATGTGCGGTGATGATAAGCTAATGTTCAGCCGAGGTTTTTCGAAAAATTCGTCTTGTTTGACGGTCTGATTAATCGAAGTTGTCGCGGTTCTTAGCCATGTTGCGATAAGCAATCTTGCCTTCTTCAAACTCTTTGGTTGCAATGAGAGTTGGCTTGGGAAGATGCTCATAGTATTTCGAAATTTCAATTTGCTCGCGGTTCTCCGAGATTTCTTCAAGGCTGTCGTTCATCGACGCAAACTCCTGAAGTTTCTTTTCGAGGTCGCGCTTCATTTCGGCGGCAATTTGGTTGGCGCGTTTGCTGATGATGCACACGGTTTCGTAGATGTTGCCGGTAGGTTCGGCAAGTTCAATGAGGTCGTGTGTCACTGTGTTGAGCGGAGCATTTGTTTTCTTATAATCCATTTGCGTTATCAAATAAAATTATTTTGTTGATGTAGAAATTATTCGTTTTTGTTTGCGATAACTCGCAAGAGTTGATTCTGCAAAGCCCGATGGCAGATGCCAGTTGTCAGTTCCTAACGTGCTTCGACGCTATTTTGAAAATGTTGTCGGCTTCGTGGCGGTTGTTGCTCTCAGGGAAGTCGTTGATGAAGCTGTAGTATTCGTCAATCACGTCGCGGAATCGGTCTTCTTTTCGTTCGTCGGTTGATTGCAAAGCTTCTTTATATCGGCTTTTGAGCACCAGCATTTCCAGTTGTTCCTTATATTTACTGTAAGGATAGTCCTTTAGAGCATTTTTTGCCACAATCACAGCGCTCTGATAGTTGTTGCCCATATAGGTGCCAAGATTGTAGTATAGTGTGGCGTTTTCGAGTTCTTTGAGCACCAGCTTGTCCTGCAGCTCGAAGATGGCGTTTTGCGCAATCGACACCTTGTCGCTCTTGGGGAAATAATCGAGAAAGTTTTGCAGTTCCTGTATTGCTTTCACAGTACCGCTTTGGTCGAGCTGAGTTTCGGGCGAGTCGAGGTAGTAGCCATATCCGCAATAGAATCGAGCCAATTCGGCGAATTGCCCCTTTGGATAGTGCTGATAGTAGGTCTTGAAATATGAGCCCGAGGTCATGTAGTCCTTGTTCTCATAGTAGCTCATTGCAAGCAGGTAGAGCGATTCCTCGGCTTTGTCGGTGCCTTTAAACACAGTGACAATGTCCTCAAGAATGGTGTAAGCCTGCGTGTATTTGCCCTTCTCAAAAGCTTCCTTTGCGTAGGTGTATTTGTAGTTATAGTCAGAACTCTTGAGAACGCGGTTGTATTCGCCACAAGAAGTGAACATGACAGCCACTGCAATTAGTGCTATGTATGTTGTAATTTGTTTTCTCATCATTTCGTACAAAATGCTCGTTTAGCGTGCAAATTTACGAAATTCCCCGTAATTTGCAAAGTGTTTGTTTCACAAATCGATTAATGATTATTAAATTCTGATAAAAAAGGCCTCTAATGGGCTATAATGTGATTGTGTTATGAATATTTTGCATTGTACAGATAGGGAATGGCAATTGTAATGAGTGAAAGTGTTAAAAATAGTGAGGGCAAAAATTTGTATAATTGCAATTATATTGCTTAATTTGTAAGAAAATAATGGATAACTAAACCGATAATTTTTGTATAAATTATGATGAAAATGATTCGAATGGTGTCGCTGTGCGCAGCTGTTTGCATCGGCGCTATGTCGGCAAAAGCCGTGAATGCCGAGCTGAAGCTGTTCTACGACAAGCCAGCCACAGTGTGGGAGGAGGCTTTGCCATTGGGCAATGGCTTTATAGGAGCCATGATGTATGGCGGAGTTGATGTGGAATTGATACGCCTTAACGAGTGCACGTTGTGGTCGGGCGTTCCGGTGCAAGATGGCGTGAATGCCGATTCGTATAAATATCTGCCGCAGGTGCGCAAAGCTTTGGCAAATAATGATTATGCCGAGGCCGACCGTTTGACTCGCAAGATGCAGGGCTATTTTTCGCAAAGCTATCTGCCACTTGGCGACCTGCGCATCGACCAAAAATTGCCAAGTGCAGGCGATGTAAGAAACTATCGACGCGAACTCAGTCTGCAAGATGCCACGGCAACGGTGCAATTTGAGAAAGCTGGCGTGAAATACACTCGCACGGCGTTTGTCTCAGCCCCCGACAGTGTGATGGCTATTCGTTTCGAAGCCAGCAAGCCCGGTGCGCTCAATCTCACCATTGGCATGGAAAGTCAGCTGAAATTCACTGCCAGTGCCGTTGGCGCCGAGTGTGAGATGCATGGCGATGCGCCGGCTTGGCTCGACCCGGTATATTACAATAAAGAAGGACGCAACCCATCTCGCGATACCGCCTATGGCCACAAGGGCATGCGCTGGCAAGCTGTGTTGAAGGTGGAGAATCAAGGTGGCGAGGTGAAGCCTCAAGGCAACGAGCTAAAAGTTACAGGTGCCGATGTGGTGGTGATTTACCTTTCGGCAGCAACAAGTTTCAACGGTCCGTTCCGTTTCCCCGACACTGAGGGTAAAGATGAAAAAGCCATCAATCGAAGCCGACTCAATGCTGTGAACATGGCACGCTACGCCGATGTGCACCAAGCGCATAAGGATGATTTCGGCAAGTATTTCAATCGTGTGGAATTGAATTTGGAGCGCGGTGCCGATGCCGAAAAACTTGCCAAACTCACCACCGACGAGCGTTTGCGCCGCTTCACCAAAGGCTCTGTGGACACTCAACTCGAGGAAACGTATTATCAGTTCGGACGCTATCTGCTCATCTCGTGCTCGCGTCCAGGTGGCATCGCTGCCAATCTGCAAGGCATTTGGAATAAGGAATATCGTGCCCCGTGGAGCTCAAACTACACCACCAACATCAACACCGAGATGAACTACTGGCTGGTGGAGAGCACCAACTTGAGTGAGATGCACGAACCTATGCTGAAGTGGGTGGAAAATTTGTCGAAGGTGGGCGAACGTGTGGCATGGGAATATTATCGTGCACATGGTTGGGTGACTCACCAAAACAGCGACATTTGGTGCCTTGCCAATGCTGTTGGAAACTGCGGCGACGGCGACCCGGTGTGGGCTAACTGGTATGCTGCCAGCGGATGGCTCAGCCAAGACTTGTGGGAACGATATGCCTTCACCCTCGACAAGAAGTTCCTTGCCGAACATGCCTATCCGGTGATGAAGCTCGCTGCCGACTTCTTCTGCGACTGGCTGTTTGAAAAGGACGGCTATCTGGTTACTGCGCCGTCTACTTCGCCCGAAAATAAGTTTGTGCTCGATGGCAAATATTACTCGGTTACCGAGGGTTGCACGATGGACTATGCCATCATTCGCGACTTGTTCAACAACGTTATAGAGGCTTCAACGATACTCAACAAAGACAAGAAATATGCTCAAAAACTGCGTAAGATGCTTGCCAAACTGCCGCCTTACAAAGTAGGCAGCGAAGGTCAGTTGCTTGAGTGGAACAAGGAGTTCGCCGAGAGCGAGCGTCAGCATCGTCACCTCTCGCACCTCTACGGCTTGCATCCCGGTCATTCTATCTCGCCACTAACCACGCCCGACCTTGCCAAAGCAGCCGACGTTACACTCACACTGCGCGGCGACGGCGGCACTGGCTGGAGCAAGGCTTGGAAGATAAACTTTGCCGCTCGTTTGCTCGACGGAAACCATGCCTATAAGATGTTCCGCGAGATTATGCATTACTTCGACCCACATGGCGGTTCGTGGAGCGGAGGAACCTATCCTAACATGTTCGACGCGCATCCGCCGTTCCAAATCGATGGCAATTTCGGCGCTACTGCCGGAGCAACCGAGATGCTCTTGCAAAGTCAGCTTGGCGAAATTCATCTGTTGCCGGCTCTGCCCGATGCTTGGCGCACCGGCGAAGTGCGTGGATTGAAGGCTCGCGGCGGCTACGAAGTTGATATCAAGTGGAATAATAAGCAATTAAGCAGTGCCACCATCAAGACTAAATGCGCCGGCGAATGTGTGATTAGAACATTGTTGCCTTTGCAAATTAAGGACGTGAAAGCGACTACTACACGCGACGGACGCTATTACATAACTAAATTCGCAGCTAAAGAAGACACCACTTATGAGGTGACACCGGTGTTTATGTAATCAGTATATTGAAATATCGCCAATTGCTTGCAATATGATATGAAAAGATGATTTTTCATTAAAGAATTAAAGAATTTGGCGATATTTCATTATCTTTGCGTAGCAGAAGGTGCCGGTTAATTCACTATGATAGTGCAGCAATGTGAGTTGTGTTCGCAATATTGATTGACACTTGAAATTGTTCATAATAGGAAATTTTTGTAATTGTTAATAAGATGAATAAGAAGATTCTATTAGCTTCGGCTTTGTGTGTATCGGCATTGTCAGCCGGGGCTCAGTCGTGGCTTGGCGATGTGAACCAGATGATTGACGAAGGCGCGTTTGCCAAGGCGCAGATTGTGCTTGAAGGGCTGCCTCAGTCAGAAAAAGATGCAAATAAAATCCGCATCGACTCGTTGCAGCAAATCATGCAGCGCACTCGTCGCGACTTCAGCATCAGCCCTGCTGTGGGCAGACTGCGCATTGAGGATGTTGTAGGCCGCCCGGTGACCGATGCCGAGATTGAGCGTTGGAAGCTCGACAAATACATTGAATATCGATTGATTGACGGCCAAGAATGGTGGTTCCGCCGCGGCATCAGCAATTTCCGCCTGCTCAACCGCGAGTTGTTTGCTGTGGCTAATGAAAAGTCGCGTCACGCCGACTATGCCACAACCGAAAAGCATTATGCCGAGGCGATGCTCACCAAAGCCGACCGTAATGGCACACGCAACTGGCATCATGCCGACATCACCATGAGCATTGATGTGGACGCTGATGCAGTGCCCGCCGGCGAAACGCTGCGTGTGTGGATGCCGCTGCCTTACGAAAACCTTCGTCAGAAAAATGTTACGCTCGTTAAGTCGTCGCATCCTGCCACATTGTCGCAGGGCAGTGTACACCACACTGTATATATGGAGGCAAAAGCCGAGGCTGGCAAGAAAACTCATTTTGAAATCAACTACACCTACGACGTGGGCGAACGCCACATTCCGCAAAGCACTATGCTCAAGCGCTTGAAGCCTTACGACAAGCAATCGGCAACCTACAAACGCTACTCAGCATCTGAGTTCCCTCATCAAGTGGTGACGCCGCAGATGCAAATTCTTGCCAAAACCATCGTAGGCACCGAAACCAATCCTGTGCTGCAGGCATCGAAGATTTACGATTGGATTGCCGGTAACTTTGAGTGGGCAGGTGCGCGCGAATACAGCACCATCCCCAACATTCCGGAATATGTGCTGCACATTCAGCATGGCGACTGCGGACAGGTGGCGCTGCTCTATATCACTTTGTGCCGCAGCATCGGCATCCCGGCGCGTTGGGAAAGCGGCTGGATGCTGCATCCGGGCGAGGTGAACCTGCACGACTGGGCTGAAACCTATTTCGAGGGCATTGGATGGGTGCCAACCGACCCTTCGTTTGGTCGCGGCACTCGCACCGAGCCGCTTGCCGACTACTATAAGTCGGGACTCGACGTCTACCGTATGGCTGCCAACGAGGGCGTATGCGGCGAATTTTCACCAAAGAAGACCTTTGTGCGAAGCGAAACCGTGGATTCGCAAGCCGGCGAGGTGGAATGGCGTGGCGGCAACCTGGAATACAGCCAGTGGGATTATCATTTGAAGATAAACAGTATGGAACCGATAAAATAACATAATTGACAGATATGAAAAAACTAAGTTTTATTGTTTTTTTGATGGCAATATCAATCAATATAATGTGTGCGCAAAACGTGGGCGAATTACTCGCTAACCTGAAGAAAGAAATTGCGCCCGACGGCAGAACGGCGATATGGGACGTGAACACCACTTTGCAGAACGGAGTGGTGACACTCTATGGCAAGGTGGACAGCAATCGGCTGAACACAGCCATAGAAAAGGCACTGAACGATGCAGGAGTGAAGTTTAACAACAATTTGATTGTGCTTGAAAATATGCCTGAAAAACCGTGGGCATTGGTGAAACTGTCGGTGGCTTCGCTTCGCACTGCCGGCAAACATTCTGCCGAGATGGCCACTCAGGGCATCATGGGAATGCCGTTGCAGGTGCTCGACCGCGATGGCGACTGGTATCGTGTGCGCATGCCCGACGATTATATTGCATTT
Organism: Muribaculaceae bacterium; assembly: GCA_051871555.1. Taxonomy (GTDB): domain Bacteria; phylum Bacteroidota; class Bacteroidia; order Bacteroidales; family Muribaculaceae; genus SFTJ01. The sequence goes on along the minus strand of JBJECZ010000102.1, from coordinate 12,391 downwards.
GTGCCCGGCAATTCGCTTGTGCGCATCGACGCTGCACGCCTTAATGAATGGAAATCGGCTAAGCGCTACATTGTCACCGTATATCAAACCCGTTTGGTGAGTGAACCTGCAGGCGACCAGACCGTGAGCGACCTGGTGATGGGCAACATACTTGAATATCGCGGCACCGTAAACAAGGGCAAATGGATTAAGCTTGCCACGCCTGACGGACGCGAAGGCTATGTAGAAGCTAAAGAATTGCAAGAGTTTGCCGAATGGGCAAAACTGGACTTCAATGCTGCACAAATCGAAGCCACTGCCCATCGCATGATGGGTTCGGGTTACTTGTGGGGCGGCACATCTACCAAGCTTACCGATTGCTCGGGATTGGCTAAGGTGAGCTATTTCTCAAATGGCATCATATTGCAGCGCGATGCGTCGCAGCAGGCGCTCACCGGCGAAATCATCAAGGCTGAAGAATGGAAGTCGGCACAAACCGGCGATTTGCTGTTCTTTGGCACTGCTTCGGGTCGCGTTACGCACGTTGCCATTTATTTGCGCGACGGAAAATACATTCACTGCTCCGGTCAGGTGAAAATCAACAGCGTAAACCCCGACGACGACGATTACCTCACCACGCCGTTCCTCTCAATCAGCCGCATTAACGGCAAAGTGGGCTCGAAAGGCATTGTGGCTGTGAGAAACCATCCGTGGTATTTTGTGAAATAATTGAATATAAACCTACAAAAAACTATACAACAATATGGACAGAAGAAAATTTTTGGTGGGAGCCGGCTTGGGAATCATAGCCGCTTCGGCACCGATTTCGATTTCGGCTTTTGGTGCTCCAACGAAGAAAACCGCTAAATCGGGACGCTTGAAACTGTCGTTCACTCCATTCGAACTGAAATTGCGCCATGCATTCAACCTTGCCAAGTCGAGCCGCACCTCCACTCCGGGTGTGCAGGTGAAACTTGAATACGAAGGCGTTGTGGGTTATGGCGAAGCTTCGATGCCGCCGTATCTGGGCGAAAGCATTGCCAGTGTAACCAAGTTCCTTTCGAAGCTCGACTTGAGCCAGTTTAACGACCCGTTTAAGATGGAGGAAATATTGGCTTACGTTGATGGCGTGGAAGTTGAGAACCGCTCGGCAAAAGCGTCGGTCGACATAGCTTTGCACGACCTTGTGGGCAAGCTAATTGGGCAGCCATGGTATAAGATTTGGGGCTTGTCGCTCGACAAGATTCCGAAATCGTCGTTCACAATCGGCATCGACACTCCTGAAGTTGTGAAACAAAAGATTAAAGAAGCCGACGACTATAAGGTGATAAAAATCAAGCTTGGTCTGGACAATGACAAGGAGATGGTCGACATTATTCGTCAATGCACCGACCGCCCAATCTGCGTCGACGCCAACCGCGGTTGGAAAACTAAAGAACAGGCACTTGAAATGTGCGAATATCTTGCCGATAAAAATTGCCTCTTTGTTGAGCAACCCATGATGGAGGACAAACTCGACGAAACGGCATGGATTCGCGAGCGTAGTCCGCTGCCTATTATCGCCGATGAGGTATTCCACCGTTTGCCCGACATCGTTAAGCTGAAGGACTATTACGACGGCATCAATATCAAGCTGATGAAGAGCACTGGCATGAGCGAAGCCTACAAGATGATTACGCTTGCTCGCGCCTTTGGCATGAAGATTATGTGCGGATGTATGACCGAAACATCGTGCGCCATTGCTGCAGCAACGCAGTTGAGTCCGCTCATCGACTGGGCAGACCTCGACGGCAACGTGCTCATCGCCCAAGATATATTCGAAGGCGTGAAAGTGATTGACGGCCGTGTAACACCAAGCGACAAGCCCGGTATCGGCGTAACCCCAATCAAGGGCCTCTATCCCGAATTCTGATTCTAATTGATAGAATAACTAAATAGCCCCGACAGCGATTGCTGTCGGGGCTATTATAGTAATATAATAATGTATTATATACTTGCGTAATCTTGCCGAAAAATTAGTTTACGGCGCGGACGATGCCACGGGTGGAGTTGCGCACAAAGTCAACAATAAGGTCGCGCTCGGGGCTCGATTGGGTTTCGTCTTCAATCTTGTTGAGAGCGTCGGTGTTGTTGAGGTCGGAGAAATAGATGTAGCGGTAGGTTTCTTGTATTCTGCCGAGTTGCTCAGGAGTGAATCCGCGGCGACGCAAGCCCACCACGTTTATGCCGATGTATGAAATCGGTTCGCGACCAACCATTGCATATGGAGGAATGTCCTTGTTGACGTGCGAGCCGCCTTGCAGCATGATGTGTTGTCCGATGTGAGTGAACTGATGCACGAGCGTGCCGCCGCCAATCACTGCATAGTCTTCAATTTCCACTTCGCCGGCAATCTGGCAAGCGTTTGACATGATGATGTTGTTATGTAGCAGGCAGTCGTGAGCCACGTGGCAGTATGCCATGATAAGGCAGTTGTCGCCAATCACGGTTTTGCCTTTCGAAGCAGTGCCTCGGTTGATGGTTGCAAACTCGCGGATTACGGTGTTGTTGCCGATGATTGCGTAGGTTTTTTCGCCGCGGAATTTGAGGTCCTGAGGCAGTCCGCCAATCACGGCGCCAGAGTGGATTCGGCAATTTTTGCCAATGCGCGAACCGTTGAGAATCACGGCTCCGCTTTGTATTTCAGTACCTTCGCCTATTTCAACATCAGCCTCGATGGTGACAAACGGACCAATAATCACGTTTTCTGCAATTTTAGCATCGGGATGGATGCAAGACAGGTTGCGATTTTCCATTATCAGTAAATTGTTTGTGAATAATGTTTCGTATATTTGGTTATTAAATTATTTGTTCTTGATAATTTGTGCCATGAATTCGGCTTCCGACACCATCTTTTCGCCTACGAATGCATAGCCTTTCATGGTGGCAACGCCGCGGCGAATTTCGCTCATGAGCTGGAGGTGGAAGATGAGGGTGTCGCCCGGAACCACTTTCTGACGGAACTTCACGTTGTCGATTTTCATGAAGTAGGTTGAATAGCGCTCGGGTTCGTCAACCACGTTGAGCACGAGCAGGCCGCCTACTTGTGCCATGGCTTCGATTTGCAGCACTCCCGGCATAACAGGTTCTTGTGGGAAGTGGCCTTGGAAGAACGGCTCGTTTTGAGTCATGTTTTTCACGCCAACAATGTGGTTGTCGCCCACTTCGATAATCTTGTCAACCAAGAGGAATGGATAGCGGTGAGGGAGCAATTCGCGAATGCGGTTGATGTCCATCACTGGGGCTATGTTGGGGTTGTAGATTGGGGCTTGCACTTCTTGGCGCTTGATTTCTCGGCGAATCTTCTTCGAGAAAGTGGCGTTGAGTGTGTGGCCCGGTTTGTTGGCGATGATGCGACCTTTCAGAGGGCGTCCGATGAGTGCGATGTCGCCAATCACGTCGAGCAACTTGTGGCGTGCTGGTTCGTTAGGGAACACCAGCGGCTTGTTGTTGATGTAGCCCAAGTTGGCAACTTCAACTGGTGGCACGCCCATGAGCTCAGAAATCTTGTTGAGTTGTTCCTGGCTCATTGGTTGGTCGTAGATTACGATAGCGTTGTCGAGGTCGCCGCCCTTGATGAGATTTGCGTTGAGCAGGGCAACGATTTCGCGCACGAACACGAATGTGCGGCTGGCAGCAATGTCGCTCTTGAAGCGCTTCATTGAGTTGAGCGATGCAAATTGGTTCTGCAGAATAGGCGAATCGAATTCAATCATTGTGTCGATTGAAAAGTCTTCGTCGGGCAAAACGATGAGCGACGAGCCGGTCTTTTCGTCAACGACTTCTATTTTTTGTTTTACAATATAATAGTCTTTTTCGGCATCCTGCTCTACGATTCCCACCTCGTCGATTTTTTCGGCGTATTCAATTGCGCTACCGTCGAGGATAGGCAGTTCGGGAGCGTTGAGTGTGATGAGGCAGTTGTCGATTCCGGCAGCATAGAGAGCGGCAAGAGCGTGTTCGATGGTGCTGATGCGCATCGAGTTGTTGCCAATAACTGTGCCGCGCACGGTTTCAACCACGTTTTCGGCTACAGCCAGCAGGGTTGGCTCGCCTTCGAGGTCGATTCGCTTAAACACATAGCCGGTGTTTTCGGGTGCCGGCGAGAATGTTGCTTCGATTTGCATACCGGTGTGAAGGCCTTTTCCACTAACATGAAATTCGCCTTTCAGTGTACATTGTTTCATATAATTAGGAGTGAGTTTATTTTATTTGTTTTTAATTTCATCTAATTCTTTTTTCAGTCGCTTGATGTCGTTAGCCATTTCAGGCAGACGCTTGAAGTAGACTTGCTGACGGGCAAAGTCCAGAGCGTTGATGGCTGGAGCGCCAATCACGCGCATATTAGAGCCAATCGAGTTGGGTATTCCCGATTGTGCGCCAATGCAGTTGTTGTCGCCAATGGTGATGTGTCCGGCTACGCCCACTTGACCGCCGAATTGGTTGTTTTTGCCAATTTTTGTTGAGCCGGCAATGCCCACTTGCGCAGCCATCACTGTGTGCTCGCCAACTTCCACGTTGTGAGCAATTTGAATGAGGTTGTCGAGCTTAACGCCTTCGCGAATGATGGTGCTGCCCATTGTGGCGCGGTCGAGTGTTGAGTTCGAACCGATTTCCACGTTGTCCTCAATCACCACGTTGCCGATTTGCGAAATCTTAATGAAGTCGCCGTTGTGAGGAGCGAAGCCGAAGCCGTCGCTGCCAATCACCACGCCGGCGTGTATGATGCAGTTGTTGCCAATCTGGCAGCCATGATAGATGCGGCATCCAGGATAGAGAGTTACGTTATTTCCAATCACCACGTTGTCGCCAATGTATACTTGCGGATAGATTTGCACGCCGTTGCCTATCTTCACATTTTTGCCAATATAGGCAAATGCTCCAAGATAGATGTCGTCGGGCAAGGCAACGCCTTCGCTAACATAAGATGGCTGCTCGATGCCATGTTTGCGTGGGTTGAGTGCTTCTTGCACCATGTTGAGCAGCTGGGCAAGAGTAGAATATGGGTCCTCAACACGGATGAGGGTGGCTGAAACAGGCTGTTCGGCAACAAAATCGTTGTGTACGAGCACTGCTGATGCCTCGGTGGTATAGATGTAGTGTGTATATTTAGGGTTAGCTAAGAAAGTCAGACTGCCTTTGCTTGCTTCCTCAATTTTGGAGTATGTGTTAATTGTCACGTTTCCATCGCCCTCGACGGTGCCGTGCACGAGTTCGGCTAATTGCCTTGCGGTAAATTCCATTTCGTAATAAACTATAGTTTTTGAGATTCGGCTGCAAAGTTACGAAAAATGAATGGGTTAATTGTAATTTAAACCGAATAATTAACTGGGTAGGAGCTATAAGTTTGTTACATAATTGTTAAAATATTATAATAATGGCAGCGAAGAATGATTTTTTCGCTGCCATGACTATGAATTTTTGTGGTTGCATTATTTGATGTTGGCGCGCACTTCGTCGAGATATTGCTTCATTGCCACGGAGTCGCGCTGCTCGATAATTGCTTGCAGTCGAGTGAGTTGCTCTTTAATCTTGTCGAGTTGCGTGTTTGTGCGCGGGTTAAAGAGGATTTCTTGCAGCAAATAGTCGTCTTCCGACATCAGTCCGCGAGCAATTGCCATGTGGCGCTTGAATGTTGTGCCAGGGGCGTCTTGGTGCTTCATCACGCTGGCAAACACCAGAGTGCTTGCAAACGGTATCGACAGCGAGAATGCAATGGTTTCGTCGTGTTCGGCGAATGTGTATTCAAAGATGTTGAGATGCAGAGTGCTGTATAGGTCTTTGAAAAACACTTTGCCGAGGTGGTCGCTTTCGGAGATGATGATGGCATTTTCGCTCGACAGGTTGCTCAGTGAGGCGAAAGTGGGACCGAACATGGGGTGCGTGCTCACAAACGGGTGGTTGCAGCCGGCATAGAACTCGGGCAGGCCGTTTTTCACCGAAGCAATGTCGCTGAGAATGCAGTTGTCGGGCAGGTAGGGCAGCACTTTGTTGAACGCTTCGATGGTGTATTTCACCGTTACGGCGTTGATTATCAGTTCGGGTGCAAATTCGCTGATTTCGTCGTACGAGGTGAAGCGCTGAGCGTTGAAGGTGAAGCGCAGCTTTTGCGGGTCGATGTCGAAAATTGCCACTTCGTGGTTGAAGCTGAGCACGTCGCAAAAGAACGAGCCCATTTTGCCGGCACCTAATATGAGTATTTTCATTTCGTTTTCTTTCTGAGTTGTTGTGAGTGTGAAACGGTTTTATTTTGCGCGGTTGTTGAGCACCTCGATTTGCTGGCGCACCGATTCGCCGTGAATTGCTTCGAGCACTTCCTTCATGAAGTCGGCGCTCATTCCCATTTCAACAGCGAGTTTCACGCGGTTGTTGAGGATGGCATCGTAGCGAGTGGCTTGCACCACAGGCATGCTGTGTTCCTTTTTGTACTGACCAATTTCGCGCGACACACGCATGCGTTTGTTGAGAATTTCAAGCAGTTCGTTGTCGATTTGGTCGATTTGTTGGCGCAACAGCGTGAGGTTTTCGGTGGTTTGTGTGGTTTCGCGAATCACGAGAGTATTAAGGATAAAGTTAAGAACGTCGGGGGTGACTTGCTGGCTCTTGTCGCTCCAAGCGCAGTCGGGGTCGCAGTGGCTTTCAACAATCAAGCCGTCGAAGCCCATGTCCATGGCTTGCTGTGCCAGAGGAGCCACCAGTTCGCGTTTGCCGCCTATGTGCGAAGGGTCGCAGAAGATTTGCAGTTGCGGAATGCGGCGGCGCAGCTCGATGGGGATGTGCCATTGCGGCAGGTTGCGGTAGAGGTGCTTGCCATAGGTGCTGAAGCCGCGATGAATGGCGCCGAGGTGACGAATGCCAGCGTTGTAGATGCGCTGTATTGCACCAATCCACAGCTCGATGTCGGGGTTCACGGGGTTTTTCACCAGTACGTTCACTTCGGGGTTGCCTTGCAGGGCATCGGCAATCTCTTGCATGGCAAATGGGTTAGCTGAGGTGCGAGCGCCAATCCACAGCACATCGATGCCGGCTTTCAAAGCCGCTTCGACGTGAGCCTTAGTGGCGACTTCGGTGGCTGTAGCCATTCCGGTTTCGGCTTTCACGCGTTTGAGCCATTCCAGACCCGGTTCGCCCACGCCTTCAAAGCCGCCTGGTTTGGTGCGAGGTTTCCAGATTCCTGCACGATATATTTTCACGCCGTTAGCGGCGAGGTTTTTAGCTGTCGACATCACTTGTTCTTCAGTCTCGGCGCTGCACGGTCCGGCAATCACCACGGGTTTTTTGTTGCTAATGCCTTCTATTGCAATAGGTTTTAAATCTTCCATAATAATATGATGTTTTGAGGGTTAATCGTTTGTATTGTTGCAGTTATCTGCAAATTGCTTGATGCGGTTGAGCGCTTCGGTCATCTTCTCCTTGGTGGCGCAAAGCGAGATGCGTATGTATCGGTTGCCGTTCGAGCCGAAGATGAATCCCGGGGTGACAAACACGCGGGCGTCGTAGAGCAGACGGTCGGCAAGCTGTTCGGAGCCGGTGTAGCAATCGGGTATTCTGCCCCAGAGGAACAAGCCGCGTTGAGCAGGGTCGAAGTGGCAGCCCAGCACATTCAATATCTGTTCGGCAATCTGTCGGCGTTCGGCATACACGGCGTTGATTTCGCCGTACCAGTCGGCGTCGCATTGCAGCGCGCGTGCGGCAGCCATCATCATTGGCTTGAACTGACCGGAATCGATGTTCGATTTCACTTTCAGAATCCATTCGATGAACTGCGGTTTGGCGGCAACCATAGCCATACGCCAGCCCGGCATGTTGTGCGATTTCGATAGCGAATTCATTTCAATGGCAATGTCTTTGGCGCCTTCCACGTTGAAGATGCTCAGAGGCTTTTCGTTGAGGATGAAGCTATAAGGGTTGTCGTTCACAATCACTATGCCGTGACGTTTGCCAAAGTCGACCAATCGCTCAAATAGCTCAAGCGAGGCGCAGCGACCGGTGGGCATGTGCGGGTAGTTCACCCACATCAGTTTGATGCGTTCGAGAGGAAGCTGCTCCAGAGCGTCGAAGTCGGGTTGCCAACCGGTGTCCTCGCGCAGGTCGTAGGTGAAAATCTCGGCTTCAGCAAGTCGGCTCACCGAGGTGTATGTGGGGTATCCCGGATTAGGCACCAGCACGCCGTCGCCGGGGTTGACGAATGTTAGCGTGGTGTGCAGAATACCTTCCTTCGAGCCGATGAGCGGCTGAATCTCGCGGTCGGGGTCGAGTGTTACATTATAGAATTTTTTATACCAATCGGCGTAGGCGCGGCGCAGAGCAGGCAGACCAACATAAGGTTGATAGCCGTGAGCGTCGGGTTTCGAGGCTTCGGTGCACAGCGTAGCCACCACTTCGGGGTGAGGCGGACGGTCGGGGCCGCCAATGCCCAGCGAGATGATGTCGCGGCCTTGGGCGTTGAGCTGAGCCACTTCGCGCAGCTTTTTCGAGAAATAGTATTCTTTTACTGTAGCCACTCGGCGAGCAGGCTCGATGGCATTATTTTGTTGTGAATTCGGCATATTCTCCTAAGTTTTTAAAATCGTTAATCAATGGCATCACTGCATCGAGCGATTGTCGGTAGCGGCGATAGTCGGTGAAAGTGAGGTCGATGTAGAATCGGTATTCCCATTCGCGCCCGATAATAGGCAGCGATTGTATCTTGGTGAGGTTGAGGTCGTAGAACGAGAAGATTGTGAGCACCTTCGAGAGGCTTCCGCCCTCGTGGGGCAGCGTGAATGCCAACGAGGCTTTGTTGGGCTTGCAATCGGCTTTGAGCGCCTCGGCTTGGTCGGGGTGGGCAATGATGAGGAATCGGGTGAAGTTGCGTTTGTTGGTTTGTATGTCCTCGGCAAGCACTTGCAGCCCGTAGAGCTTTGCGGCGTATGTTCCGCAGATTGCGGCGCTGCCCATCGAACCACGTTCGGCAATCTGTTTGGCGCAACCGGCGGTGTCGTAGCCTTCCACCATCTTCATCCACGGGTGTTGCAGCAGGTAGTCCTCGCATTGCATCAGGGCTATGGGGTGCGACACCACTTCGTGAATGTCGTTTAGCTCTTGCCCGGGCAGCGCGGCGAGGCTCTGCGAGATGTACATCTTGTGCTCGCCCACGATGGTGAGGTCGCTGCCGCGCAGCAGTTCGTGGTTCTGCAGCAGGCTGCCCGCTATGGTGTTTTCGATGGCGAGCGTGCCAATGAGGCTTGAGTCGGCATGCAGCATGTCGAACATCTCGCGGAACGACGGGCAGGCTATGGTTTCAATATCCTCGCCTGCAAAATATTCGTGCGCCGTGGCATCGTGAAAGCATCCTGCTTCGCCTTGTATCGTTATTCGTTTCATTGCCCGAAATGAGTTGGTTTTGTAGTTTTGTTTTGGGTTAATAAAAAATCCCGTCACTGCTCATCGAGTGGCGGGATTATATCGTTAATCATTCTCCTCAAAAAAAATTGCATGCACGCAAGCTCCCGCCTTTCATTTTCTGTTAAAATAAAAGTAATAAAAGAAGCTATATGCATAAAATCGTTTCATTGTCGCGAAATTTTCTTTTCGTGTGCAAATATAATGTTTTTTTATTTGCTTGGCAAAACTTTTTGACAATAATTTTTCAATTAATCTAAAAAAATATCGTCGCGATGTGCAAAACACTTTCGTTTTGCCAACGTGTCGGTTGCATACATGGTGAAATTATTTTGTGCATATATCAATAAATAGTAGTAACTTTGCAATAGCGCGTAAGGCGCTTATGCATCCGTTTTTTTCATGGATGTGCAATCTGAGTGATATGACTAAATACGCATAAAATAATTATCAATAAACCTAAATAAATAAAGAAACGAATTATGATTAAACATGTAATCTTGGGCTTGATGTTGGCAGTGTTTTCAGCCAATGCCATAGCAGATACAGTAGCTGCAAGCAGCGACGTGATTCGCTATGTGGGTCGCGTGGAGCGCTGTGCCGATGGAGGCGTGCGCTACGACTGGGTTGGCACATATTTTGAGGTGGGATTCTCGGGCGACGGCATCTCGGCTGTGCTGAGCGACGAGGGCACGAGCTACCATAATGTGATTGTCGACGGCAAGGTGTTGAGCAAGATAAAGGTTGAAGGAAAAACGGCACGCACCTACAGCCTGGCAACGGGCTTGGGCAAAGGCAAGCATGTGCTCAGGCTGCAAAAGTGCACCGAAGGCGAGTTTGGTTGCACCACTGTTCGTGCCATCGAGCCGGCACGCGGCGGCAAGCTGTTTGCCGTTGAACCACGAAAACGCCTCATTGAGGTGATTGGCGACAGTTACACCTGCGGCTACGGTACCGAGAGCAAGAGCGCCGACGAGCATTTCAGCCTCGAAACGGAGAACTGCAATAAGGCTTACGGCTGCATCGTGGCGCGATATTTCGACGCCGACTATGTGCTGGTGGCACATTCCGGTCAGGGCATCGTGCGCCACTACGGCGACAGCGTGCAGGAGAGCGCCGACAATATGCCCAAGCGCTGGCAACGCCTGTTCGACGCTCACGGCAAGCAAAAATATGATTTTAAAGCCTATCGCCCCGACTTGGTGATGATTATGCTTGGCGAAAACGACTTCTCGCCAACAGCTATTCCCACCGAGGAGCAATATGTGGGCGGATATGTGAAACTCATCGAAAACATCAAGGCTAAATATGGCGAGGTGCCGGTGCTGTGTATTGCGCCTCACGCTGCCAACCTCTATTTGCGTGCTGCAGTTGCCCGACTTGGCGAACGCACATCGGGCATGCAAGGCGTTACCATTGCTCACAGCTTGCTTGGCGTGGTGAAGCATCCTCACGACCTTGGTGCCGACTCGCATCCTAACTATCAGGGACAGTGCAAAATAGCCATGTCGCTCATCCCGCAAATTTCTTATATCACCGGATGGCAGTTGCCTAATCTTTTTTAGAAAAATATAGATAACCAAATATTAACCAAACTATGACAAAAAAGAGAATTACACTGCTGATTGCTTCGGCAATCTTTTGCTGCACTGCGTGGGCGGCTAAGCCTCGCGCCGGTCACATTATTTATGTAGGCTTCGACGGATGGGGCTCGTATAGCGTTGAAAAAGCCGAAATGCCAACCGTGAAACAGCTTATGCAACAGGGCTGCTACACGCTGCAGAAGCGTGCTGTGTTGCCCTCGTCGAGCGCCGTCAACTGGGCGTCGATGTTTATGGGCGCCGGTCCGGAGGTGCACGGCTACACTGATTGGGGTTCGCGTGTGCCCGAAGTGAAGCCTCGCCAGTTGTATAAAAACAACATTTTCCCCACCATATTTCAGTTGCTTCGCGACCAGCGCCCCGAAGCCGTATCGGGCGTGCTTTATGAGTGGGAAGGCATAAAATATCTCGTCGACACGCTGTCGCTGAGCTGCCATGCGCAAGCTCGTGACTTTGAGAAACATCCCGCGCTGCTTGCCGAAATGGCTGAGAAATACATCAAAGAAAACAAACCGCAGCTGCTGGCAATCTGTTTCGATTCGCCCGACCACACCGGGCACGTCGATGGCCACGACACCCCGGCGTATTATGCCAAGCTTGTTGAACTCGACGGCTATCTGGCTCGCATTGTCAAGGCGGTGGAAGATGCCGGTATAATCGACGACACGGTGTTTATCATCACTTCCGACCACGGCGGCATCAACAAGGGCCACGGCGGCAAGACTTGGGAGGAAATGGAAACTCCGCTGATTGTGGCAGGCAAAGGCATTCGCACCGGCGGCGTGCAGCTCACCGAAAGCATTGTGCAATACGATGTGGCGGCAACGATGGCTTACATCTTGCGCCTCAAGCAGCCACAAGCGTGGGTGGGCAGACCCATTATGTCGCTGTTTAAGTGATATTTCTTGCAAATGGCGGATGTTTTTTGCAAAAAATGTTATAATTTTGGCTGATTATAAACCCCAAAACACCTATGAAATCAAGAATAACCCTATTTCTCTCCCTAATGATATGCGGCATGGCTGCCGTTGCCCAGTCGCTGTCGGTGACGTCGTTCAAACCGCTGCCCAACGACCTCACGGCAAACATTGCCGGCACTATGGTGAAAGACTAGAACGGCGAGGTGGCTGCGCTCATTAAGGTGGTTACTACGCAAACCGGTTTCACCTTCGAGGGCGGTATGGCTGGCATAGTAAAGACGCGTCAGGAAGCGAGTGAGATTTGGGTGTATGTGCCCCACGGAATACAGCGAATCACCATCAAGCATCCGCAGCTTGGCATGATTCGCGACTATTATTTCCCGTGCGCCATTGAGGCGGCTCGCACCTACGAGATGGTGCTTGCCTCGGGCGAGGTGCGCACAGTGGTTACTCAAGATGCCGGTGGCT